>NZ_JAFCMC010000013.1:0-180547 GCF_018130085.1 Bradyrhizobium sp. AUGA SZCCT0169 | reverse complement strand
GCCGGCATCGCCGTCGTCGGCAATCCCGCGCAATGCGCGGATACGCTGCAGCAATTCATCGATGCTGGCTGCCATTCGTTCTGCCTGTCCGGCTATTTGCACGACGAGGAGGCCGAGCGTTTCGGCCGGATGATCCGCCCCATCCTCGCCGAGAACAATCGGGGCCGCCTGGCTGCGTGATAGTGAGGTTCTGCGGTTCTTCCAATAGATCATCGCGCGTCAGACGCATTTTGGTTCGTGATGAAGCTCAAGCCCTACTTGCGCCCAACGAGGCAAACAAATGTACACCCCGGACAATCTGAAAGAATTGACAGCGCTGTTTGCGAAATATGGCGCCAAGGCGCCAGAGTCCTGGGCGAGGTCCCAGCTTGATGAGGGAATTCCCCAGCTTCAACGGTTCCTGTTTCTGAGACAGGCCTGGAGCCAGGTCGTTCGCACTGGCGATGAGGAGTGGATACAGCGCTGGAGACAGGCCGCGGAGCGGGATCGTGACGGGCCTCATGCCCCTGTCGCCCACGCATTAAAGACGTGCCTTGAGAAAGGAGTATCGGCAAAAGAACTCGTCAACATCGTGCGTGGTGTGCAATCGGAGTTTCTATTCCAGCTTTGTTACCTGTTGGAAGATCCGATGTTTACTGAGGAGGAGCTGCAGAATTTCTCATGGGGGCTGTTTGAGGTCGACACGGATGGCGATCCGATCGGCCCGCGCATTTTTGCATTGCATGAATCCGTTTACGAAACCGATCCGATGAGGGAACGATCGTGACATCGCAGGTAGGCAGCGCCACTCTACGCCTTGTTGTCGATACCGCCGGCATCGCCGTCGTCGGCAATCCCGCGCAATGCGCGGATACGCTGCAGCAATTCATCGATGCTGGCTGCCATTCGTTCTGCCTGTCCGGCTATTTGCACGACGAGGAGGCCGAGCGTTTCGGCCGGATGATCCGCCCCATCCTCGCCGAGAACAATCGGGGCCGCCTGGCTGCGTAGGGTCGCGCCGGTAGACATCGCGGTTCAGGCCGAAGCGAGCGCGGCTTCGCTGCCAACGCCGATCAACCGCCGCACCTCGGCAGCCGGCTTGGGGGCACTGAACAGATAGCCCTGCATCTGGGTGCAGCCGAGCCGCTTCAGCAAGGCCTTCTGCTGTTCGGTTTCGACGCCCTCGGCGGTCGTGATCATGTTGCGCGAAGTCGCAATGTTCACCACCGCCTGCACGATCGTCTCCGAGCCGTCGACCTCGATGTCGCTGACGAAGCAGCGGTCGATCTTGATCTTGTCGAACGGGAAGCGCTTCAGATAGCTCAGCGAGGAGAAGCCGGTGCCGAAATCGTCGAGCGCGATGCGCACGCCGATGGCGCGGAGCTGATGCAGGATCGCCAGCGCGGTCTCGTCGTCATGGATCAGCACGGCTTCGGTGATTTCGATCTCCAGCCGGTCCGGCGGCAGGCGGGAGGAAGCAAGCGCCCCCATGATCCGCAGCGCCAGCGTCTGGGATCTCAACTGGACCGGCGAAACGTTGACGGCCAGCCGCACATGAGATGGCCAGCCTGCGGCCTCCATGCACGCCGTCTGCAGCACCCAATCGCCGAGCTCGTTGATCAGGCCGATATCTTCCGCCAGCGGGATGAATTCCGCCGGCGAGACCATGCCGCGCTCGGGGTGACGCCAGCGCAGTAGCGCCTCGCAGCCCGCCACGTCGTTGCTGCCGAGGTCGAGCAGCGGCTGATAGTGAATTTCGAAGCCGCCATCGACCATTGCCTGCCGCAGGTCCTGCTCCATGGTCAGCCGCGCCTTGGCGCGGGCATCCATGACCGGTTCGAAGAAACGATGGGTGCGGCGGCCTCCGGCCTTGGCGCCGTACATCGCCAGATCGGCGTTCTTGATCAGCTGGTCGAGATCGGTGCCGTCCTGCGGCGCCCGCGCGATGCCGATGCTGGCGTCGGTCGAGAGGTAATGGCCGAGGCAGTGATGCGGCTGCCGGATCGCCTCCTGGATCCGCGTCACGAATTCGATGACGTCGTCGCGGTCGCCGACCGCGGTCTGGATCACGGCGAATTCGTCGCCGCCGAGCCGCGCAATCAGATCGGTCGGCTTGAGGCACTCCTTGATACGGGACGCGACGGCCTTCAACAGTTCGTCGCCGACATGATGCCCGAGCGAGTCGTTGATGCCCTTGAATTCGTCGATATCGATATAGAGCAGTGCGAATTGTTCGCCGCCGACGGCCTTCTGCAACTCGCGCTCGATCTGTTCGCGGAACAGTACCCGGTTCGGCAGGTCGGTCAGCGCGTCGTAATGCGCAAGATGGGCGATCTTTTCATCGGCGCGACGCCGCTCGGTAACATCCTCGACGACATGGACGATGTAGCTGGGCTCGCCGGCCTGATTGCGAATGCCGAGCCGTCTGGAGGTAATATAGCGACGGCCCATCGCCTGGGTTTCCCAGAGATGCTCGTCCTTGAACAGGCCGTCGGCGGATCGCAGCGCCTTGTCGTCGTCGGCCGTGACGATCTCGGCGGACGCTTGCGGAAATATGTCGAAGGCGGTTTTGCCGATGATGCTGTCGCGGGAAATGCCGAATTGAGTCTCGGCCACGCGGTTGGCCAGCAGGTAGCGGCGATCCTTGGCGCCCTTCACGGTGATCTGCGAGGGGATGTGATCGATGATCTGGCTCAGGAAAGCATGGTTGCGGTCGCGTTCCTGCTCGAGCTTGCGACGCTCCGTGACGTCTTCGATGGTGGCGATCCAGCAGCCATGCGCCAGCGGCCGGCTGATGGCCAGGAAGCTTCGCCCGTCCGGGCAAAGCATCATGCTCTGATCGATCCGGCCCTGGGCAACATTGCGCAGAACGCCGGAACAGAATTCCTTGACGTCGCCGCTAAAGGCTTCCTTGTCCTTGCGGTGCTGGATCAGGTCGGAGAAATGGCAGCCGGGCTTTACGATGTCCGGCGACAGGTTGAACATGTCGATGTAGCGCTGGTTGACGGTGACGATGCGCGCGGACGCGTCGTACATCACCAGGCCCTGGATCATGTTGTTGAGCGCTGTGTCGAGCCGGTGCCGTTCCGATTCCAGCCGTTGCTGCGCCTCCCTGCTTTGCCGGGTCATCTGCCGGATGATGAGGAACAGGATCAACGCGATCGTCGATGCCGCCAGTATGGCGGCGCTGACCAGGAACCTGGTCTGGGCCTCCCAATCGGCAAGCGCGGCGGTTATCGAATTGGTTGCGACGACGATGATCGGGAAGCGGCTCAACTGGGCCGCAGACCCCAGCCGGTCCCTGTTGTCGATCGGGCTTTTGACGCGCAGCGTCTGCTGACCGCCCTGCGTCAGGACGCGCTGCAGCAGCGGCGCCGATCTGAATTTCTGTCCGACCAGGTGCTCGGCGCGCGGATGTCGGGCCAGCAGGGTGCCGTCGGTGTGAAACATCGAAACGGCGGCGTCCGCTCCGATCGCGACGGAAGCAAAGAACTTCACGTAGTTGGAAGGATCGATGCGCCGTGTCATCACGCCGAGAAAGACACCATCTTCGCCGGTCAGCCGATGGGCGACGACCGTGTTCAGACTGCCGCTGATAAGGCTGCGAAGCCCCTCGGTCTGGATCGAAGGTGATTGCGGATTGAACTTAAAGGACTGGAAGTAGGCGCGTTCGGAGATGTTAAGGGCCGGCGTCGGTAACGGTCGCGACCAATTGATGATGTTGCCGTCAGCGTCATAGATCGAAATGTCGCCAAGATAGGACAGGACACCGGCTTTGGATCGGAGGATTTCGTGGGATTCCGAACTCGAAATCAATTCCCTGAACGCCTGCGGTGAAGCGATGCCGGGAATCCGCAGCCGGACGATCACGTCGGCTGCGATGGTGTCGGAGTCCTCGAATTGCTGGTCGAAGTGACGGGTGAGCAGCAGGACGGTGTTTTGCAGTTCGCGTTCGCTGTTGGCCAGCGCGCGCTCGCGAAATTCCGCGACCATCATGATCGTGCCGGCGAAAATCGCCGTAACCAGCAGCGCCCCGCAAACGGTCAGCCACAGCACCGGACCACGGATCGTCGTGCCGAGACGCCGGCTGGCCGCCGCAGTTCGGGACACCATGCTATTCAGGTCGCGAAACAGAACGCGCATTCCCCCTTCTCCCCGGGGAACTTCATACGATGCGCTCATGTCATAAGCCGTTAGGAAATCCGGTTACCTAAGGTTTAATCGCGCCCCTGAATGCCGTTTTACGGCAGCGCTACGCGCATGGCTGGCCGCACGCAGCGCATGGTGGTGTCTATCTTATGGTGCAACCAGCGGGGTTGGGCGGACACTGGCGCAGGCTGGCTCAGCGGCGATAGCCGCTGGCGCGGGAAAACGCCGGGCGGGTTTCCTGAGCCGGGCGGCTCGACAGGCTGGCGCGCGTTTCGCTGGCGAGCGGTGCCGCCGGCCTGAGGTCTTCCAGGAAGATCGGCTTGGAGAAGTAATAGCCCTGCGCATAGCGGATCTTGGTCGCGGCCTGCAGATAGGCCAGTTCTTCGAAGGTTTCGAGGCCTTCGGCGATCACGGTCATGCCGAGCGCTTCGCTCAGCGATTCGATCGCCCGCAAAATGCCCTGGCTGCGCGGCCGCAGATGGATATCGGTGATGAAGGAACGATCGATCTTGATTTCGTCGGCGGTGATGTCGGCCAGCGCCGACAGCGAGGAATAGCCGATGCCGAAATCGTCGATCGAGATGCCGACGCCGAGTTTGCGGAAGATCGGCAGGATTTCATCCTGGAAATGCGTCTTGGTGACAAAAGCGTCTTCGGTCACCTCGATCATGAAGCGCTTCGGAAATCCGGTGGCCTCCAGCGCCTGCGCGAACGGCCGCATGAATTCGGGATTGCCGGCCTGCTTGGCCGCGACGTTGATGCTGATCGTGGTATCGGGACCGAAGGTCTCGTTGATCAGGTCGATCGACTTGACGATCTCCGCCAGCACCAGATGGGTCAGTTCGTCGATCAACCCCAGTTCGACGGCGAGGTTGATGAAGGTGCCGGGAGCCTGAATCACGCCCTCATCGTCCCTGAGCCGCACCAGCGCCTCGATGCCCGTGACCGCCTTGCTGCGGATATCGACCTTGGTCTGGAACGCGCAGCAAAAGCGCTTTTCCAGAATAGCCAGCCGCAGCGATTGTTCGACCTTCATCCGCGCCAGCGCCTCGCGCTCCATGCTGGAGTCGAAGAACGCTGCCCCGCCTTTGCTTCCGTTCTTGACGCGGTACATCGCGATATCGGCATTCTGGCGCAGCGCGTCGTAGGTCTTGCCGTGCTCGGGATAAAGGCTGACGCCGATCGACGTCGAGGCGAATATCTCCGATTCGTCGATGAAGAACGGCGCCTTCAGCCGTTGCAGGATGAAGTGGATGTATTCAGCGACTTCGCTCTCGCTCTGGACCGGATTGAGCAGCAGCATGAACTCGTCGCCGCTGATCCGCGACAGGATGTCGGATTCGCGCAAATCCATGCCCAGCCGCTTGGCCATTTCGACCAGCAAGGCGTCGCCGATCGCGTGACCGTAATAGTCGTTGATGTGCTTGAAATTATCGACGTCGAGAAACGCGAGCGCGAAGTGGCCGTGGACATTATCTTGCTGAAAATGGCCTTGTTGCAAATGAACTTGTAAGGGACCTCGGGCGCTGTCGCGCGTGAGCAGCGTGTTGACGCGGTGTTCGATCACCCGCCGGGTCGGCAACCCCGTTAGTTCGTCATAATAGGCCGAGCGGAACAGCGCGTCCTCGAACGCCTTCTGATCGGTGATATCGGCGGAATTCGAGAGCAGCAAACTGCGTCCGGCGATCTGGATCGGCCGGTGCGAGGTGAGAAATACGTGCTTGGCCGGACCTGATGTCACGGCCTCTTCCAGTGTGGCCGCGTGGCCGCTGCGGAGCAACTCGAGGCAGGTCTCCTGGCGATCGCTCAATTGCGAGGGCGCAGGCGCTGCCGCGGCCATCTGCAATAACGTCGCGGCGGCGTCGTTCACCAGCAGGAACTCGCCTTGCTCGTCCTGAACCGTCACGGCTGTCGGAAGCAATCTGAGGATATCCCGCAGAATGCTCAATTCGGTATCAAAAGCGCCTTCATTACCGGCCTCGGTCGCGGCCGCCTGAAGGTCATGTTTATAGGGACTATGCATGCCGCGGAGCTTGGCAAAGTCCCTTCTAATTTTGGTTAAGTGGAACTGTGAAAAACCGCGACACTCCTACAAGTTGGCGCTTTCGGACGTTACGGCCGCAATCGTCATTAACAGAATCTCAATTCGGGCTTCGGCTGCTTGCAGTAATTGCGAATTGTGCCTTTAGGTTGTGCAGCCGCGTTCAGCTCGCGGGGATGCGACACTGCATCGTGCAGTGAACGCCGGTCTTCAGGAAACTGACTTCGGTCTTGCCGTCGAACGAGCGCAGTGCCGATTGCAACAGCTTGGTGCCGAAGCCCGGCGCTCCGATTTTTTCGACCGCGGGCCCCTCGGTTTCGTCCCAGGTGATCTTGAGCCATGCCACATTGAGTTTGTCGTCCGACACCGTCCACGACACCTGCAGCATGCCATTCGCAGCGGAAAACGCGCCGTACTTCCCGGCATTAGTGGCCAATTCGTGGAAGATCAGCGCCAGGCTGACCGCCAGCTTGGCCGGAAGGAATAGCGGATCGCCATTCAGGTTGAACCGGACATGGCCGTAAGGCCCGAGTTCAGAGCGCAGCAAGTCCTTGATATCACAGCCGCTGCCATCGATCCGTGCGATCAGATCGTCGGTTGCCGACAGCGCGCGGATCCGGTGATCGATGCTGCTCCAGGCCTGCGGTTCTTCGTGCAAGACCTGGTGCAGAACGGCGTGGATCGTCGATGTCTTGTTCTTCAGCCGGTGCTGCAGCTCTTCGACGATCAGCTTGCGATATTCTTCTTCCTCGATCAGGCGCTTGGCGATCTGCCGCTGTTGCGCGACGATGGTCCGGTAGTGCTCGACACCCCATATCGTGATGCCGCACACCGCCCAGAAAATCAGCAGCAGCGCCAGGCGGGCGGAATCGGTTACGGCGTCGCTGAAATTGACGGCGACGCCAAGCGCGCCGCCGGCGAGCGCCGTTGCGATCCCGATCCGGAAGCCGCCAAAGGCGGTGGCAAAGAACACCGCCGGAAAATACGGCGTGAAGAACACGTCGGGACGGATCTGGGCCAGTCCCCACCGCGCCAGGGTCGCCAAAACCAGGCAACAGACCGCAAAGCCGGTGCTGAATAGCAGTGAGGGCTGGGAAATCCCCTGCCAGCCGTGCCTGAACTCGTCGATCAATTTCGTCATCGGTGTTGTCACTTCACGTGATCAGCGAATCCAAAATAAGGCCGACCCTAACGGAAACCGGGGATTTCGAGCCCGCCGGCAACGATAAGGCGGGTTCTGCCGTGGCGCTGTCAGCGCGATAAGCTTGCTTGCGTTGTTCCCGGCGGGCGGGAATATTGGCATCAACAAAAACGGGAGGAATGGATGAACCGTCTCATTCGCGCTTTCGGCGCATCGGCTCTCTTTGTCCTTGTGGCTACCGGGAACGGTTGGGCGGACCCGGTGCTCCCTATGGCCGTGACGCCCGAAGACGTCGGCTTGTCCTCCAGCCAGCTGGCACGCATCGAGGCGGTGACCCAGAAACACGTCGAAACCGGGCTGGTGCCGGGCGCCGTGATGCTGGTGGCGCGGCGCGGCAAGATCGCCTGGCACAAGACCATGGGTTTCCGCGACCGCGCTGCGAAAGACCCGATGCGGCCGGACTCGATCTTCCGCATCTATTCCATGACCAAGCCGATCGTCTCGGTCGCGGCCATGATGCTGGTCGAGGAGGGAAAGATGCAGGTCAGCGATCCCGTCTCGAAATTCATTCCGGAAATCGGCCGCATGAAGGTGGGCAATGAGACCACCGAGAACGGCAAGGCGGTGCTGCAATTGACCGATCCCGCCCGCGAGATGACGGTGCAGGACCTGTTGCGGCACACCTCCGGGCTGATCTACGGCGCGCGCGGCAAATCATTGATCAACGCGGCCTATATCGAGGCTAGGATCGGCGGCCGTGATGCCAGCAATGAAGAGTTTGTCGCGAAACTAGCGAAGCTGCCGCTGCGGTTCTCCCCCGGCGAGCGCTGGGAATACGGGGTGTCGACCGACGTGCTGGGGCGCGTGGTCGAAGTCGTCTCGGGAAAGACACTGGGCGAATTCCTGAACGAGCGCATTCTGACGCCGCTCGGCATGACCGACACCGGCTTCTCTGTGCCATCAGACAAGCTCAATCGCGCCGCTCAGCCCTGGCAAATGCCCGAATCGCCGCCGATGACGCCGCGCTTCGACGTGGCGCAAAAGCCCCGTTTCGAGTCCGGCGGCGCCGGCCTCACCAGCACGATGGACGACTACCTGCGCTTTGCGATCATGCTCGCCGATAGCGGCGAATTCGCCGGCAAGCGCCTGCTCGGCAACAAGACCGTCGATTTCATGACGGCGGATCATACCCTGGCGCGGCCGGGCCGGCCGCCGGGGCTGGGTTTTGGTCTTGGCTTCGAGGTTCGCACCAGCGTAGGCGACGCCGCCCTGCCGGGCTCGCTCGGGGAATATGGCTGGGCCGGCAACGCCGGCACGCTGTTCTGGATCGATCCCAAGGAACAGTTGATCGCGATTTACATGGTGCAGGTCGATGACGGCGCGCGGATCATGCTGCGCAATCAGTTCCGGACCATGGTCCAGTCCGCGATCATCAACTAGGATTTCTCAGGTTTCGCAAAGGGGATAAGTGAAATGGGACGGCTGGACGGCAAGGTCGCGGTGATCACCGGCGCGACCAGCGGCATCGGGCTGCATACCGCGGAAATTTTCGTCGCCGAAGGCGCGAAGATCGTCATCGCCGGACGCCGCGCGCCGGAGGGCGAGGTGCTGGCCAAAAAACTCGGCGCTGCCTGCATCTTTCGTCAGACCGATGTCACGGTCGAGGAGCAGATGAAGGCGCTGATCGCGCTTTGCGTGGAAAAGTTCGGCAGGATCGATTGCCTGTTCAACAACGCCGGCGGCCCGGCCCAGACCGGCGGCATCGAAGGCCTCGAGGTCGATCGCTTCGATGCGGCGATGGCGACGTTGGTGCGCAGCGTGATGCTCGGCATGAAGCACGCAGCACCCCAGATGCGCCAGCAGGGCTCCGGCAGCATCATCAACAATGGCAGTATCGCAGGCAGACTTGCCGGCTTCTCGTCATCGATGGTCTACGGCGCGGCCAAGGCCGCCGTCATCCATCTCACCAAATGCACGGCGATGGAGCTCGGCGAATCGAACATCCGCGTCAATTCGATCTCGCCGGGCGCCATCGCGACCGGCATCTTCGGCAAGGCGCTGGGCCTTTCGGTGGAAGCCGCCGAAAAGACCCCTGGTGTGATGCGTGAGGTCTACAAGACCGCGCAGCCGATCCCGCGCGCCGGATTGCCCGAGGATATCGCGCATGCCGCGGTGTTCCTCGCCAGCGACGAATCCTCTTTCATCAACGGCCACGATCTCGTCGTCGACGGCGCCATCACCGGCGGCCGCAACTGGACCCAGCAACAGCAGGGCTATGTCGCGCTGCGCAAGGCATTCGATCAGGGATAGGGTCTCACAACGTCATTGCGAGCGCAGCGAAGCAATCCATCGTGCGGCAAGGCGAGTATGGATTGCTTCGTCGCTCCGCTCCTCGCAATGACGGGCAGATAAACAAAGGGAGAAAAGATGTCTGCAACACTTGGTTTGTCACCCGCCAGCCCGCAGGGGCGGCCGTTTTATCTCGCCGTGATCGCCGGGCTCGCCTGTGCCTTCGTGATCGGAAAGACGCTGCCATCCACGATGGATGCGATCTCGGCGATCATCGAGCCGCTATGTGCCAGCAGCGCGCCTTCGGGCTCAACGCTCGATACCGTCGAGCCGATCGGCTCGTACGCGCTGCCGAACGTGCCGGGCAAGAGGGTGACGATCGTGCGCGTGTTCTACGGGCCCGGCGGGTTCACCCGCGCGCACCGGCATGCGGGCTCCGTCACCGCCTATGTCACCAAGGGCGAAATCCGCTCGCAGCTTGCCGGCGGCGTGGTCGAGACGTTCAAGGTGGGCCAGTCGTTCTTCGAACCCCCCGGTGCCGTGCACCTGGTCTCGGCCAATGCCAGCATGACCGAGCCCGCGGAATTGATCGCGGTGTTTGTGGCCGACGAAGGCGCGCAGCTCACGACGTTTGTGGAGTAGAAATCGACTTGTCATGCGCGGGCTTGACCCGCGCATCCATCTAAAAAGAATCACCCCAAGATTGATGGATCGCCGGGTCAAGCCCGGCAATGACAGCAGGCGAAGCCTCACACTGCCTTCAGCACGACCTTCAGTCCGTCCCGAGGTTTTGGGATCGGCCACATCTGCCAGTCCGGCTTGTAGTCGGGCTCCAGCGAGACGCTGAGATTTTGCAGGAAATGCCGTGCAAAGCATTTCGCCTGCATATAGGCAAAATGCAGCCCGAGGCACATATGTGCGCCGCCGCCGAACGGCACCCAGGCGAAGCGATGGCGATCACGCTGCGCTTCGTCAGTGAAACGCATCGGATCGAATTTGTCCGGATCGGGCCAGATATCCGCCATGTGATGGGTGAACAGCGGATTGACGCCGACCAGGGTGCCGGCCGGAATCGCATAGCCCTTGAAGGTGAAATCGCGGACCGCGCGGCGCGGCATCGAGGGCACCGGCGGCTTCTTCCGCAACGCCTCCTTGAACGCCATCTCGCTCAGCGGCATTTTCTCGAGATTGTCGACGCTGGAGGGGTCGTTGGCCTCGATGCCGAGCCCTTTGACTTCCTCGCGCAGCCGCGCCTGCCATTCCGGATGCGCGGCAAGCTCGCCGACGAAGGAGGTCAACGACGACGTCAGCGTGTCATGCGCCGCCATCATCAGGAAACTCATATGATCGATGATATCCTGGGTCGACAGCAGCGCGCCGTCCTCATGGGTGGCCTGGCAAAGATGCGAGAACAGATCGTCGCCGCCGCCCCGCGCGCGGCGGATCGGAATCTGCTCGGAGAAATAGGCCACGATCCGCTTGCGCCCCGCGACGCCGCGGCCCATCTGCGTGAACGGCAGCGGGCGCCGGATCGGTGCCACGGCCGCCGCCACCATGTCGACGAAGGCGCGCGTGATCTCGTCCACCTCGGGACCGATCTCGGCGCCGAGAAACGATGTTGCCGCCAGATCGAGCGTGAGCTGCTTCATCGCGGGATACACCAGCATCTCGCCGGGTTGCGCCTTCCACTGCTTGACGCGCACGGCAATGCCGCGGTCGAGATCCGTGAGGTAGGATTTCATCGGTCCCGACTTGAACGCAACCGACAGCGCACGGCGGTGCAAGCGATGTTCCTCGAAGTCCAGCAGCATCAGCCCGCGCGGAAACAGCCGGCCCAGGATCGGACCCCAGCCATGGGTGGAGGAAAATTGCTTGTCCTTGTCGAACAGCAACAGTTCGTTGGCCTCGGGGCCGAGCAGGTTGATGCTGGTCTCGCCGAACACATGGCTGCGATAGACCGGGCCATATTTGGCATGCATCCGCTCGACCTGTCCCTTGGGGTCGGCGAGCACCTCCAGCGTCTTGCCGATCACCGGCCAGCCCTCGTCGCCAGGTATGTGCTTGAGTGAATTACGCTTCGGCGGTGTGAAGGGAAGCACGGGGGAAGCCACATGCTGCATCGACATGGCAATTGCTCCGGTTCGGCACTGGCCCATTATGTGGGATCATCGGCACAACCAAGGTGAGGAAAATAACGCTTTGTTGCGTCGGTGCAAAGCCAATAGCTCCGGCCGCGCGCCGGTTCATCCAAGCCGCGCCACAAAGCCGCAGGCCGCCTTTCGACGGGGACATCGATGATGGCTTGCGCGAAGTAGCGCTTCCTGGGGCGGCCGCTGCCAACCTCGCCATTGCGAGCCACCGGGTCGCGCGAATGCGCGCCCGATGACAGGCTCCGCGAAGCAATCCATCTCTCAACTCGGAGAAATAATGGATTGCTTCGTCGCTTGCGCTCCTCGCAATGACGGCGAGAATAATACGCTAAGGATTACGCCTTGCGCTTGGCGGCTTCCTTTTGCAGGTCCGGCGCATTGATGGTGGGGATCGCGACCCGGCCGGGGCCGGTGACCGCAAGCGCCGCGGCGGCCTTGTCGTTTTCCATGATCTTGGCCATCACGGCTTGCCCCGCGCGCTCGAACACCGCGCGGTTCTCGACCAGGAATTTCTGCGACTCGCGCAGTCCCTTGACGTAGCCGTTGATCTCCGGGATCACGTAGCGCGCCACCATGTCCCAGCTGCGTCGGGTGTTTTCCGGATTGGCCCAGTCATGCACGAAGCCGACGATGGTGCCGACGCCGCCGGAAACCGCCATCAGGTTCTTGATGGTCTTGATCAAATCGTCAGGCGTGCCGATGGTGGAAGCGGCGGCTTCGCCGCCCGCGGTTTTCTCAAGCGCATCCTCGGGTGACTTGAATGGCTCGAGGCCCGGCCGCTGCAGCGTGCCGACATTATATTCGTTGTGCCACTTCATCAGCCCCTGGCCGGCCTCGCGATAGGCTTGTTCGCGGGTCTCGGCGATGTGCCAGCTCAAGAGTACGCGCCAGTCGGCGCGGCTTACGGTGGTGCCGGCCTTCTTGGCGGCGTCCTCGGCAAAGCCCCATTGCGTCGGCAGCGCCATCAGGCCCTGCGTCGACATCGAACCCAGCGAGATGATGCCGATGCCGTATTTGCCCGCCAGCGTCATGCCCGAAGGCGAAATCTGCGACGCCACCACGAACGGCATCTCTTCCTGAAGCGGCAGCAATTGCAGCGCGGCGTCGTTCATCTGAAACCAGTCGCTCTTGGCGGTGACGCGCTCGCCTTTGAACAGCCGGCGGATGACCGCGATCGCTTCGTCCTGGCGGTCGCGCTGTGTCATCGGATCGATGCCGAGCGTATGCGCATCGGAGGCCAGCGCGCCCGGACCGGAGCCGAAGATGGCACGGCCGCCGGTCATCCAGTCGAGCTGCACCATGCGCTGCGCGACATTGTAAGGATGGTGATAGGGTAGCGACACCACGCCGGTGCCGAGCTTGATGCGCTTGGTGCGCTCGCCGGCGGCGGCCAGGAACATTTCCGGCGAGGCGATCATCTCCCAGCCCGAGGAATGGTGCTCGCCGCACCAGAACTCGTCGAAGCCGAGCGCGTCGATCTGCTCGACGAACTCCAGGTCGCGGCGGAATTGCAGCAGCGGATTCTCGCCGATCGGGTGATGCGGGGCGAGAAAGGCTCCGAATTTGAGGCGCGCCATGGGGTTTTCTCTCCGGATTTATTGTTCTTTGGAATTGCTCAGCTCCAAACTACGGGGTGGGGCTGGGCAAGGCAATCCTCCAAGCCCGCCGCTGGCGCATGATTGTCGCGCAAGTTTGGCTGACATACCGTCGGCCGGAATTATCAGGATTCCTGCTTGCCGCAGGGATCATCATGAACCACGGTCTCATCCAATGAATCTGGCGAAACCCCGCATCGATATCGGCTTTGCCACCAATCACGCTCCGGCCGCGCTCGCCTTCTGGCAGAACGAGATCGGGCTGCCGTTCGATTACACGCAGCCGATCCGCCGCGGCTACAAGCAGCATCGCCACGATCTCTGCGGCTCGGTCCTGAAGATCAATCAGGTCTATGAACCGCTGCCGGACAATCCGCCGTCGGGCTATCGTGAGCTGCTGATCGCACGTGATGGCCTGACCGCGCCGCAGCCGATGGCCGATCCCGAAGGCAACCGTGTCGTGCTGGTGCCACGCGGCATGTACGGCATCGAGCGCATCGGCATTCGCCTCGGCGTGCGCGACGTTGAGGCGCATCGCCGTTTCTACACCGAAGCGTTGGGACTGCCGTCAGGCGAGTCTGCTGGCGCCGATGGTGTTCTGACGTTTCTGGCGGGCGATACGGTGCTGATCGTCGAGCCTGCGGCGGGCGCGCCGCATGATGCGGCCTTCGAAGGCAAGGGCTGGCGCTACATCACGTTCCAGGTCTTCGAGGTCGATCGCGAGCACGCCCACGTGCTGGCCCATGGCGGCCGCGAAGCCCGCGCGCCGGTGACGCTCGGGACCACGGCGCGGATATCGATGGTCCGCGATCCCGACGGCAACTGGATCGAGCTGTCGCAGCGCGCGTCGCTTACCGGGTCGCTGGAGCCCATAAATGAATAGATATCGTCTTGCCGGACGTCGGCATCGATGGCATCCTCGGCACATGACGTCCAAATGCATTCAGCTCAAGGCACTTTGGTGGCGCTCCTTCTAGGGAGCGGCACGGCGTTATTTTTTCAACGACCTTCGCCGCCGTGATCGGGTGAGCCAAGGTCGTCTTCCGGCAAGTCTCCAATCGCGGCGGCTCCATTCAGGAGAAGCCATATGCTTGTCGAGACTGTGCGACCAATCATTCTCACCGGTGATCGCACCACCGGTCCCCTTCACCTTGGCCACTATGCGGGCTCCCTGAGAAATCGGGTTGCGCTTCAGCGCACGCATCGGCAGTTTGTTTTGCTGGCCGATGCACAAGCGTTGACGGACAATATCGACGACCCCGAAAAAGTGCGCAGCAACGTATTGGAGGTGGCCCTCGATTACCTTGCCGTCGGCATCGATCCGGACGAAACGACAATTTGCGTGCAATCCGCATTGCCCGCGCTTGCCGAACTTGCCCAGCTGTATCTCAATTTTGTTTCCGTGGCCCGGTTGGAGCGCAATCCGACGATCAAGGATGAAATTCAGATGCGGGGCTTTGAGCGGGACATTCCGGCGGGCTTCCTGTGCTATCCGGTGGCGCAGGCCGCAGACATCACGGCATTCAAGGCGACGGTCGTGCCGGTGGGGTTGGATCAAGCTCCGATGATCGAACAGACGAATGAAATCGTTCGCCGGATCAACCGGCAGGTCGGGCGTGAGCTGTTGGTGGTGGCAAAGGCGCTCATTCCGTCAACGGGACGACTTCCCGGCGCCGATGGAAAAACGAAAATGAGCAAATCCCAGGGGAATGCGATTTCGCTTTCAGCCTCGCCCAACGAGATCAGGGCTTTTGTAAATCGCATGTACACGGACCCGAATCACTTGCGCGCATCCGATCCCGGGGTCGTTGAAGGCAATGTTGTCTTTGCATACCTTGATGCGTTCGACACCGACCACGCCTCCGTTGATGAACTGAAAGCGCGGTATCGACGCGGGGGGCTCGGCGACGTGACGGTCAAGCGCCGCCTTGAAGACGTGTTGCAAGAGCTGCTGAAGCCGATCCGCGAACGTCGCCAGGCTGTGTCCAATGATCTCGGCTACGTGCTCGATGTGTTGCGTTCCGGCACGTCTAGGGCGCGCGCGATAACTCAATCCACCTTCGATGAATTGCGCGATGGTTTGGGCTTGTTTTCGTTAGCCGGGACAAGATGAGATCGGCTGCCTGAGTCATCGTATTTCTACGGAACCCGGTGCACCAAGGCTTAAGGAACTTTGATTAGGTCCATCAGCAGCATTCCAGAATAGAACGCGAAGGTCCCGGTCCTTCTGTGGCGGTCGAGCCGGGGTCTTGCTTCCAATGAATGAGTTGCCCCGCAGGCGGCGCCGTACTCAGCGGCGTCGCCTGTTATTTCATGGCCGCTCCTTGCCTTACTGCACCGGCACGTTCAGCGATCGCACCACGCGAACGCTGTAGCCGCCGCCGTTCACGATGCCGTTTTCGCGGTATCCCGCGCGAACCATGTTGGCCATCCAGTTCCAGGTGCCGCCGCGCAGCATGCGCCGCTCGCAATTGCCTTCGAGCCAGGGTGAGCCGTCGACCGGGGTGTCTTCGTTGTAGCGCTTGTTGAAGCAGTCCTCGGTCCATTCGAACACGTTGCCGTGCACCTGATACAGGCCGAACGGGTTGGGCGGATAGGAATCCACCACCACGGGCCCCTTGCTGTCCGCGCCGCGCGGCCCGGCGCCATAGGGGATCGATGCCTTGTAATTGGCATCCTGTGTGGTGATGGTGCTGCCGAACCAGAACGGCGTCGAGGTGCCGGCGCGGGTGAAATATTCGCGTTCGCTCGGCAGCCGGTAGGTGCGGCCGACCTTCTTCGACAGCCAAGCCAGATAGGATTTCGCGGCGATGAAGTTGATTCCCTGCGCCGGCATGCGGCCGCGGCCAAAACCCTTGTCGTCGCCCTTGTCGCGGCCGCAGCCGCCGTCGGCGAGACAGGCGTCCCATTCGTCGAACGAAATGGTGAAGCGGCCGACCGCGAACGGTTTTGCAAAACCGACACGATGAATCGGGTCTTCGCCCTTGAAGCGGTCCGGCTCATCCGCGGGCGTGCCCATCATGAACGAGCCCTTCACCACCACCATCTCGGGGCAGACATCGCATTCTTTGAAACTATCCTTTGGAACGAGCGACGCTTCGATCTCGGGCGTCAGCGGCTGGACCCGCTTTTCCGGAAAGATCTGCCGGGGCGCGCGCGGGGGCGGGGTTTGTCCCTCTTCGGCAATCGGGACCGGCGTCCCGACGCCCGGCGGCCACGGCTTCGTTGCCGATGCCACGTCGGTGAATGAAACGACAAGCGCCCCGGCCATCAACTTCGATAGGAATTTCATGGATTATCCCTTGGCGAAACGGCAGCGTCGCTGCTTGGTCGCGCACAAAGGGATTCGCGTTCATGCGGAAATGAGCTCGCCGAGCACGTGTGAGGTGAATGAGGCGATGACGGAAGGAGCCACGACCGTCATTGCGAGCGTAGCGAAGCAATCCATCGCGCCGCACAAAGAAAGAATGGATTGCTTCGTCGCTTCGCTCCTCGCAATGACGAGGAGAGTGCTTCGTATCTACCTTGTCATCCTGTTCCACGCATCGAGCCCGGCGATCTTGTACGCCTCCGCCAGCGTCGGGTAATTAAACGTGTTCTGGATGAAATAATCGATCGTGCCTTTGAGGTTGAGCACGGCCTGGCCGATATGGATCAGCTCGGTGGCGCCTTCGCCGAGGATGTGCACGCCGAGCAGGCGGCGGGTCTTGGTCGAGAAGATCATCTTCATCATGCCGCTGTTCAGCCCCATGATGTGGCCGCGCGATGTCTCGCGAAAGCGCGCGACGCCGACCTCATAGGGGATGCCGCGCGTCCGCACCTCTTCTTCCGTCAGCCCGGTGGTCGAAATCTCCGGCACCGAATAGATGCCGTAGGGGAAGAATTCCGGCGGCGCCAATGGCTCCATGCCGAGCGCATGGCAGGCCGCGACCCGGCCCTGCTCCATCGAGGTCGAGGCCAGGCTCGGAAATCCGATCACATCGCCGGCGGCGTAGATATGCGGCACGCAGGTTTGCAGCGTCAAAGGATCGACCGTGATGCGGCCGCGATGATCGACCTCGATCTCGGCCGAGCCGAGATTGAGCCGGTCGGTGGCGCCGACGCGTCCCGCCGCGAACAGCAGCATCTCCGACATCACGACGCGGCCGTCGGCGAGTTTGGTCTGGATGCCGCCGCCGGCGTGGCGCTCGATCGAATTCACCGCCGAGCCGAGCCGCAACGCGACGTTGCGGTCACGCAATTCGTGCATGAATTCCTCGATCAGTTCCTTGTCGATGAAATCGAGAAACGTCGGCCGTGGTTCGATCAAGGTCACGGCGACGTCGAGCGCGGAGAAGATCGTGGCGTATTCGACCCCGATCACGCCGGCGCCGATCACAGTGAGGCTGCGCGGCAGCTTAGGCAGGTCGATGATCTCGTCCGAATCGAACACCGTCTTGCTGTCGAACGGCACGTAATCGGGGCGAAACGGCCGCGTGCCGCAGGCGATCAGGATGTGGGCGGCGGACACGGTTTTGGCTTCGCCGTTCGTGGCTGTTATCTCGATCTGGTGCGGCCCGACAAAGCGGCCTTCGCCGGCGGCGGTCCGCACCAGATTGCGGCTGAACTGATGTTCGAGCACCTCGACCTCGTGATCGAGCGTCTTCTGCAGCCGCACGATCAGGTCCTGGGCGGCGATGTCCTGTTTGACCCGGTAGGAGCGACCGTAAAAGCCGCGCTCGCGCCAGCCGGACAAATTGAGCACGGTCTCGCGCAGGGTTTTGGAGGGATGGTGCCGGTATGGACGGAAACGCCGCCGACCCGGCGGCCTTTTTCTACCACCAGAACCGATTTGCCGAGCTTGGCGAATTGCACGGCGGCGCGGCGCCCGGAAGGGCCGGATCCGATCACCAGCATGTCATAGTCGTACATCTAGGCCGTCCCGAACGCGCAAGCGCCTGAAAAAGCTGCAGGAAGCCCGATCGCCATGCAGCAATCGGGCCAAATTCGCCGGACGCTTACCTCCGGGGTAATCGCTCGCGTGACCGAAAGCTGTAACGGATGCGTGCAACAGATTTCGGACAAGGCCGCCGTCGATGCATCAGATCGTCACAAACTCCTTCGATAACTCCGTCGATTCCTCGCGCCGCTGGTGGGTGCTCGCGATCGTGGTCTCCGCCCAATTCATGTTCGGGGTAGACGCCTTCATCGTCAACGTCGCGATCCCGACCATCGCGGGCGAACTGCAGGCGAGCACGGCGCAGATCGAGGCCGTGATCGCGGTCTATCTGATCGCCTACGCCACGCTGGTGGTTACCGGCGGCCGGCTTGGCGACATCCACGGCACGCGCAACGTGTTCATATCAGGCGTGTTCGGCTTCACCGTCACCTCGCTGTGGTGCGGGCTGGCGCAATCTGGCCCCGAACTCATCCTGGCGCGGTTGGCGCAGGGCGCCACCGCGGCGCTGATGGTGCCGCAGGTGCTTGCGACCATTCATCTGCTGTTTGCCGACAGCTCGCGCGACCGCGCCTTTGCCATCTACGGCATCGTGCTGGGGCTGGCGGGAGCTGCCGGTTTTCTTCTCGGCGGCATTCTGGTGACATCAGATCTCGCCGGCCTCGGCTGGCGTGCGGTGTTCTTCGTCAACGTACCGTCCGGCGCCATCATCATTGCCGCCGCTGTGAAGCTGATGCCGGTGGCGCCACGCCGCGCCGGCACGCGGCTGGATATTCCCGGTGCGATCGTGCTGTTCGCGGGCTTGCTGTGCCTGATCGGTCCGCTGCTGTTCGGCCATGATCTGCACTGGTCGCCATGGGTGTGGCTGGTGATGGCGGCGGGTGCCGCCATCATCGCCGCATTCCCACGGCTCGAACGCGCCGTCGCGCGAAACGGCGGCATGCCGCTGATCGATCTTTCGCTGTTGTCGGATGTTGCGTTCATGCGCGGGCTGGCGGCGGTGTTTTTTTTCTTCTTTGCCAATCTGTCGTTCTATCTGGTCATGACCATGTTCATGCAGAATTCGTTGCATATTCCGCCGCTGCAGGCCGGGCTCGTCTTCATCCCGCTGGCGCTGACCTTTGTGATCGCTTCGCGCCACAGCGGTGTGCGCGCAAGGCATCGCGGCACGCGGGTACTGATCGAAGGCTGCGCGGTGCAACTCGCGGGCCTTGCTGCGCTGGTGGCCGTGATCGAATGCGTCAGCGCGCCTTCCGCTATTGTGTTGGCGTTGGTGCTGACGATCTTCGGCTACGGCCAGGGATTGGTGATGGCGCCGTTGTCGAGCGCGGTGCTCTCGACCGTAAAACCTTCGAGCGCCGGCGCGGGCTCCGGCATGTACGGCACCATGGCGCAGATCGCCAATGCCGCGGGCGTTGCCGCCATCGGCGCCGTGTTCTTTGCGATTGAAGCGGCAGGCGCGGCGCGCCTAGCGCTGCTGGCCGCGTGCGCGCTGTTCGCTTTGTCGATCATGGCATGTGCCGCATTCCTGACATGGATGCGGCGCGACTATGGGATGACAAATTAACGTCGATAACGAAAATTCAAATTTGGGGAATGACAGTGCACGGCCTTTTTATTTTGCACTGCAGCAACTATCTGGTTGAGGTGACGTTGTACGGATGATCACCTCCGGGAGCTGCCAGTTGTCCCTTACCAAGAACGTCGAGTTTCTCCGCCATCTTCCCAAGCTGAGCGCCTTCAATGGCTTGTCGGGGTATGGCCGGAGCATTGTGCACAGCCCTCTGGTCGAAATTAACGATTTCGGCTCGAATCCGGGCGCGCTCCGGATGTTCTCATTCGTACTTGAGCACCTTCCGCGCGCGCCAGCGCTGGTCGTCGTACTGCATGGCTGCGGCCAGACCGCGGCCGGCTACGATCGTGGTGCCGGCTGGTCGACAGTTGCGGAACGCTACGGCTTTGCATTGTTGATGCCCGAACAACAGGCATCGAACAACGGCAACACCTGTTTCAACTGGTTCAATCCGGAAGACATTGCGCGCGACGGCGGCGAAGCCGGGTCGATCCGGCAAATGATCGCGCGCATGGTCGGCGATCACAACATCGATTCACGCCGCATCTATGTGACCGGGCTCTCCGCCGGTGGCGCCATGACCTCGGTCATGCTCGCGACCTATCCGGACGTGTTCGCAGGCGGCGCCGTCATCGCCGGCCTGCCATATGGCATTGCCGGCAATGTGCGTGAAGCGTTGAGCGGCATGATGCAGTCGCCGTCGCGTCCCGCGGCCGAATTGGGCGACCTCGTGCGTAACGCGTCCAGGCATAAAGGGGCGTGGCCGAAATTGTCGGTGTGGCACGGCAGCGCCGATCGCACGGTGAGTCCGGGCAATGCCGATGAGATCGTCAAGCAGTGGCTCGATGTGCATCAATTACCGCTCGCGCCGATGTCGACGGGCGACGTCGACGGCTATCCGCGTCAGGTCTGGTGGAATGCCGACGGTGAGACCGTTGTCGAATCCTACACCATCACCGATATGGCCCATGGCACGCCGCTTGGCGCGACCGACAATGACGAGCGTTATGGCGAGCAAGGTGCCTTCCTGATCGAGGCAGGCATCTCGTCGTCCTATCACATTGCGAATTTCTTCGGCCTGACCGACCAAATTCGTCAACCCAGGACAGCGCCTCATGCGGCTTCAAAGGCCGTTTCCAAGACCGTTTCCAAGGCCATTCCGGTCGACCCGACGGGAATCTCGCGCGAACGCGCCGGCGTCATCGCGATGACGGTTCCGGTGCCTGCACCCGAACCGGATCTGGCCACGGTGTTGTCGCCGCGCCCGACGCGGGTTCACCACGCCAAGCGGGCGCAGTCTCCGCGCCGCCGCGGCATTGATGTCGGCGAAGTCATCACGCGGGCGCTGACCGCCGCGGGCCTAATGAAGTAGCAGTTATTGCGACTCACATCTCGCCGGTGAGGAACGGATTGGTCAGCCGCTCCTGGCCGAGGCTGGAGCCGGCGCCATGGCCGCAGACGAAGCCGACATCGTCGCCGAGCGGCAGCAGCTTTTCCCTGATCGAACTGATCAGCGTGGCGTGGCTGCCGCCGGGCAAGTCGGTGCGCCCGACTGAACCGGCGAACAAGACGTCGCCGACATGGGCGAAGCGCAATTCCTTGTTGTAGAACACCACGCTGCCCGGCGAATGGCCGGGGCAGTGCAGGATGTCGAAGGTCAGATCGCCGATCGAGACCTGGTCGCCCTCGTCGAGCCAGCGGTCGGGCCCGAAATTGCGCACGCCGGTCATGCCGAAACGCTCGCCGCTCGATACGACATTGTCGAGCAGATATTTGTCGGCGATGTGCGGCCCTTCGATCTTCACGCCCAGCGCGTCGCGCAACTCGGCCGCACCGCCGACATGGTCGATATGGCCGTGGGTCAGCCAGATCTTCTCGACCGTGACGCCGGTCTGCTGGATCGCGGCCTGGATTTTTGGCACGTCCCCGCCGGGGTCGATCACCACGGCCTTCTTCGAAGGTTCGTGCCAGATGATGGTGCAGTTCTGCTCGAACAGCGTCACCGGAACGATCATCGCGCCGGCCTTCGGCGGAGTTTCATTTTGGTTCTGATTTTCCTGGGTCATGGGCGGCAGATTGCCGATTTTTGGCCTCTCGCCAAGCAAAAGATTCGGCCAAAGGATTCGGCAGGGCCTAATCGGTTGCCGGCATCCCCCCCAGGGCCCGCCGTCCAGGCCCGGTGCGCGATGGCACCAGGCCGCGACGACACGCCAAGGGTTGTGGTGCCGACCTTACCGCTTGATCTGCGCCTTTAGCGTATCTTCGACCACGCGGTCGAACGATGACGCCTTCGGCGGTGCCTTGGCGCGCGCATCGGCGACATATTTGTCGCGCTTCGCCACCAGTGCGCCGAGTTTCTCGTTGAGCGCCTTGCGCTGGTTCATCTGCTTGTTGACTTCGTCGACGCGCTGCTCGGGCTTCATCGCGCGCAGATTGTCGGGCAGGTCTTCCTCCTTGATCGAGGAAAAGCTGCTGCGGCCGGCCGAGACGTCGGCGACCAGGTCGCCGTCGCCGGTGACGGCTTCCGACGTCGCCTTGGAGCGCTTGTTGATGAAGCTCGCCATCTCGGAGGCCTGCGAAGGTGCTGCGGCTGCCACCTTCGACAATTGCAGAGTCTTGTCTTCGGTGCGCTTCTGCATCGCCCGCGGTCCATAGGGGATCACGGTGCCGTTGATCTCGCGCTGCAGGATGATGATGTCCTCGTCGTAAGGCGTTTCGATCACGACCACCTGGCCGCCATCCTGCGGGATCGGGATGAAGCGGCCATTGCCGTTCTGGGCGATATCGCGCCATACCCGCTCGGTGTCGGTGGCGTTGCCGGCGAGCACCGCGTTGACGATGATGTCCTTCTGCTTCGCCACTTTCAGCGTTACCGGATATTTGGTGTCCTGCGCGTAGTCCATATGCGGCGGCGCGTCGCCGACCAGGAACACAATCCGCCTGACATCGCCGCCGTCGGTCCATTGCATCTTGTTGACGGCGACATCGAGCGCCTCGTTGACACTTTCCGGCCAGTCGCCGCCGCCACGGGCCTTCAGCTCAAGGAGGTTGGCGTAGAGGTCCTGGATGTCGCGCGTGAGTTCGACCTTCCTGGTCACGTAGTCATCGCCGATGTCGCGGTAGGCCACGAGGCCCATACGGATCTCGGCGTCGGGATTGGAATCGACGATCGCGGTCGCGATCGACCAGATCTTGCGCTTGGCGCCTTCAATCAGGCCGCCCATCGAGCCGGTGGTGTCCAGAACGAACGCAACTTCGACCGTGGGTTTGGCGATGGCCTGCGACAGTCCGGCGGAAAGAGGTAGCGTAGCGAGAGCGAATGCGAGTGAGCGAAGCGTGATGCCGTGAGCCCTGAAGCGTTGCTTCATGGTTTCTCCTCCACGTGTTCCGTCCCTCGGAACCCAGGTTCCCTCGGCTTCGCGGTGGCGTGTGGCCCAAATCAAGGCGCCTTGGGTACGAATTTGCGGCGCATTCCGCGCCGCTGCCTGGATGGCGACCGCCGCGGAATCGGATAGGCTGGGGAGCATGGAATCGCCCGCCCGCCAGGTCAGCCTCGTACCGCCGCCGGACCGCCGCCAGTCGGAGACCGCGCTCGCAATCGCGCGCGGCACCGCCAGGATGCTGCGAACACTGGGTTTTTCCTGCATCAGTGAGTTGCCCTTGCCGTCCGGCCGGCGCGCCGATCTGGTGGCGCTGAACGAGAAAAGCGAGATCTGGATCGTCGAGATCAAGTCGTCGGTGGAGGATTTGCGCGCCGACCAGAAATGGCAGGACTACCGGATGCATTGCGACCGGCTGTTCTTTGCCTTCACGCAGGATCTGCCGTGCGAGATTTTCCCTGAGGGCACCGGCCTGATCGTGGCCGATGCCTATGGCGCCCATCTGCACTGCGAGGCGCCCGAGCATCGCCTGGCCGCGCCGACCCGCAAACTGATGACGGTGCGGTTCGCGATGGCCGCGGCGCAACGGATCAACCGGCTGGTCGATCCGCAGGGACATTCGGAGTTTTAGCGATGAACCTCGCCCCGCTCTTGCGGGGAGAGGGTTGGGGTGAGGGGCTCTATCCGCAACGGCGGTGCTAACTGAAGGACCTGTACCCCCTCACCCGGATCGCATCTACGATGCGATCCGACCTCTCCCCGCAAGAGCGGGGCGAGGTAAGAAAAGGAAGCTCCGCTCTACACGGACTTGCCGTAATTATAAAATCCCTTGCCGGTCTTGCGGCCGAGATGGCCGGCGGCGACCATTTCCTTCAGCAGCGGCGCGGGCCGGTATTTCGGGTCGTTGAAGCCTTCATAGAATACCTCCATGACCGACAGCATGGTGTCGAGGCCGACCATGTCGGCTAGCGCCAGCGGGCCGATCGGATGGTTGCAGCCGAGCTTCATGCCGGCGTCGAGGTCCTCGGCGGTCGCGATGCCTTCCTGCAGCGCAAAGATCGCCTCGTTGATCATCGGGCACAGGATGCGGTTGACCGCAAAGCCCGGGCTGTTTTTCGCCGTGATCGGCACCTTGCCGACTCGCTTTGCAAATTCTTCAGCCAGGGCGTGGGTGTCGTCGGACGTCTGCAAACCGCGGATCAACTCCAGCAGCGCCATCAGCGGCACCGGGTTGAAGAAGTGCATGCCGATGAAACGGTCCGGACGGTCGGTCGCGGCAGCGAGTTTGGTGATCGAAATTGAGGAAGTGTTGGTCGCGACGATCGCGCGCGGATTCAGCGTCGCGCAAAGGTCCTTGAGGATCTTGATTTTCAAATCCTCCCGCTCGGTCGCGGCCTCGATCACGAGGTCGCAATTGGCAAGCTTTGAATTGTCCGTCGTAGCGGTGATGCGCGCCAACGCGGCCTGCCGGTCGGCATCGGTCATCTTCTGCTTGTTGACGAGGCGCTCCAGGCTGCCGGTCAGCGTCGCCATCCCCCGCGCCACTGCGGCATCCGAGATGTCGATCATCGTCACCTTCAGCCCCGCCGCGGCGCAGACCTGCGCAATGCCGTTACCCATCGTACCCGCCCCGATGATGCCAATTGTTTCAATCATTGCTCGCGCCTCCATTGCTGAACGCCGGCTCTTGAAGATGCCGGCACTGCCGTACTCGTTAGCAGACGGCAGGCGGTAGCAAAACCGGCGAAACCAGGCAAATGCGGACGTGGGTCCGCACGCCTTTCGAACCGCTGCGCTCGCCGCTAAGCTGCCCGCGAAACAGGGAGTAAAATGGAATGCCTGCTTACGTGATCTTCGATGTCGAAATCAGGGACGCCACGCAATACCAGGCGTTCATGTCGGGCGTGAAGCCGGCGCTGGAAGCGGCCGGCGCCAGATATCTGGCGCGCGGCGGCCCCCACAAGGTCTACGAAGGGGACTGGGAGCCGCGCCGGATTGTGCTGCTGGAATTTCCCTCCGTCGCCGCCTGGGAGGCGTTTTATAACGGCCCGACCTATCAGGGATTGAAAAGCATCCGGGACGCCTGCAGTTCGGCGCGCCTGGTTGGCGTCGAAGGTGTCTGATTCACATCGCCGGTATCCATGTCTTGATGTCGCCCCGCAAGCGGGAGAGGGCACGGGCTCCTCCAGCGTCACCTCACCCTTGCCGTGGCCGCGATCAGTTCCTTGCCCGCCGCGGTCCTGATCGTCAGCTGGACCGGCCCGGCGCTGCCGCCCGCGGGAATCGGCGCAAAAATGCGATTTCCGTTTTTCGGGTCGGCTGTCACGGCATCGTCGAACAAGACAGCGTCGCTGCGTCTCATGCTGATGCGCAGCGGCGTCCCAGGTTCAATGCTGAAGAACTGGAGGGTGACGCCGGACGCCTCGGCGACAAGATTGATCAGGATATTCGCGTTCGCATGCGTCACGTTGCTCATGCCGACGGTCGGACTGTAGGTTTCCGGAATCGATACCTCGCTCCGTGCCGGAAACTCGGCGCTGTGGAAAAATTCGTCCGACACCCCCGCCCATAATTCGACGTAGGGCCGCGCCGGGTTCGGATCCTTGCGCTGGTCGGTTTCGTTCGTGAACGAGGGAAATCCCCACGTCCACATTTTCAGGCCGCGCGTGATCGTGTTGTCCGCGATGCGGATGATCCCTTCTTCGTTGTCGTGGTTGATCACGCCCCAGAAATTGCCGCCCTGCATATCCGGCGCCGCATAGGCGATGCCCATGGTCGGCCAGTTCCTGAAGTAGCGCAGCTTTTCGAATCGGCTCGTGCCCGCGCCGGCACCCGCGTCGCCCTCGGATACATTCTTCGACCAGGCGGGCGTGCGGTAGGCTGCGATCGGCGCGATGATCTCGGCGCCGCCGGTGGTCTTGGGATTGTTCGGATCCGACCCCGGCGCCAGCGTCGTGCAGGTCCAGTACTCGTACGGGATCGTCTTGTCGTTTGGATTTTTCAGCACCAGGCGCGTATCGACCGCGGCACGATCGGCCTTCAGCGTCACAAAGTAAGTCGCTTCGATGCCGCTCGATCCCTTCCTGAATTTCTCCGGTGTCGCCGGGTACTCGAAATTATCCGTCAGCGACATCGACACCGTCACTTCGTCGGCACTCTCTTTCACAACCCTGAAATCCCACGGCTTTGGCCACGTCCTGCCGTGCTCGGCATCCGGAAAGGTGGGGAAGATGCCGCCATACACCATCAGCCAGTCGTAATAGAAATTGCCTTCGCCCATTCCGTAGGGCACACCCACTTCGGTGCGATACAGCTGTTCATGGCCGGTCGGCTTGTAGATGATCGAAAGAATGCGCCCGCCGAATTCGGGCAGCAGCACGACCTTCAGATAACGGTTCTCGATCACGCGGCCCTTGAACGTGCGATCGATGATGGTGTTGTTGTCGACCGAGCCCTTGACCAGTCCGTTCTCCCCGGCGGTCGCATATTTGACGGTGCTCCAATGCACCGTCTGTTCGCCGAGCGACACCTGGTCCGACGCCGCCGACGCCGCAAGCGCGGCATGAAATGCGCAGACCGCCGAAACCACTCCGGCCGTGAAGCGGAGGCGGATACGCGAGGGAATACCAATTGCCATGGACGTCGCCTTCGACTGACCGGGCGATCCTACCGTGGCCCGGGTCAATCTGTCATGAAACCAATTCATGCCTCCGCCGTTGACTTCGTTGCGTCGCTTTGGGTCCGCGCTTTCCAGCCATGAGGGGTCATGCAATCTCGATCTCCGCAGGTCCTTGCTCTCCTCGCGAGCGGCTCTGGCGTTCTCGGGGTTGGCGCTGTTCTCGCTGCCCTGATGGAATTTGGTCCCCACGCGCGGCACATGGCGGTACATATCCTGGTCATGAATGTCGCCGCGCCCCTGCTGGCCGCGATCGGGCTTACGCGGTGGAAGGTTGCCCTGCGGGGCGCATCCCTGCTGTGGCCTGCGACCTTTGCCCAGATCGCCCTGCTGTGGGCCTGGCATTTGCCGGTGGTGCAGAACGTCGCCGCGCATGTGCCGGGTGCGATGATCGCATCGCACGCCTCCCTGTTGCTGGCCGCGACGGCGTTCTGGATGTCGCTGTTCTCGTTGTCCGGTCCCTCCCGCTGGCAGGCCATTCCGGCCCTTCTGCTCACCGCAAAGCTGTTTTGCCTGCTCGCGGCGCTCCTGGTGTTCGCGCCGCGCGCGCTTTACGGGTCTGGAGCGCATGCCGCGCACGGGCTTGACGACCAGCATCTCGCGGGTCTCTTGATGCTCGCAGCCTGTCCGTTGAGCTATCTCGTTGCGGCCGTGGTCATGACGGTTCATTTGATTGGCGCGGACGAACCGCCGCGTGCGGTGCCGCCGATCCAGCGAACCGCCGGCTAGCATGCGCATCCCCCCGCAGTTGCGTATCCGCTTCATCCTGTTGGCCGGGTTGGCGGCGTTGCTGCTTGGTTTCCTGTTCATGTGGTCGGGTCTCTACAGCGTCGCGGCCAGTCGCGGGCACTGGGCGGTGACCGAATGGTTGCTGACGTTCGCAATGCGCAATTCGGTCAAGACGCACGCGATCGGCATCGAGGTCCCGCCGCTCGGCAATGCCGATCTCGTGACGCTCGGAGCCGCGCATTTCCACAGCGGCTGCGCCTATTGTCATGGCGCTCCGGGTGTCCCGATCAGCCCGATCGCGCGGGCCATGCTGCCGCCGCCGCCCGATCTTGCGACCAACATGCGGCCGTGGCGCGACCGGGAGCTGTTCTGGATCATCAAGCACGGCATCAAATACACCGGCATGCCGGCGTGGTCGGTGCAGCAGCGCGACGACGAAGTGTGGGCGCTCGCCGCGTTCCTGCGCCGGCTGCCGGGCCTCGACGCCGCGCAATACCGTGAACTCGCGCTTGGAGGCCTGGCGGTGCCGCCGCAGAGCGGCCAGAGTTTGGCGACGAGCGAGACGACGGCTCCCGCGGTCGGCGCCTGCGCGCGCTGCCATGGCGCCGGCGACGCAAGGCCCGCAAGCGCTCTCGTTCCGATCCTGCACGGCCAGCCGGCGGAATTCATCGTCGCGTCGCTCGAGACTTACGCGAGTGCGCAGCGCGCCAGCGGGATCATGCAGCCGGTCGCGCGCGCCCTTGCCGGCGACGATTTCAGGCGCGTGGCTGACTATTACGCGGCGCTTCAACCGCTGGCCGCCCTGGAAAGACCAACGGATGCATCGGCAATCGCGCGTGGCCGCGCTCTCGCGGAGAATGGCGATCCGGCAGCGCTAGTCCCGGCCTGCGCCGGCTGCCATGGCCAGGAGGCATTGAAAACCTATCCTCGCCTTGCCGGGCAAAATCTCGCCTACCTGCTCAATCGCTTGCGTCTCTGGAAGAACGGCCTCGCGCCGGCTACCGCGACCGAAACCATCATGGCGCCGATCGCCCGCGCGCTGAGCGATCGGCAGATCGAGGACGTCGGGGCATACTACGCTTCGGTCGATGCGCATGCCGGAGCTCGGCGATGAGCGGCACCCTTCAGTCCGTGCTGGCGCCGCACGGCCCACAGGCCGGCCAAATCGCCACGCTTGCCTGGGTATTGTTCGCATTCGGCGCGGTCATCCTTGCGCTGGTTATCGCTACGCTCTGGCTCGCCATACGCGGCACGCCGCACATCCGTGAGGCGCTCGCTCGCGAGCGCACCATCATGGTGTTCGGTCTTGCCTTGCCGGTTGTCACGCTCACGATCCTGCTCTTCTGTGGTGTCTGGCTCACGCGCGCCCAGACCGGACATACAGACGATGCCATGCGGATCGAGGTGACCGGCGAACAATGGTGGTGGCGCGTCGTTTACGACGGTCCAACGCCGGCCACGAGCGCCAATGAGATTCGAATTCCGGTCGGACAGCCGGTCGACTTCACGCTCAAGGCGGCCGACGTGATCCACAGTTTCTGGGTCCCAAGCCTCGGCGGCAAAGTCGACATGCTGCCCGGCAGGATTACGCGCCTGCGGCTCACCGCCGAACGTGCCGGTGTTTATCGCGGGCAATGCGCGGAATATTGCGGCGGCCCGCACGCGCTGATGGGTTTCAACGTCGTTGCCATGCCGCGCGACGAATACGAGGCATGGTTCGCGCGCGAGGCCGGGCCGTCGGCTACCGCCTCAACCGACGTGGAGCGGCGCGGCCAATCCCTGTTCATGGCGGCCGGTTGCGGCACTTGCCATGCGGTGCGCGGCACCGGCGCGGCGGGCGCGATCGGTCCGGACCTGACGCATCTGGCGGCGCGCGGCTCTGTCGCCATCGACACGTTGCCGCTCACGGCCGACAATCTCGCGCGCTTCATTCGCGACGGGCAGCACCTCAAGCCGGGTAACCGCATGCCGGAATTTCGCATCTTCTCGCCCGCCGAGCAGACCGCGCTGGTCAGCTATCTCATGAGCCTGCGATGAGCGAGCCTTCACAAGCGCGCCTCGCCGGCCACCCGAACAAGCTGCCGCGCCCCAAGGGGGAACTGGAAGCGCTCGAGGCCGCCTGGGAACGGCCAAAAGGCTGGCGGATCATCACCGCGGTCAACAACACGGTCGTCGGCTATTTCTACGTTGGTACCGCGGTCCTGTTCTTCCTGCTGGCAGGAATCCTTGCGCTGCTGATGCGCCTTCAGCTCGCGGTGCCGAGCAATACCTTCCTGTCGCCGGAGACCTACAACCAGATCTTCACGATGCACGGCACCGTGATGATGTTCCTGTTCGCCGTGCCGGTGGTCGAGGCGATGGGCATCCTGCTGCTGCCGCAAATGCTGGGCGCGCGCGATCTGCCGTTTCCGCGCCTCAGTGCGTTTGCGTTCTGGGCCTACTTCGTCGGCGGGCTGATCTTCTTCGGCACGCTGTTCTACGATGTCGCGCCGTCGGGCGGCTGGTTTATGTATCCGCCGCTTACCGGCGCGCAATATTCGCCCGGGCTGGGTGCGGATTTCTGGCTGCTCGGTATCGGATTCATCGAAATCTCCGCGATCGCAGGCGCGATCGAGCTGATCGTCGGCGTGCTGCGCACGCGGGCGCCCGGCATGACGCTTGACCGCATGCCGATGTTTGCCTGGACCATGCTGATCTTCGCGGCGATGATCGCGTTCGCGTTTCCGGCCGTGATACTCGCAACAATGCTGCTCGAACTCGAGCGCGCGTTCGGCTGGCCGTTCTTCATGCCGCAGAAGGGCGGCGACGCGCTGCTGTGGCAGCATTTGTTCTGGTTCTTCGGCCACCCGGAGGTCTACATCATCTTCCTTCCGGCCGCCGGCATGGTGTCGATGATCGTGCCGACGATGGCGCGCACGCCGCTGGTCGGCTACCGCATGATCGTCGTCGCCCTGATCGCGACCGGCTTTTTCTCCTTCGGTCTGTGGGTGCATCATATGTTCACCACGGGCATCCCGGCGCTTTCGCTGAGCTTCTTCTCGGCGGCCAGCATGGCGGTCGCCATCCCGAGCGGCATTCAGGTGTTTGCCTGGATCGCGACGATCGCAGCCGGCCGCATGCAACTGACGACGCCCTCGCTGTTCGTGCTCGGATTTCTGTTCATCTTCACGCTCGGCGGGCTGACCGGCGTGATGGTCGCGATGGTGCCGTTCGACTGGCAGGTTCACGACACCTATTTCGTGGTCGCGCATTTCCACTACGTGCTGGTCGGCGGAATGGTGTTTCCGCTGTTCGGCGCCTTCTACTACTGGGCGCCTGCCTTCAGCCGTCGGCCGCTCTCGGAGCGCCTGGGGAAAGTGACGTTCGCGCTGATGTTCGTCGGGTTCAACGTCGCGTTCTTTCCGATGCACATCTCCGGGCTGATGGGCATGCCGCGCCGCGTCTACACCTATCCCGCGGTAGCGGAGTGGGGCGTGCTCAACATGATCTCGACCGTCGGGGCATTTCTGTTCGCGACCGGCGTGCTGGTCTTCCTGCTCGATCTCGTTCGTAATCTGCGGCCGGCGCTATCAGATCCCGCCGGCGACGTGTGGAAGGGCGCCTCGCTCGAATGGATGCACAACCACGTCTACGGGCCGCGCAGCGTTCCGCTGGTGACGAGCCGCGATCCGTTATGGGATCAGCCGGGGCTGTCGGAACAATCGAAAGAGGGGCGCCACTATCTGCCGGGCACGGTGACGGGGCAGCGCGAAACCATCATCACCTCGCCGATCGAAGCCGTACCGGAAGCGCTGCAGCGCCTGCCCGGTGACGGCTGGCCGCCGCTGCTTGGCGCGGTGTTCACGGCCGGCTTCTTCATGCTGCTCACCGTGAAATACGTGATGCTCGCCTTTGTCTCCGGTGCGCTCGCGCTTCTGATGATCCTGGTCTGGATGTGGAGCAGCGATCCAGCACCGTTGCCCCGGGCCGAGATCGGCCATGGCATCAAGGTCTCGACCTATCTCAGCGGTCCGCGCTCGCATTCGTGGTGGGCGATGGTCGTGCTCCTGGTAGTCGCAGGATCGCTCTATCTGTCTTTCGTGTTCTCCTATCTCTTCCTCTGGACGGTCTCGCCGCAGGTCTGGCCGAAACCGGAGCAAATGCCGCCGTCATGGTGGCCCATCCTCGCGGCGACGCTGCTCGCCGCGAGCAGCGGCCTGATCCTCCTCGCGGGTCGCTTTCTCCCGTCACGCAACGGCGTCGCCTTCATCGGCGCGATCGCCGTTGCGGTTCTGTTGCTTGGCGGGAGTCTCGGCGCCGACGTCCTGTCGCATTGGCGAGCCGGGCTACGCCCTGACGCGGATGCACATGGCGCGCTTGCCTACATGGCGTCGTTCCTGCAATTCCAGCTCGTGCTGACGCTTGTCGTGATGGCGGGCTTCGCCATCGCGCGCAGCCTCGCCGGCATGCTCAACCTCAGACGCCGCGTCGTCTTCGACAATCTCGTGCTGCTTTGGCATTACACGGTCGCGCAAGGCCTGTTCGGCCTGCTGCTCGTGCACGGCTTTCCGAGGATCGCATGAGCGCGCCGCAAACCCGGTCTCTAGCAGATTTACTGTGGCTCCTGATTGGGCCAGTCGTGTGGTTCCTGCATCTTGTTGTGCTGTACGGCGCCGAGGCGCTGATCTGCACGCCGCCGGTCGGCTCTGGTCGCGCGATGATGTGGATGGGGGCGGCGGCTACGATCGCGGCGCTTGGCGCCCTTGCGATGCTTGCCGCCGTTTCAATACGGCGCGTGCAAGATGCGCCGGAGGAGCAAACCGATGCAACATTCCTCCGCAAGACCACGCTGCTGCTCGCGCTCCTGTCCGCGATTGGCGTGATCTGGAGCGCGCTTCCGCTTGCTTTGGTGCCGGTTTGCGCGTCAGCAGGGGGCTAGGCCGGCGTCCTCTATTTCAGCTCCCGTGCGTCCTTACCCGGTCGCGCTCTTCTTCGGCGTAATTATTCTTTGTGGCCTGGTCCGTGATCTGCTTCTCGGCGCGGGTCCGGCTCCGATTGCGCATGATGCCGTAGGCTATTGCCAGACCGAGAATGACGGCGCCGACGAACCACAGCGCAACCGGTATATGCGATCCTGTTTCAACCGGTGCTCCCTGTGCAGCGAGCTTGTCCGGAAGGAAGATGATGGCGGATAGCGCCAGAAGCGCCGCCCGCCGGCCTTGCCCGATTGTCCGTGAAATCCAACCCATCTCGATTGTCCTTTTCGGATAGAGTGGGATCAATCGCGGTGCACGGCTAACGTTCCAGCGCCGAAGGTGCGGGAACCCGGAGCGCGACGGCCGCCGACACGCAGGATGCACGCTGTGTGGGGTTCCTCGACATGCGTGCAATTTCGCCGCAGGTGACTTTTTGCCGATGTTGGCTTGCGGGTGTTATCCGTCAGCCGCCGCACTCCGCCTCAAATGCAAAGGCTGAGTATCTTGATGCGGCAGTCGCTTGATTTTGGCCGGGATGCGGGAGCGGCGTCACGTTTCACAGCAACAAGCGGCTCCGTCTCTTTCTTGTTCTTGCCCTTGGGCCGCTTCGGCTCGTAATCGCCGGCGATCACCATGGCCCAGTAGGTGCGCTTGCCGCTGGCATCCCTGGCGCTCGCGATCCCGACGCGTGACGCATTTTGCAAGAGCAGGTTCTTGCGGTGTCCGGAGGAGTCGATCCACTGGCCGAGCGTCTTCTCGAAACTCTCGTATCCATAGGCAATGTTCTCGGCGGCGCGGCCCGCACCCGCCGGCGCGACCCGCCTGGTGAACGGGCCGAGCACCTCATGGCTGAGCTCATTCTTCGCCGCCATCGCCCGCGCCTGATCCATCGCGATGCGGTCGAGGGTTGCATCGCGCACGACGCGGACCTGGCCATGCTTGAGGCGGAAGCCGGAGATCAGGTCAGCCGGCGATTCGGCGGCCATCGCGGGCGCGGCCAGCAGCAGAAAGCCAGCGGCCAGTCCGCCAACGGCGCGTCGCGTCATTGTCCCCCAAATGCCCATTGTTCAATAAACCAGCGCCATAATCCGGCTGCTTATCCATCGTCAATGTGGACGACTCAAGGCACGGGATACGTATTCTCCGCATCTGACCGGCCGCGCGGCTTGAAGGCAATCGCCTCCTCAGCCGCAGTTCCAGACCGCTCCGACCGGCGTCCGCGTCCAGCACGGGCCAAAACTGCCGCCATTGTAGCGGCCACCGTAAAAGCCCGGCCGGCCGAAATAGCGCCAGGCGCCATCGTACCCGTAATAGCGTGGCACCGGATCGATATACCAGGGCCGCTGGTTGCGGCGCGCTGCGCGCAAAACCGCAGCTCTCTGGGTGTAAGCCGGGCGGCTGTTGTTCGGCGGCTGATGATAGCCCGGCAGGAAGCCGTAGCCCTGCCAGCGCGGCGCCGGCCGCTTATGAGCCGGCGCAGCCTGCGCGACGACCGGCAGGAGCGAGAAGACGACAGCAATCAATGCAAACACGAGGCGAGACATGGGCAATCCATAGAGGACCGGCTGCTGTGAGGCGACTCAAATCTTAGTGCACGTCCTGCGCAACTGTCCCGGCTCGCTTGCGAAGCGACTGCTTTGCGCCATGAGCGGCCAGTCGCAAATCGAATAATAACGATGTCTGCTTTTCACTCAGAAGCGGCCATCGCCCGCCAGATCAGCCATGTCCAAAAAGTGCCAATAGGCGACTTTATTCGATCACCTCGTCGGCGCGGGCGAGTAATGCCGGAGGAATCGTGAGACCTATTGCCTTTGCGGCCTTCAGGTTAATCACAAACTCGTATCGCGTCCCTTGGACATACGGCATCTCGCTTGGTTTGCCACCGCGAAATATCTCAGCCACCTGCGCAATAGCGACCCGAATGGCGTTCTTGTGGTCCATGGAATAAGACATCAATCCTCCGGCTTCCACCTGCTCGCGAAAAACAAACATCGTCGGGAGACCGATTTGCTGGGCGAGTTTAACGAGAAGAAAGCGATGAGCGTAGGCGATAGTAATATTTGCAATCACAAGTCCATCGGCTTGGTCCCGCTGGATGGCTTGAAAAGCGTCGCTGTATGCCTGTTCAGTGACCGGAGTGGACACGGGCGCATGCGCTAACGCAATACCGAGTCTTTGAGCTACCTCCCGCGTCTCCTTGCCGCCCGCAGCCTCCCAACCCGCTTGCGTTGAGACGAAAAGCACGTTGCGAGCCTTTGGGATGGCTTCGGCAAGCAGTTCAAGACGCTTACCCCAAAGTTCAACGCCAGCATCAACGCTAACCCCCGTAACGTTTCCGCCCGGATGCGACAGGCTGGATACCACTCCAAATCGAATCGGATCGCCAGTGATGGCAACAATAGGAATTGTGCTAGTCGCCGCTTTCAATGCGAGTGTGATCGACGTACCCAAAGCAAAGATCACGTCTGGATGCGCGCTGACGATTTTGGCTACGAGGTCGCCATATTCCCGTGTCCCGTCAGCCGAAAACCTGTCGATGATCAAATTCTGACCTTCGATATAACCAAGGCGCTGGAGTTCCTGAAGACCCAACGTGTAACCCGGGTCGCCTCCAATCCGCATGTCGGCAACCTTTAGCGCAGGGTCAGCTAGTGCGAGCCGCTTCATCTTCGCTGGCTGCTGCGCCCGCCCAGCGATTGGAGACATGGCCACGCCGCCGATTATCCCAATGAACTCGCGCCGTCTCATGCCCGCCTCCCAGGATCAGGATGCGGGGGAAGTGTATCTGTCCAAGCCCGATGCTTGGAAGGTGTTGTCGGCGGTCGAAGGAAGTATATTTGGGTGGGGTCCAATGTCCCTTTGGGTCCAACAGCGGCTATTCCCTTCAGCGGACATTGCGCCACCGCATTTCAAACGAGGAGGGCCGGTTCTCGCTCGCCTGTTCGCCTCAACGTGCTAGAATTTGGCGTGCTGGGGGATTGCAATGCTCAGCGCCGATCGGCGCCGGCTCACAAGGAGCATTATCATGGCGAATGCAATTGATATCGCAAAGGCCGCAGTCATCGCATACAACGAAAAAGACTGGAGCAAGGCCAAGGACATCTTGGCTGCCAACGCCGTGTACGACGAGAAGGGAACGAACCGTCGCATCACGGGCGCCGGCGAGATCATCGAGGCCTGGCAGGGGTGGGCCAAGGCGTTCCCCGATTCGAAAGCCACATTCGTGCGCGAGTTCGCGAGCGGGGACACCGCGATTCTCGAGCTGGTGTGGAAAGGCACGCACACGGGCCCGCTACAGACACCAACAGGCACCATTCCGCCTTCGAACAAGCCGATCGAAGTGCCGGCTTGTCAGGTCGTCCAGGTCGAGGGTGGCAAGGCCAAGAGCGCCTCGCACTATTTCGACATGCTGACGATGCTCGCACAGATCGGCGCCACTGGCGCGGTAAAGACCGCCGCGTGAAGGGCAAAGGCATTCCGTGCAATTGGAGAAGCCCGCCGGCGTGAGCCGGCGGGTGCACGCAAAGGACGACGATCGGAGCCGAGCTCGATGCCGTTCGTCCTTCGAGCAGAAGACCGAGGACTGCAATAAACAGCGCGCGGACCCATGAATGACTTCGTATTGCCTACCACGCGATACGCGCTCAGCGGCGATACAAACATCGCATATCAGACCATGGGCGGCGGCCCCATCGACATTCTCATGGTTCCCGGGATCGTGTCCCATGTCGAATTTTCACACGAGCTTCCAGGATACACGGCCTTTTTGCGCCGCCTTTCGACATTCGCACGCGTCGTCACATTCGACAAAAGAGGTCAGGGATTATCAGACAGGCCTTCCGGCACTCCGCCGCTTGAACAGCGCATAGATGACGTTCGTGCCATCATGGACGACATCGGATCACGCCAAGCCGTGCTTTGGGGTTTCTCCGAAGGCGCCCCGATGAGCGCCCTGTTTGCCGCCACCCATCCCGACCGGGTGTCGCATCTCATTCTCTTCGGCGGCTATCCGAAGGCATTCGCCACGGAAGCAATGATCCTGGAACGCGTCAGGCTTTGGGGGACCGGAGCCATGATCAAGCAGCTGATCCCCGATCAAGCAGCGGATCCCGAAGCCGTTGCCCAGTTTGCGAAGTTCCAGCGGCTATCGGCAAGTCCGGGAACCTACAAGGCGTTCGGCCTGTTGAATATCCTCATCGACATCAGGCCGATTCTTCCCAGCGTGCGCGTGCCGACGCTGGTGCTTCATCGGCGCAGCGATACCCTCGTTCCCATTGAGCATGGTCGCAATCTTGCAGCGCAGATACCTGCTGCAAAATTCATCGAGTACGAAGGAGGCAATCACGCATTCTGGACCGGTGATGTGGATACGCTGATTGGTGACGTCGAAGAATTTGTAACGGGACACCGCGAAAGCTCATCGGACAGTCTTGAGCGGGTGTTGGCCACCGTTCTTTTCACCGATATCGTTGAATCGACGCGCCGCGCCACCGAATTGGGCGACCAGACATGGCGGAGATTGCTGGATAGCCACGATCAAATCGCAAGGCAGATGATCGAGAAGCATCGCGGAAGTTTGATCAAGACCACGGGCGATGGAATTCTGGCGACGTTCGACGGACCGGGTCGCGCCGTTCGATGTGCCCTGGCATTCGAAACGGCGGCCAAGCAGATTGGATTGCCGCTGCGCGCGGGGCTGCATACCGGCGAGGTCGAAATGAGAGGTCGTGATATCGGCGGCGTCGCCGTGCACGCGGCGGCCCGCGTCATGGGGGAATGTGGTCCCAGCGAGGTTCTGGTATCGAGAGTCGTCACCGACTTGGTGGCCGGCGCGGGCCTGAAGTTCTCCGAACGCGGATCGCATGAACTGAAAGGCCTTCCGGGTCGCTGGGATCTCTTCGCGGCGAGCGTCTAAGCTTCGCATCGCGCGCGGAGACAAAATCCTCAGCTTACGGAAACGCAATCGTGATCTTGCCGAAATGGCCGGCCTGCTGCATCAGCCGCAGCGCGTCCGGCACTTCGGTGAAACCGAGCGTTCGGTCGATCACGGGTTTCATGCGGTTCTGCCCGATCGCCGCGGCCATGTTTTCAAACATTTTTCGGCTGCCGACCGAGAGCCCGATCACGTGCAGGTTCTTGCTGAACAGGCTCGGGATCGAAATCTGCCGGGAAAAGCCGGACAGCACCCCGATCACGAGGATGGTGCCGCCGACGCGCGCGGCCTCGATCGATTGCGCAAAAGTGTCCTTGCCGCCGACTTCGACGACGTGATCGACGCCGCCGCCGGCCCAGTCCGCGGCGGCCTTGCCCCATTCGGCGACCGCGCGATAGTTGATCGTATGGTCCGCGCCCAGCGCTTTCGCGCGTTCGAGTTTTTCGTCGCTCGACGACGTCACGATCACAGTGGCGCCCGACAGCTTGGCGAACTGCAGCGCGAAAATCGAAACCCCGCCGGTGCCCTGCACCAGGACGGTCTGACCGGGCCGCAGATGGGCTTCGTCGAACAGCGACCGCCAGGCGGTGAGCCCAGCGCATGGCAACGTGGCGGCCTCCACAAAACTCAAATGATCGGGAATGCGGCTGACGCCTTCGGCGTCAAGCAGAAGCAGTTCCTGCAGCACACCCGGGCGCGTTCCGCCAAGCGCGAGGCGGCGGCCGCTGGCTGAAGGCCCGCCGTCGAACCAGGATTGAAAGAACATCGGGCACACACGATCGCCGACCGCGACCCGGCTGACGCCGGCCCCCACGGCGGCAATCTCGCCGGCTCCGTCGGAGAATGGGATCAGCGGAAGCCTGTAGGCGCCGCCCTGGCCCGTCACGGTCAGAAGGTCGCGATAGTTCAGCGATGCCGCACGCATTCGGACGACGACCTGACCGGGGCCCGGTTCGGGCTCCGGCCGATCGACCAGTTCCAAGGCGTCGATCGACCACTCGCGTTCGACTTGCCAGACTTTCAACAAAGCCTCCCGTATTTTCGGCGATGCTACGCCGCGAAATACCCGCCGTCGACCACCTGCGACGCGCCGGTCATGAACGACGCCTTGTCGGAACACATCCAGACCACGGCTTCCGCGATTTCCTCGGGCACGCCCATGCGGTTCATCGGCACCTTCGCCAACGTGGCATCGAGCCGCGTCTCCACCACCTCCCTGGTCATGGGTGTTGTGATATAGCCGGGATTGACGCAGTTCACGCGGATGCCGTCCTGCGCATACTCGATCGCCGCGGTCTTTGTCAGCCCTACCACGCCGTGTTTTGCCGCCACATAATGCCCCGATGTCGCCAGACCAATCAGCCCGGCGATCGAGGCGGTGTTGACGATGGCGCCGCCACCGCCTTGCGCCAGCATCTGCACGATCTCGTGCTTCATGCAGAGCCACACGCCGGTGAGGTTGATCGCGAGCATGGTGTCGAACGAGATCTGGCTGAGTTCGTGCAGGCGCTGGCGTCCAGGGCCTACCGATCCGCCGGCAACGCCGGCATTGTTGAAGGCGCAGTCGATCCGTCCATAGGCCGCCACGGTGCGCGCGACCATCGCCGAAACGTCTGCTTCCGCGGTGACGTCGCCGCCGATCGCAATGGCCTGACCGCCGGCCGCGTTGATCAGGGCGACGGTCCCGGCCGCGCTCTCCTCGGTGCGGTCGGCCACCGCCACCCGCGCACCCTCGCGCGCCATTGCCAGCGACGTCGCGCGTCCGATGCCCGAAGCGCCGCCCGTTACCAGCGCCACCTTGCGATCAAGAATGCCTGCCATGTCTTTGTCTCCTGCTAACCTAGGCCGCCATCGACCGTGAAGCACTGGCGCGTAATTCGGCCGCTCTCGTCGGACGCCAAAAACAATGCCATGCGCGCGATGTCGTCGGGCGTCACCGCGTCGGGAATATCCTGACGCGTGCGTAGCTCGGCGATCTTCTGCTCGTCAGGATACCACAGCCGGCGCTGGCGCTCGGTGATCACCATGCCGGGTGCGATGGCGTTGACGCGAATGCGATCAGGTCCAACCGACCGGGCCAGGGAATTGGTGAAGCCGACAATCGCCGCCTTTGCCGCCGCGTAGACCGGCAGCCCCGGTGCGCCGCGCATCCATGCCACGGACGACATGTTGATGATCGAGCCGCCACCTCGCGCCCGCATCTGCGGCACCACGGCCTGCGAGGCAAAGAAAACGTGCTTGAGGTTGACGGCGATCGACCAGTCGAATTCTTCAGGCGTCACCTCTGAAAGCACCTGGCGCTGATCGTTGGCGGCATTGTTGACCAGCACCGCGGTATCGCCGAGCGCGGCGCGGACCTGCTCCATTGCAGCGCGCAAGGCGTCGATATCCAGCAAGTCGCAAGGCACGAACAGCGGCGCCGAGCCGGATGCGTCCGTTACCTCGCGTACCAACGCTTCGCCGGCGGCGGCGTCGATGTCGAGGAACGCGACACGGGTCTTTTGTGCGGCGAATGCCCGCACGAACGCGGCGCCGATGCCGCTGGCGCCTCCGGTGATCAACACGACGCGACCCGCAAGGCTAGGGTAAAGGGCGTGGGTCATGCGATCAGACGCTCCGTCACCGGGTCAAACAGGCAAATCCGACGCGTGTCCAGTGCGAAGGCGGCAGGCTTACCGGGCTCGGGCCTGATGTCCGGCGAGATGCGCGCCAGCACCTGCTCACCGCCGAGCCGCAGCAACACGATGGTCTCCGCGCCGGTGGGCTCGACCATCTCGACCGGCGCCTGGACGACGATCGGTGCGCCCGATGCGCCCGAAAAACTGCGGCTGCCCTCGGCAATGCATTCCGGCCTGATGCCCAGCACCACTTCGCGGTCGACAAAGGCCGCGGCCGCGTCGTATCCCTGCAGGCGAAGGCGGACCTCGTCCGGCCGCCCGGCGCCGATCACCACCACCGGCCCGCCATCATCAGCCACCAGCCGCGCCGGCATCGTGTTCATGGGCGGCGAGCCCATGAAGCGGGCGACGAACAAATTGGCCGGATAGCGGTACACCGTATCCGGATCGGCGAATTGCTGAACCTCGCCGTGATGCATCACCGCGATCCGCGTCGCCATTGTCATCGCCTCGATCTGGTCGTGGGTGACATAGACGATGGTGGCGCCGATGCGCTGGTGCAGCCGCTTGATCTCCATCCGCATCTCGACGCGCAGTTTGGCGTCGAGGTTGGAGAGCGGTTCGTCGAACAGGAACAGCAGGGGATCGCGCACCAGGGCGCGGCCCATCGCCACGCGCTGGCGCTGGCCGCCGGACAATTGCGACGGCTTGCGGCCGAGCAACGGCTCGATCTGCAGCAGCCGCGCGACATTCGCCAGCGCCTTCTCCTGCTCGGCTTTTGGAACATGGCGGCATTCCATGCCGAAGGTGATGTTCTGGCGCACCGTCATCGACGGATAGAGTGCGTAGGACTGGAACACCATCGCGATGTCGCGGTCCTTTGGCGCGATGTCGTTGACGACCCGTCCGCCGATTTCCACGGTCCCCGCGCTGGGACGGTCCAGCCCGGCCACGATGTTGAGCAGGGTGGATTTTCCGCAGCCGGATGGCCCGACCAGCACGGTGAATTCACCGCTCTCGATGTCGAGGTCGATCCCCTTCAACACTTCCAGATTGGCGTACCGCTTCGACAGGGCACGAATGCTCAACGCTGCCATGACTTCCCCTTCAATGACTTCCCCTTCATTTCACGGCGCCGGCGGTAAGGCCGCGTACGAAGTATTTGCCACCGATCAGATAGATCAACAGGGTAGGCAGGGCCGCGATCATCACCGCGGCGCTTTGCACGCCATGATGCGGGATATCGGCGACCGCGGCCGAGAGCGCGATCAGCGCAGCCGTGACCGGCTGCTGTTGGTCGGTCGTGAATGTCACGCCATAGAGGAACTCGTTCCAGATATGCGTGAACTGCCAGATCACGGTGACAACCAGGATGGGCGGCGAGAGTGGGAGAATGATGCGCCAGAAAATACGAAAGAACCCCGCGCCATCGATGCGCGCGGCCCTGATCAACTCCTGCGGGATGGCAACGTAGTAGTTTCGGCAGAACAGGACGGTAAAGGAGAGTCCCTGGATCGTGTGGATCAGCACCAGGCCCGTTAGCGTGTTCATCAGGCCCGTATCGCGCAACACGATGGTCCAGGGCAGCAAGCGCATCTGTTGCGGCAGGAAGATGCCCAGCGTGACGATGCCGTAGATCCAGTTGTCGCCGCGAAAGCGCCAGAGCGAAACCGCGTAACCGGCGACCGCACCAAGCAGGGTGGAAAAGATCGTCGCGGGAATGGTGACGAGCGCGGAGTTCAACATGTAGGGGCGGATGCCGACACAGGTCTGCGCCACGCAGAAGTCGGACCAGGCTGTGAGGTAGTTGCCAAAGGCCCACTGCCGCGGCCAGCCGATCATCGAGGTCTGGACGATTTCCTCATTGCTGCGCAGCGAATTCAGCACGACGACGATCAGTGGTACGAGCCACGCCGCCGCGATCAGCGAAACGACGAGATAAATCAGCATGCGGCTCGGCGCGAAGGTTCGATCACACATGGGGGGCCCGACGTTGCTGGAGATATTGCCACGCCGCGTAAGGCAGCAGTACCGAGAGAAGAATCAGCAACATTAGCACGGCCGCCGCCGCCCCCCGGCCGAGCAGGTTGCGCTGGAACATCAGGTCGTAGACAACAAGGGCCGGCAACTGGGTCGCGATTCCAGGGCCGCCATTGGTCAGCGCGCGGACGAGGTCGAATGTCGAAATGGCGAACTGCAGCTGGATCACGATGACAGTTATGGTGATCGGCCAGAGCGTCGGCAGGATGACGCGCCGGTACATCCGGACCGGTCCGGCGCCGTCGATCTGCGCCGCCTTGATCAGGTCGGCATCGACGGACCTGAGGCCGGCGAGGAAGAGCGCCATGGCGAAGCCCGAGGATTGCCAGATCGCAGCGATGACGATCGTCCAGATCGCCATGTCGCGGTCGATCAGCCAATTGAACCGGAAGGAAGTCCAGCCGAAATCGTGGACGAGCTTCTGGATCCCGATGCCGGGATTGAGCAGCCAGCTCCAGACCGTGCCGGTGACCACGAACGATACCGCCAGGGGGTAGAGGAAGATGGACCGCAGTACGTTCTCGCCGCGAATGCGCTGATCGAGCAGGATCGCGAGTGTGAGACCTGTCACCAGGCTGAGCAGCACGAACGCACTGCCGAACAGCAGCAGATTGTCGAAGGCGATTTGCCAGTTCCGCGATGCCAAAACCGAGGTGTAGTTGCGCAAACCGACCCAGCCCGACACCGGGACCAGCGTGGACGGCGTGAATGAGATCCAGATGGTCCACAGCGAAAACGAAACGAGGTGCGCGGCCGACAACAGCAGCGGTACCCAGATCGTCAAATACTCGGGCAGCCGGCGCACCATTTCCGGTGTCGTCGTCCGCCCTGCTCGCGGTGCCGCGACGTCTCTCAACGCGCGCTCTCGACGGCCTCGGCGAGGCGGGTGACCGCCTGCTCCGGCTTGATCGTCTTGTTCTTCACATACTCCGTGATCACGTCGATCAACGCAGCGGTCAGGCCGTTTTCCTGTGCCATGTTATGCGCGACGCTGAGAACCGCCTGATTGCTGGCGATCGCGTCTTTCAGCGCTGCTGCGGTTCGGCGTTGACCGTCCGACCAGCCTTCGCCGGAAAGATCAACATCGGTGCGCACGGGTATCGATCCCGTGATCTGCGAATACATGGTCTGGATGGCGGGATCCATGACGAGTTGCGCCATCAGCGCCTGGCCGGCCTGCAGGTCGGGCTCCTTGCGCTGCCAGAATATGAACGCGTCGGCATTCAACAGGAACACCGGCTTGCCGTCGTCGCTGGGGCCGGGCGTAATCATGAAGTCCTCGAACTTGAAACCGGCATTGCGCAACACACCCTGCGCCCACCCGCCCATGATCATCATGCCCATGTCACCGTCGACGAAGCGCTTCAGGTTGGTCGAAAAGTGCTGGGCGCCGACGTTGGGGTCCATCCAGTCGGCGATCTTGCGCACCTGGACGAAGGCGGCCTTGATCTCGGGGCCCTCGAGGGCCTTCTTGTCGAGGTTCATGATGGCTGCGCGGTATGCGGCGGGACTGATGCCTGCCAGGGAGGCCTCGAATTTCTGCCCGTCATCGGGGCGGGTGCCGCCGTTGGCGATGGGATAGGCAACTCCGCCCGCTTTCATCTTTTCGGCCAGGTCGTTGAAGTCTGCCCATGTGACGGGGATCTTGTCGGCCTTGGCCTTGTCCATCGCGCGCTTGGACAGAAACAGCATGTTGGTGCTGTAGATCTGCAACGGCAGCGCAATCCACTTGCCACCGGGCTTGTGCAGTTTCGCAAGGTCCGGGGCAACGACCTTTTCGTAGCCGGCCGCAGCGACCAGTTCATCGAGACTCACGGTCGGGGCGATCTTCGACCAGGCCGCAATCTCGGGTCCCTTGAGCTGCGAACAGGCCGGCGGATCGCCGGCCATGATCTGGGCACGCAGCTTGTTCATCATTTCGGTGGTGAAGCCGGGGACGGGCGAGTGCTGCCAAATCCCGCCCTTCTCCTCGAATTTCTTGCCGAGCGCCGTGATCGCCGCCCCATCGCTGCCGGCAGACCATTGCGAGATGGCGGTCAGGCGCGGCTTGATCGCGCTTTGCGCGCGGGCGAACGCCGGCAGCGCAAGCGCGGCTGCGGATCCAGCGAGCAGACGACGCCTTGTGATCATTGGCATGGTACGTTCCTCCCGGTTTCAAAACCTTGACGCGTTGGCCGCGTCGTTCATTGCTTGTCAGGCGGCCTCCGCCGATGAGGCCGGCATGCCGCCGCGGCAGGCCAGACAGCAGGCTGCAAAGGCCAGTGCGGCATTCGGATCATTGCCGCTCGAAGGCGGCACGAAAGCGAGTGACACCTGGGCGAATTTTCGCCCGCCCATCACGCAGGCATCGATCCCGTCGACCAGCGCCTTTCGATCTGCTTCCGCGAGAACAGACGGCCAGCCGCTGATGGCCACGCCGGCACAAGGCTTGACGTTCAGCGTGTTGCCGATTGCAAGGCCAAGCCGGAACAGCCGGCGCCGCAACTCCTGGCGCACGCCGGCTGGGATCGTGATCGCATTCACCCACTCGTCGCCGAGCTGCAGCAATTCCGCCTCACCAACACCGAGAAGTCCGGCCAAGGCCGGAAGCGACGTATAGGCCTCGACACAGCCGTGATGGCCGCAGCGACAAGATGGGCCGCCATCGCCGAACACCATGTGGCCGAGCTCGACCGGCTGCAAAGCATCGGCTTCGATCGGGTCGTCCATCCAGGCGCCTCCCACGCCCTGGCCGACAAAGACGAACAGATGCGGCCCGGCAAACGGATAATCTTCCGTGCGGCAGCGATGAAACGTGGCATGCGCCACGACCGAATTGGTGATCGCGACCGGCACGTCCGCAAACATCTCGGCAAGCATGCCGCGAACGCGCTTGACGTCGCACGGAATGATCGGATTGACGAGCTCGCTCAACCGGCCAAGCCCCGGGACCGAAACGCCGATCTGCGAGAGCTGAACCCGATGCTGCCGCGTCCAGTCCTGCAGCGATTGCAGCGCCTGGTGAAACAGCCGGCTGACGGATTTGACGGTCGGCGATTTAGCCAGCGGCAGGCGTTCGGTAAAATGCAGCTCGCCGGAAAGCCCGCCGACCCCAACGGTCAGCCGCTGGCCGGTCAGCTCGATGGCCGCCAGCCTTACCGAGCTGTCGAGAGATACCAAACCTGTCGGGCCACCGAAGTACGGCGCAGGCCGCCTCACTTCCTCGATCAGGCCCTCCGCCTTCAGATCGAACAGGATGCGCGACAGGCTCGCCTCGGACAGGCGCACGGCCTTGGCCAAAGGCGGTCGAAACATGCCGCCCGACTGAAGCAGATGCCCCAGAATGGCCGCACGCGTCTGCCGCCGACTTCTCGGCTGCTCCGGCATTTCCGTCCCTGTCGTCATTCTTACTTAGTGTAAGAATGTGCGCGCGAAACATTTCAACTGTCAAGCCGCTTGCCGGCTCAAGGCATGGGTTGCGGTTGTGCGCAGCGGCAGGATTGGTGATGCAAACGTTCGCTTCGAAGCGGCCGGCTGATCTGTACCGTTCGCGCCTTCGCGCAAACCCGTGGTGTCGCAAATCTGATATGCGGCCGCTGGCGCGCTGCGCCGAGATGACGAGCGCCGGCGGTTGTGGTCTATCTCTCGCTGCGCAGCGGGCCCTGGAATCAAAATAGAATCCGGCATCGGCGCCCGCGTCCAGCAACGGTGGATCATTCAATGGCTGCAATCTATCCAGATCTCGAGGGCAAAACTGTATTGGTCACCGGCGGTGGGTCGGGGATAGGCGCGTCGATCGTGCGTGCCTTCGCGCGGCAGAAGGCCAAAGTCGGCTTTCTGGACATCGCCAGAGATCCTTCGACGCGTTTGGTCGATGAGCTCGCTTCACAGGGATTTGCAGTCCGATATGAATATTGCGATGTCACCAACATCGATCATTTGCGCGCCGCGATCGGTCAGATCAGGGCCGGCATTGGGCCGATTCGCGTGTTGATCAACAACGCGGCGCATGATGACCGGCATACGGTCGAGAGCGTTACGCCGGAATATTGGGATGACAGAATCGCCGTCAATCTGAAGCACCAGTTCTTTGCCGCTCAAGCCGTCCTGCCGGACATGCAAGCCGCAAAAGACGGCGCGATCGTCAATTTCGGATCGATCTCCTGGATGACCGCGCAGGGCGGGATGCCGGTGTACACCGCTTCGAAGTCGGCCGTGCTTGGATTGACGCGCGGGCTCGCGCGCGATTACGGCGTCTGGAATATCCGCGTCAACGCCATCGTTCCCGGCTGGATCATGACGGAGCGACAGATCGAGAAATGGGTTACGCCGCAAGGCGAGGCCGACCTGATGAAGGCGCAGTGCCTCAAGCGCAAACTCTATCCGGACGACATCTCCCGGGTCGTGGTGTTCCTGGCCTCGGAAGAAGCGAGCGCGTGCACCAGTCAGCACTATGTCGTCGACGGCGGGAGAACGTGAAGGGTGAGATCGCGAAGTTGTGTTTGCTTGCGATAACCCATCCACGTCGTCCCGGCCTTGAGCCGGGACCCATACGCCGCGGCCCATCGGTGAGAACGCTGGCGTTAGCGACCTTCTGCAACAATGACCGCCGCGGAGTATGGGTCCCCCGATGTGCAATTGCACATCTGAGCTCAAGGCCGGGACGACATCTCGGGGAGGACAGTTACCGCGGCGCGCGCTTGGCCAGAATGCGCTGCAGGGTGCGGCGGTGCATGTTCAGGCGCCGCGCGGTTTCCGAGACGTTGCGGTTGCACATTTCATAGATGCGCTGGATATGTTCCCAGCGCACGCGATCCGCCGACATCGGGTTTGCCGGCAGTTCGGATTTCTCGGTGCCGCTGGCTAGCAACGCTGCGACCACGTCGTCGGCGTCGGCGGGCTTCGAGAGATAGTCGACCGCGCCCATCTTCACCGCCGTGACGGCGGTGGCGATGTTGCCGTAACCGGTCAGCACGATCGCGCGCGCCTCGGGGCGCTTGCGCTTCAGCGCCGACACCACGTCGAGCCCGTTACCGTCGCCGAGCCGCAGATCCACGACGGCGAAAGCGGGCGCGGAACGGCCGATCTGGGCGAGACCGTCGGACACGGTATCGCACGACGTCACGGCGAAGCCGCGGCTTTCCATCGCGCGCGACAGGCGCTCCAGAAACGGCTTGTCATCCTCGACGATCAGGAGCGAGCGGTCGGTGAGGTCGTTCAGTTCGGTGATGGCGTTCAAGATCGGGTATCCCCGGTTGATGGTGCACTATAGCGTTTTCGAGCGAAGTGGGTACCGGTTCGCGTGAAGAAAACGCGTCAAAACAGACAACTACGATATGGCGTGACCAGACGGCGCTGCCAAGGCCCTCAATAGTCGATCAGGCTGTCATTCGCGGTCGCTGGAACCATTCCAGGAGTCGGTTTCCGGCGCCGTGTCGTCCGCCTCGAAGCGTTCGCGCGGCCAGACGATTTGTACCACAGCGCCGTGATCGGGAAAGGTCCGGTTGGTAAACGAGACCTTGGCGTCGGTGCGCTCCAGCAGGGTACGGGCGATGAAGATGCCGAGCCCAAGGCCGGCGCGCGCGCCTTGGTCCTCATCTGTGCTGCGCCGCCGCGATAAATAGGGCTCGCCGATGCGTTTCAGCATGTCGGGGGCGATGCCCGGGCCGTCGTCGGAAATGATCATCTCGACCGTATCCGCGTTCCACCAGGCGTTAACCTCGACCGTGGTCCGGGCGAAATCGACCGCATTTTCCAGAATGTTGCCAACGCCATAGAGGATGGCGGGGTTACGGGCGCCGACCGGCTCACGCGTTGCTGCGACCGCTAGCCGCACCTTGATGGCGACGCCGAAATCGCGGTGCGGTGCAACCGTTTCCTCGATCAGCGTCGACAGCGGCATGCGATCGAACGGTGCGCCGGAGGAGGAGAGCTGGGTGATCTTGGCCAGGATCTCACGGCAGCGTTGCGCCTGCTCGCGCAGGGTTTTGAGGTCGCCGGCGAGCTGTTCGTTGCCATCAACCGTCTTTTCGAGTTCACGCGAAATCAGGAAGATCGTCGACAGCGGCGTGCCGAGTTCGTGCGCCGCAGCGGCGGCAAGGCCGTCGATCTGGGTGAGGTGCTGCTCGCGGGTCAGCACCAGTTCGGTGGCCGCCAGCGCGTCAGACAGTTTCCGGGACTCCTCGGTGACCTGGAACGCATAGAGCGAGGTGACGCCGATCGCGACCAGGATCGAGAGCCAGACGCCGAACAGGTAGATCGGCGGCAGCACCATCGGGTCTTCGCTGTCCCATGGCAGCGGTAGATGGAAAAACACCAGGGCGGAGGCGCAGGCGACCGCGAGCACACCAAGCGCAATGGTCAGCCGGATCGGCAGCGCCGTCGCCGAGATCAGGACGGGGGCCAGGAACAGGAACGAGAACGGATTTTGCAGCCCGCCGGTGAGGAACAGCAGCGCCGCAAGTTCGACGATGTTGAGCGCAAGCAAGGCGGCCGCATAGACCGGTTCCAGCCGCTGCATCGGATTGAACGCGACCTGCAGCGCGAGATTGACCAGCGCCGAGAGGCCGACAATGGCGACGCAAGGAATGATGGCAACGTCGAACTCCAGCCCGTGCGCCACGATGAAGATCGCGGTGAGCTGGCCGAGCGCCGCCAGCCAGCGCAGCCGCAATATCGTATCGAGACGGACATGGCGGAGTGGATGGCGAAAATCGGAGCCGGAAATCTCAGTCATTCTGCAACTTTAGCCGCGCGGCGCCGCGATCACAAATTTGCGCATCATTCCGTCCGGTCGGGGGCCTGCATGGTTCGCTCGGCGATGCAGTCGTCCGGAGGCGCGCGGCGCTGCCGCGCTCCTCACCATGAGGGTAAAGACTATCCCCTCATGGTGAGGAGCCGCGAAAGCGGCGTCTCGAACCATGCAGGCCCGCCCGCCGCCAGGCACTCCGAACCCTTGCGCTATCAGCCCTGATGGCTCAATGAACGGGTGGAAATGGTCAATAGCGACGCCACGCCAGCGCAATCGCCCGCAGCCGGTCCGGCAGGATCCGCCGCGATCGAGGTCGCGCATCTGATCAAGCTCTACAAGACCACCCGCGCGGTGGACAATGTCTCGTTTCGCATCGCGCGCGGCAGCATCACCGGCCTGCTCGGCGGCAACGGCGCCGGCAAGACCACGACGATTGCGATGATCATGGGTCTGGTGCTGCCGACGTCGGGCCGTATCCAGGTGCTGGGACATCCGATGCCCGAGCAAAGCGCCGAAGTGCTGGGCCGGATGAATTTCGAAAGCCCCTATGTCGACATGCCTATGCGGCTCACGGTGCGGCAGAATCTCACCATCTTCGGCCGGCTCTATGCGGTGGAGAACCTGCGCGAGCGCATCGCGCAGCTTGCCGCCGATCTTGATCTCGAGGAGTTCCTCGACCGCGCCAGCGGAAAACTCTCCGCTGGCCAGAAGACCCGCGTTGCGCTCGCGAAAGCGCTGATCAATCAGCCCGAACTGTTGCTGCTGGACGAGCCGACGGCCTCGCTCGACCCGGATACGGCCGATTGGGTGCGGCAGCATCTGCAGGATTACCGCAAGACACATGATGCGACGATATTGCTGGCATCGCACAACATGCTGGAAGTGGAGCGGCTGTGCGATCGCGTCATCATCATGAAACGCGGCCGGATCGAGGATGACGACAGTCCCGATCAGATCATGGCGCGCTACAACCGCGCGACATTGGAAGAAGTGTTCCTCGACGTCGCGCGCGGGCGGGTGAGGGAAGGCACGCCATGAGCGGGATCGCGATTCATCACGGAATTTCGGTACAGCGCATCAACGCGATGGTGCTGCGTTATTGGTATTTACTGATGTCGTCCTGGCCGCGGCTTCTGGAGCTGATCTACTGGCCGGCGCTGCAGATCATCACCTGGGGCTTCCTGCAGAATTACATTTCGCAGACGTCGGGATTTTTCGCCCAGGCCGGCGGCTCGCTGATCGGCGCGGTCATCCTGTGGGACATCCTGTTCCGCGGCCAGCTCGGCTTTTCGATCTCGTTCCTCGAGGAGATGTGGGCGCGCAACCTCGGCAATCTGATGATGAGCCCGCTGAAGCCGATCGAGTTCCTGATCTCGCTGATGGTGATGAGCCTGATCCGGCTTGCGATCGGCGTGATCCCGATGACGCTGCTGGCGCTGTTTTGCTTCGACTTCAATTTTTTCGCCATCGGCCTGCCGCTGATCGCGTTCTTCTGCAATCTGATCTTCACCAGTTGGTCGATCGGGATCTTCGTGTCGGGTCTGGTGCTGCGCAACGGCCTCGGCGCCGAGAGCATCGTGTGGACGCTGATGTTCGGCCTGATGCCGCTCGCCTGCGTCTATTATCCGGTGTCGGTGCTGCCGGTCTGGCTGCAATATCTCGCCTGGACGCTGCCGCCGACTTACGTGTTCGAGGGCATGCGGGCGCTGTTGATCGACCACGTGTTCCGGACCGACCTGATGGTGTGGTCGCTCGCGATCAACGCGGTGCTGTTTATCGCGTCATTTGCGATCTTTCTTGCCCTTTTGCGCAGCGCCAAACACCACGGCTCGCTGCTCGGCGGCGGTGAATAAGTCGTAAATTCCCGTGTATTTCTGGGGTTTTTGGCGGTTTCGCTCCGTATATATACGGAGGTGTGCATTGACGCGTTATTGCGCATTCGGCACTATGCTGCGGCGCAAAACAGGGGTCTAGAATTCAATGCCGATTGGTGAGTTTGGCGGAGCACCGCCACTGGTGGCCGAAGGCAGTCCGGCACTTACGACGCCGATGTACTGGATGTACGAAATGGGCCACGCGTCGCTCAATCCGGCACGCGCCGTGACGGATGCCACGAAGATCCTGTTTCAGAACCCGCTCAATCCGTGGTCGCACACCGAATTCGGCAAATCGATCGCCGCGGCCTGCGAATTGTTTGAGCGCACCACGCGCCGTTACGGCAAGCCGGATTGGGGCCTCGACACGACCGAAGTGAACGGCGTCCGCACGCCGGTCGAGGTTCGCTCGATCTGGGAAAAGCCGTTCTGCCGCTTGCTGTATTTCGATCGCAAGCTGACGCGGCCGCTGCGCAGCCCGCAGCCGCGGGTGCTGATCGTGGCGCCGATGTCCGGTCACTACGCCACCCTGCTGCGCGGCACCGTCGAAGCCTTCCTGCCGACGCATGAAGTCTACATCACCGACTGGTCCGACGCGCGGATGGTCCCGCTGGCGGAAGGCCGCTTCGATCTCGACGACTACGTCGACTACGTGATCGAGATGCTGCATGTGCTCGGCGGCAACATGCATGTCATCGCGGTGTGCCAGCCCTCGGTGCCGGTGGTGGCAGCGGTTTCCGTGATGGAAGCCGCCAACGATCCCTTCGTGCCGCTGTCGATGACGCTGATGGGCGGCCCGATCGACACCCGTCGCAATCCGACCTCCGTGAACAATCTCGCCGCCGAGCGCGGTATCGAATGGTTCCGCAATCACGTCATCACCAAGGTGCCGTTCCCGCACCCCGGCGTGATGCGCGACGTCTATCCAGGCTTCCTGCAACTTTCGGGCTTCATCACGATGAATCTCGATCGCCACACCGACGCCCACAAGGCTCTGTTCAGCAATCTGGTGAAGGGCGACGGCGATCTGGTCGACAAGCACCGCGAATTCTATGACGAATATCTCGCGGTGATGGATTTGACCGCAGAATATTACCTGCAGACCGTCGACGTCGTGTTCGTCAAGCATGCGCTGCCCAAGGGCGAGATGATCCATCGCGGCAAGCTGGTTGATCCGTCGAAAATTCGCCGCGTCGCGTTGATGACGGTCGAAGGCGAGAACGACGACATCTCCGGTCTTGGACAAACCGAAGCGACGCACTCGCTGTGCACATCGATTCCCGATCATCGCCGCGTGCATTACGTGCAAAAGGGCGTTGGGCACTACGGTGTGTTCAATGGTTCGCGGTTCCGCTCCGAAATCGTGCCGCGCATTTCCGATTTCATGCTGTCTTCGGCCAATACCAAGCCGAAATTGGTCGCTGCATCAGACAAATTGGTTGGGGCTGCCGAGTAACGGCAATCCTGGCGTCGATTCGGCGGCGCATGTAAGCCGCTGAATTGATTTAAAGAATCCGGATTCGCAGGTCCCTGAAAGGATGAGTTCAGACTCATCTCTTGGACCTGATTATGAACGATGATTCTACCTAAAATTTTTGGTTCCAGCCCCTGCCGGTAGGGGCGGAATAGAGTCCAGCCCCTGTATATTGGGCAAATGATTTGTTTTTGCGCCGAACGGTTTCAGTGGCGGCTTGAGTGGCAGCGGTTATGGCAGAATCCGGGCGAACTCTTGCCCCCCGGACTGTCAGACATGGCTACTCGCGCCCTCCTCTATCGGCGGCCCGCCGAACCCGCGACTCTTTTGGTCAAGCACGGCTCGCAATTCTTTGCGATTCGGCTGCGCCGGCACCGCCGCGCGCGCCGCTACACGTTACGCATTCATCCGACCGATCGCGAGGCGATCCTGACCATGCCGCCGCGCGGCACGCTGGTGGAAGCAAAGGACTTTGCGCAGCTTCATGGCGGCTGGATCGCCGCACGTCTCGGCCGCCTGCCGAAGGCCGCACCGTTTCAAGCTGGCACAGTGGTACCGCTCCGCGGTGTTCCGCATCGCATCGTGCATCGCGCCGGCGAGCGCGGCACGGTGTGGACCGAAACCCGCGACAGCGGCGAGAAGGTTCTGTGTGTCGCCGGCGGCGCCGAGCACATGGACCGCCGCGTCCATGATTACCTCAAGCGTGAAGCGCGCAAGGATCTGCACAAGGCATCATTGGCCTATGCGGAAGAACTCGGCGTCAGGGTCAAGCGGGTGTCGATCCGCGATCAATCGAGCCGCTGGGGCTCCTGCACGTCGGCCGGATCATTGTCGTTTTCCTGGCGGCTGATCCTCGCGCCGCCCTTTGTGCTGGACTATCTCGCTGCGCATGAAGTCGCCCATCTGGTTGAGATGAACCATTCGCCGCGGTTCTGGCGGGTCGTCGCGAAGGTCTGCGGCCATGTCGAGCGCGCCAAGTCCTGGCTCGACACCCACGGCAACGATCTGCATCGTTACGGGGTCGAGGATTAGGGTAGTCGCGGGCAATCGTACCCCGGATGAAGCGCAGCGAAATCCGGGACGGTCGTGCAACCGATGGGCTCATCCCGGATGGCGTGGAGCCGTCATCGGGCGCGCTTCGCGCGACCCGTTGGCCCTATCCGGGCTACAAAGCTACGCGATTCAGGACTGAGCAAAAACAAGCACGTGCTTACCGTGCATGGGGTTGTTTCCGCAGTTTTTGTTCTTGAGCCGCCGCGCGTCTAGCGATTCCCGCCGAACACGCGGTCCATGAGCCATCCATCCAGTCCAGCGGCCGCCTCAGGGCGTGCCGATGGATTCGGCGGCGGCGCCGACGTGCGCGTCGGTGGCTGGCGATAGCCGCCGCCCGAGGGGTTCGGTGCAAGCGGCACCGGCGCTTGCGCCGATGGCTGATACGATGGCTGCGGCGGCGCGCTGACCTGCGAGGCGGGGAACAGATTTGACAGCAGGCCGCCGCCGCCGGCCTGTGATTTCGGCAGGTTCGCAACCGGCACGCCCTGATGGGCCGATCGCATGAAGCGGGTCCAGACCTCGACCGGCAAGCCGCCGCCGGTGGCCTTCTTGGTCGGCGAATTGTCGTCATTGCCGAGCCAGACGCCGGTGACGAGGTTTGCGGTATAGCCGATGAACCAGGCGTCGCGGAAATCCTGACTGGTGCCGGTCTTGCCGGCGGCCATCCATCCCGGAAGCTCCGCCTTGCGCGCGGTGCCCGACAGCAGCGTCTCCTGCATCATGGTGTTCATCATCGCGACGTGCCGCGGCTCGATCACCTGGCTCAGCTGATCCGGCTGCCGCTTGTACAGCACCTTGCCTTCATTGGTGCGGATCTTGGTCACGACATGCGGGGAAACGCCGAGCCCGCCATTGGAAAATGGCGCAAAGGCGCCGACCAGCTCGAGCACGGAGACTTCCGAGGTGCCGAGCGCGATCGAGGCGTTGGCGTCCAGCTTTGAGGAAATGCCGAGCCGATGCGCGGTCCGCACCACGCTCTTAGGCCCGACTTCGATGCCGAGGCGCACCGCCACCGTGTTGAGCGACATCGAAAGCGCCTGGGTCAGCGTCACCGACCCGAAATATTCATGGGTGTAGTTCTCAGGCCGCCAGCCTTTGATATCGATCGGCGAATCCTGCCGGATCGTTTCAGGCGTCAATCCCGCTTCGATCGCGGTGAGATAGACGAACGGCTTGAAGGCCGAGCCGGGCTGGCGCTTGGCGGTAACCGCGCGGTTATATTGGCTCTCGGCATAGTTCCTCCCCCCGACCATGGCGCGCACCGCGCCGTCAGGCGTCATCGCCACCAGCGCGCCCTGGGTGACGTTGAACTTGACGCTCTTCGCGGCGAGTTCGTCGATGATGGAGGCTTCCGCCACGCTCTGAAGTTTGGGGTCGATCGTGGTCTCGACCACGATGCTCTGTTCGATCTGGCCGATCAGATCGTCAAGCACTTCGCCGATCCAGTCGGCGACGTAATTGACTGTGCCGGCACCGACCGGTTTCACATTGTAGGAGGGATGGCCGATCGAGGCCTGCGCCTGCGCATCGGTGATGAACTTGGCATCGGCCATCGCCGCGAGCACGATCTGGGCGCGCTGCTCCGCGCCTTCCGGATTGCGGTTCGGCGCCAGCCGCGACGGCGACTTGACGAGGCCCGCCAGCATCGCGGCTTCCGCGATCGTGACGTTCTTGGCGGACTTGCCGAAATAGCGCTGCGCCGCGGCCTCGACGCCATAGGCGCCGGAGCCGAAATAGACGCGGTTGAGATAGAGTTCGAGGATTTCCGATTTGGAATGCTTGCGTTCCAGCCAGATCGCGAGTTCGACTTCCTGCAGCTTGCGCGTGATGGTGCGTTCCTGGGTCAGGAACAGGTTCTTCGCGAGCTGCTGGGTCAGTGTCGAGCCGCCCTGCGAGACGCCGCGATGCATGACGTTGGCGACCGCCGCCCGCGCGATGCCGATCGGATCGACGCCGTAATGCGAATAGAAGCGACGGTCCTCGATCGCGATGAAGGCTTTCGGCAGGTAGGGCGGCAAGTCCTTCAGCGAGACATTGGCGCCGGCCATTTCGCCGCGGGAGGCCAGCACGCTGCCGTCGACGCCGACGATCTGAATGGTCGGCGGACGTTTCGGGATCGCCAGCGACTGGATAGCGGGCAGATGCGCGCCGACCCAGATCACGACGCCGACGACCGCGATCGCGGCCCACAGACCGAGCACCGCGCCCCAATAGAACAACCGTCCGATCCGGAATCCGCCACGCGATTTCGACTGGCGCTTGGCGCCGCTACGGCCTGCGCGTGGCTTGCGCTCGCGCGGCGGCTCGTCGTCTTCGTTTTCGGGTTTGCGCTTGGCTGATGATTTCTTCGGCTTGTCGTCGCTTACAGTGACGCGGTCCTGCGGCGACAGCCGCAATTCGCTCAGCGCGGCGGCGAGCCCAAATTGCGGTTCCTTGCGGCCGCCGCTCTTTTTCCGTCCCCACGCCATACGCAAACGCTGCTCACATCCCGCCCGCCGCAAGCTAACGTCCGCAGTTTAAGGGTCGGTTACGGAGAGGTTAACGCGGGATTAGGAGGTGCGGCGGCGCGTGGTAACATAGCGTTTTCAAGCGAAGTGGATCCCGGTTCGCATAGCAATCAAGTTTACGCAGATTGCGTATACTTATCTGCGGTAGAAAACGCGTCAAAAAAAGAGAGCAGAATCAGCAGGGAGACCCCGCCATGGGCCACATCGATCCGACCAAGGAAGTGTTCGCGCAATTTCGGGCCAACGACCGGCCGGGGCCGATCCACATGCTCAATCTGGTTCGCCTGCGGGAACAAGCTGCCTATCCCGACGGGCGCAAGGCGTCAGGCGCGGAAGCCTATGCGGCGTATGGACGGGAAAGCGGGCCAGTGTTCGAACGGCTCGGCGGGCGGATCGTCTGGCAGGGGCGGTTCGAACTGATGCTGATCGGGCCGGCGGAAGAGCGCTGGGATCATTGCTTCATCGCCGAATATCCAAGTGTCGCCGCCTTCGCCGAGATGATCCGCGACCCCGTTTATCGGGAAGCGGTGAAACATCGCCAAGCCGCGGTCGAGGATTCGCGGCTGATCCGGCACGCCGTGTTGCCGGTTGGCAAGACGTTTGGGGAGATCCCGTAGCTGGGGCGCCGTTTGCACCACTTGTCATGCGCGGGCAGAAGCGCGAAGCGCGTCTTCGCGCTAGACGACCCGCGCATCCATCAAGCGAAGCTTCAAATGAAGAACGATGGATTGCCGGGTCGAGCCCGGCAATGACGACTGCCCTTAAAAAAACAAATCGGCGGCCCCGAGGGACCGCCGATCGTTCGTATCGATGAAAGTTGAGGCTAGCCCGCCGGGCCGGCGTCCTCGAGGATCGGGCCGAACAGTTCCCAACGCTCGCCGTTGAACTTCATCATCTGCAGCTGCTTGTTGACGCGGTAATCGTTGGGGCCGGTGTTGATCTTCATGCCCGGCAGGGCGAGGTCGAGCACGACGTCCTTCAACGAGGCCGCCTGCTTCATCACGTTTTCACGCGTCAGGTTGTCGCCGCACTGTTTGAGCACCTGCACGAGCAGCTGTGCGGTCGAATAGCCATAGGTATTGACCGTGTTCATCTTGTCGCCTTCCGGGAAGTACTTCGCCATGAAGTCGAGATACTTCTGCAGGCCCGGATCGCCCTTCCAGGTCGGATCGGCCGGATCCTTGCCGTACTGAACGCTGATCACGCCCTTCGACGCTTCGAGGCCCGCCGGCTGCAGCGTGGCGCTGACCGGACTGGCGTTGATGTCGAGGATGTGCACCGGCTTCCAGGCGAGTTCGTGGATCTTCCGGATCGCCTGCGCCGCCTGCTTCGGCGTCGTGGCACTGTAGAACAGGGTCGCGCCGGCGTCCTTGATCTTCAGCACTTGCGAATCGATGGTCGGGTCGGAAACTTCATAGGAAGCCTCGGCCACAATCATCTTTGCCGCTTTGTCGCCAAGACCGGCCTTCAGGCCGTTGACATAGTCCTTACCCAGATCGTCGTTCTGGTAGAGGATGCCGATCTTGGCATCCGGATGTTCCTTCAGAATGTACGTGCCGTAGATGCGACCCTCGACGAAGTAGTTCGGGTTGTAGCCCATGGTCCAGGGGAAGTTCTTGGGATCGGTGAACTTCGACGCGCCGGTGGCGGCGAACAGCTGCGGCACCTTCTTGCCGTTGAGATACTTTTGCACGGCGGCGTTCGCCGCGGTTCCGATGACCTGGAAAGTGAGGAGGACTTCATCGCTCTCGACGAGCTTGCGGATCTGCTCGACCGTCTTCGGCGGGCTGTAGGCGTCGTCATACTGGATCAGGTTGACCTTGCGGCCGTTGATGCCGCCCTGGTCGTTGATCATCTTCATGTAGGCGGCCTGCGTCTTGCCGATATTGGCATAGACGGAATAGGCGCCCGAGAACGGCACGGTCTGGCCGATCTTGATTTCGGTGTCGGTCGCGCCGGTATCGTATTTCTTCTGCGCGTAGGCCGACGAAGCCGACAGGGCGATCGCGAGCGCCGTGCCGGTGACCAAATGGAAAATACCATTCTTCATATTGTTCGTTTCCTCATGTGTTGATTGAGCCGATGATCTTGTCTTGGGACTTAATATGACCCGATGGACGCCATCGCTGGTTGCAATAGTGGCGGAACGGATGCTGCAATGCAAGGCGAGCTTGCGAAAAGGTCGACTATCGCAAGTCCCGGTCAATCGAGATTAAACCGAAGGCAGCCACGCGGACTGCACAAAACGAATCCACAAGTCTTGGTCGCGTTCCGGAATGAGACGATGCGGGCAATTGGAACCCGCACGGGATACCGAAGACACCGCCGGCAAATGCACTTTACGCCAACCAGAGCAGGATCAATGCGAGCGCCGCGGGCGCCGCCTGTACATACAAGATCCGGCGGCTGACGGTCGCGGCGCCGTAGGCACCGGCCACGATCACACAGAGCAGGAAGAATGCCTTGATCTGGAACGCGAAGCCCGGGTTTGGATGGATCAGGCCCCAGACGAGGCCGGCGGCGAGGAAGCCGTTATAAAGGCCCTGATTGGCGGCCAGCACCGCTGTCTCTTTCGCCTTCTCAGGCGTATTGCGGAAAGTTTTCAGGCCGAGCGGCTTTTCCCAAAGAAACATCTCCAACGCCAGAAAGTACACATGCAGCGCGGCGACCACCGCGACCAGACAATTGGCGATAAGCATCATGTGGCGGCCCCCCCAAACCGACAGCGGAATTCGGGTGGACGCTAGCACGCTCAGCGTGAAAAGTGCTGCGGCGTGCCGATATTTTGCAGAAAATGATGAGGTCCGAAAACCGCGAGACAGGCGGGGCGCGATATCAGATGCTTCGATCGAGCGACAGCGCGGAGAATCAATGGGAATGCGTACCGACAGAACATACGGCACCGTCAGTGTCGTCAGGCGCAAGGAAATGAGTGGCCTGGAATTTGTCCAGGGGCTCGCCGATGGCACGCTGCCCCTCAACACGATCGCGCGCACACTGGGCTACGATGTCACCGAAGCCGCGAGCGGGCGCGTGGTCATCACCGCCGAACCGAGTGACGACCACCTCAACCCGGCCGGCACCGTGCATGGCGGCTTCTCGGCCACGCTGCTCGACAGCTGCATGGGGCTGGCCATTCAGTCGACCCTGGAGAAAGGTCTGGGCTCGACGACGCTGGAGTTCAAGATTTCGATGGTGCGACCGATTACGTCCGGGACCGGCACGATCAGGGCCGAGGGCATCGTGCTCAGCAGCGGCCGGCGGGTCGGCACCGCGGAAGGACGCATCACGGATAGCAAGGGACGTTTGCTCGCGCACGGCACCACGACTTGCCTGATTTTCGAGAACTGAGCGGGTATCCGCGCGCAAAGCGCGGGACATGCCCTGCACGATATTGGATGATTTCCTGATGGATATGGACCGTACCGCTTGCTACCGCGCGATTTCGACCCGGGATATCAGGTTCGACGGGCGGCTCTTTGTCGGCGTCAAAACCACCGGCATCTATTGCCGGCCGATCTGTCCGGCGCGCACCCCGAAATTCGAGAACGTGTCGTTCTATGCTTCGGCGGCCGCAGCCCAGGAGGCCGGCTTCCGTCCCTGCCTGCGCTGCCGGCCGGAAGTGTCGCCTGACCTCGCGTTCTGGCGCGGCAGCTCCAACACGGTTTCGCGCGCGCTGGCATTGATCGAATCCGGCGGGCTCGATGACGATGATGTCGAGAGCCTGGCCAGCCGGCTCGGCGTCGGCGGGCGGCAATTGCGGCGGCTGTTCCGTCAGCATGTCGGCGCTTCGCCGATCGCGGTGGCCCAAACCCGACGGGTGCTGCTTGCCAAGCAGTTGATCCACGAAACGTCGCTGCCGATGGCCGAGGTCGCCCTGGCGTCCGGCTTCAACAGCGTGCGCCGCTTCAACGAAACCTTCCTGGCGCTGTTCGGGCGTCCGCCGGCCGCGTTGCGGCGTTCCCGCGACAAGGCCAGGCGTGAAGCCGGCGCGCTGTCGGTTCGTCTTCCGTATCGCCCGCCCTATGATTGGGACGCGATGCTGTCGTTCCTGGCCGACCGCGCCATTCCCGGTGTCGAGCTCGTTGCCGGCGATAGCTATCGCCGCACGATTGCGATCGGCGGCAAGTGCGGCGTGATCAGCGTCGTGCCCGCGCCGAAGAACCGGATCGACGTCCGCGTTCGCTTTCCCGACATGGCGGTCTTGCCGCAGATCATTGCGCGGGTGCGCCGGGTGTTCGATCTCGCCGCCGATCCCGATACGATCGGAGCGCATCTCGCGCTCGATCCCGTGCTGGCGCCGCTGGTCGCGGCCCGGCCAGGCTTGCGCGTCCCCGGGGCGTGGGACGGCTTTGAGCTCGCGGTGCGGGCGATCTTCGGCCAGCAGATCACGGTTCCTGCCGCGACCAAACTGCTCGGCGAACTGGTGCAGGCCTTTGGCGAGCCGCTGCCGCCTGCGATGACGGAGAGCGAGGGTCTCAGCCATCTGTTTCCTTTTGCGGCGCGGATTGCGAGTTCCGATCTGACAACGCTCGGGATATCAGGTGCGCGGGCGATGGCGGTGACCTCGCTGGCGCAGGCGATCTCGGCCGATCCCGCGATCTTCAGCCGCAGCGCCAGCCTTGAGGATGCGATCGTGAAACTGAGGGCGCTGCCGGGAATCGGCGAATGGACCGCGCAATACATCGCCATGCGCGAACTGCGCGAACCCGATGCGTTCCCCGCCGCCGACATCGGTTTACTCCGCGCGATGACCGACAGTGAAGGGCGCCGCCCGTCGCCTGCGGAATTGCTTGTTCGCAGCGAGCGCTGGCGGCCGTGGCGCGCTTATGCGGCGTTGCATCTGTGGGCCGCGGGCGTACCGCATCCCGCCTTGTCCGGAAAAATCGATGAGCGCGAAGCCGCCTGAAACCTTCCATCTCGACCGGCTCCAAACGCCAATCGGAACCGCGTTGCTGGTAACCGATGCCGGCGGTCTGCTGCGTGCGCTGGATTGGGAAGAGCACGGGCCGCGCATGAAGGAGTTGCTGCGGCTGCAATATGGTCCGGTCGATCTGAAAGAGGCGCAGTCACCGAAAGAGTTGAAGACGGCGCTGACGGCGTATTTCAAAGGCGATCTCGATCGCCTCAACGCAATCAAGTGGCGCGTCGCGGGTACGCCGTTCCAGCAAAAGGTCTGGACCGCATTGCCGAAAATACCGGCGGGTACAACGATGAGCTACGGCGCACTGGCAGCGATGCTGAACGCGCCAAAGGCCATGCGTGCGGTCGGTCATGCCAACGGCTCCAATCCGATCAGCGTCGTCGTGCCCTGTCATCGCCTGATCGGCGCCAACGGTGCGCTGGTCAAGTATGGCGGTGGGCTTGAGCGGAAGCGGTGGTTGCTGGAGCATGAGGGGGTAATGCTGAAAAAGTGAGAACGTAGGGTGGGCAAAGGCGCTCTTGCGCCGTTCCCACCATCTTGCGTTGTCGTCGTGAATGGTGGGCACGCTTCGCTTTGCCCACCCGATCAGCCCTCACATGTCACGTCCGTAAACCGCCAGACAGATTCATGCACGGCCCCTAGCGTCTCCCACATTCCAACCACGGAGACGACCAATGACGGACGCAGAAATTCAGGAATTTGTGACGCGATTTGCCGCCGCCTGGGCGGCGCGGGACGGAAAAGCCTTTCTCGATCTCTGGCACCCCGAAGGCTCACTGCATACGCCGCTGGTGGGCCGGCGCGTGGCGGGCAACGAACTCGACCGGCTGATGGAAGTGCAGACGGCGGCGGCGCCGGATTTCGTCTGGCAATTGCTGGACTGGACCTCGCGCGGCGACGTAGTGATCATCGAATGGCAGACCACGCGGAACGTCAACGGCGTAAGGTTCGAATGGCGCGGCGTCGACAAGTTCCGGATCAAGAATGGCAAGATCATCGAGGAGCGGGTCTATACCGACACCGCGCCGCTGCGCGCGTTCCGCAAGGGCGAGAAGCTGGAGCCGATCACGCAGTTCTGAGAGAAGAGCGACGGATTACGCCGCCGGCTGGGCGGCGTTGTCCTCGCTTGCGAGCAGGTGCAGCAGTGCGCTCTTGATCGCGGCCTGCCGAGTCGGCGCGGTGATCTGCGCACCGAGCAGATCGGTGACGTAGAACACGTCGCGGGCGCGCTCGCCGAAGGTCGCGACATGGGCGGAGGCGATGTTGAGGTTGAGCTTCGAGATCGCCGTCGTCAGCTGGTACAGCAGGCCCGGGCGGTCGAGGCCGGACACCTCGATCACGGTGTAGCGGTCCGACCACTGGTTGTTGATGGTCACCTCAGGCTCGACCACGAAGGGCCGCACCTTGCCGCGCGCGGCCGCCTTGCGCGCCACCACTTCGGGCAGGCGCAATTTGCCCTCCAGCACCTGCTCGATCATCTCGCCGATTCGCGTGGCGCGGCGTCCCTCGTCTTCGTCGCGGTCGTATTCCCTCGATATCGCGATGGTGTCGAGCGCGCGGCCGTCGGTGGTGGTGTAGATCTGTGCGTCGACGATGTTGGCGCCCGCCGACGCGCAGGCGCCGGCGATGATCGACAGCAGCCAGGGATGGTCGGTTGCCAGGATCGTCAGCTCGGTGACGCCGCGCGCTTCGTCGAAGCCGACATTGATCGCAAGCTTGTGGCCGGCCTGTTCGCTGGCTCGCAGGAAACGCGCGTGGCGAATCTTGCGCGGCAGTTCGACCTTGAGCCAGTACGCCGGATAATGCCGCGCGATATAGGCGTTGAGCTCCTGCTCCGGCCATTCGGTAAAGGCGGCGCGGAATTCGGATTGCGCCACCGCGATACGCTGGGCGCGATTCACTTCCGAGAAGCCGCCGGTCAGCACCGGCTCGGTTTCGTAATACAGCGTGCGCAACAATTGCGCCTTCCAGCCGTTCCAGACACCGGGACCGACGCCACGGATGTCGGCGGTGGTCAGAATCGTCAAGAGCTTCATCTGCTCGACCGATTGCACCACGGCGGCGAAATTCTCGATCGTCTTGCGGTCCGACAGGTCGCGCGACTGCGCCACCGTCGACATGGTCAGATGCTCTTCGATCAGCCAAGCCACCGTCTCGGTATCGGCGGCGTTGAAACCGAGCCGCGGGCACAGCCGCCGCGCCACCTTGGCGCCGGCGATCGAATGGTCCTCGGGCCGCCCCTTGGCGATGTCGTGCAGCAGCGTGGTGATGTAGATCACCGCGCGGTGCTCGGGGCGAATTTTTCGCATCAGGTCGCTGGCGACGGTGAACTCGTCGTTGCCGCCGCGCTCGATGTCCTGCAGGAAGCCGACGCAGCGGATCAGATGCTCGTCCACCGTGTAATGGTGGTACATGTTGAACTGCATCATCGAGACGATCTTGCCGAAGGCGCGGATGAAGTGACCGAGCACGCCGGTCTCGTTCATGCGCCGCAGCACGGTCTCGGCGTTGTCGGACGTCAGGATCTCCATGAACAGAAGATTGGCTTCTGGATTTTCCCTTAAGCCGGTGTTGATCAGCTTCAGCGAGCGCGTCACCGTGCGCATGGCGTCGGGATGGAAGGCGAGGTTGTTCTTCTGTGCGAGGTGGAAGATCCGGATCAGATTGACCGGATCGTGCTTGAAGACGTCGGGCGCGGCGAGATTGATGCGGTTGTTGTCGATGATGAAATCGTCAGAGTCGGGCACTCGGCGGCGCTTGATGCCGGGCCGGAACCGCGCCACGACGCGGCTCAGCACCGGCGCCGGCTTGGCCTGCTCGTCCTCCAGCTTGGCGCACAGGATCGCGGTGAGGTCGCCGACGTCTTTGGCGACCAGGAAGTAGTGCTTCATGAAGCGCTCGACATCCTGCATGCCGGGATGCGAGGTATAGCCGAGGCGGACCGCGATCTCGCGCTGCATGTCGAACGACAGCCGCTCTTCGGCGCGGCCGGAGACGAAATGCAAATTGCAGCGCACCGACCACAGGAAGTCGGCGCAGCGGCGGAAGGTGCGGTATTCCTGCGCGTCGAACACGCCGCGCTCGACCAGTTCATCGGTCTCGCGCACGCGATAGACATATTTCGCGATCCAGAACAGCGTGTGGAGGTCGCGGAGGCCACCCTTGCCGTCCTTGACGTTGGGTTCGACCAGATAGCGCGACTGACCGCCGCGGCGATGGCGTTCCTCGCGCTCGGCGAGCTTGGCGGTGACGAACTCCGCGGCGGTGCCCTGCACGACGTTCTTGTCGAAGCGCGCGACCAGTTCGTCGTAGAGCGGCCGGTCGCCGGTCAGGAACCGGGTCTCGAGGATGGCGGTGCGGATCGTCATGTCGCCGCGCGCCTGCCGGACCGATTCATCGACCGAACGCGTGGCGTGGCCGACCTTCAGCCCCATGTCCCACAGGCAATAGAGAATGGCCTCGGCGACCTGCTCGCCCCAGGCGGTTTGCTTGTAGGGCAGGATGAACAGCAGATCGATGTCGGATTCCGGCGCCATCAGGCCGCGGCCGTAACCGCCGGTGGCGACGACAGACATGCGCTCTTCGCCCGATCGGACATGCGAGCGATAGAGGTGCCGCGTGGCGGCGGAATAGAGAATGCGGATGATTTCGTCCTGCACGAAGCACAGCCGCTCGGCGCAGCGGCGGCCGTGACGGTCCTTCAGCAACACCGCTTGCGCGGTTTTTCGCGCCGCGATCAACTCGGCCTTCAGCAGTTGCGCCATCGCCGAGCGGAACACGTCCTCGCGGCCGGCATTTTTTTCGGCGAGCGCATCGATCGCGGCGGTGATCCGCGCGGTATCAAAACGGTCATCCGCCACCGGGCGGTCCTCGGTCACAACGCTGTCCATGATCTATCCCGATATCGGACGGCGCAGACGCTGTCACGGATGATTGTGAGGCAACAGTAGTTCTATGCTGGATTCGCGTTGCTTTGGACAAACCTGTTCTCAGGGCGCAGCTTTCGCGGCAGCTATTTTCTGGTTGACCTTGCGGTTTAACTCATTGAAATAAAAGACAGTTTTTGGGGATATGAGGAGACCAGGGAATGTCCAGGATTTCACGACGCGCGTTTGCTGCTGTTATTGCAGCCTCGACCTTGCTTCCCGGTGCGGCCTTCGCCGCCGACCCGCTCAAGGAAATTCGCATCGACTGGGCGACCTACAACCCGGTGTCGATGATCCTCAAGCAGAAGGGCCTGCTGGAAAAGGAATTCGCCAAGGACGGCGTCAACGTCGTCTGGGTGCAGTCGGCCGGTTCCAACAAGGCGCTCGAATTTCTCAACGCCGGATCGATCGACTTCGGATCGAGCGCGGGCTCGGCCGCTTTGGTCGCCAAGATCAACGGTAATCCGATCAAGTCGATCTATGTCTATTCGCGCCCCGAATGGACCGCGCTGGTGACCGGCAAGGACTCCAAGATTGCCAGCATCGCCGATCTGAAGGGCAAGCGCGTCGCGGTGACGCGCGGCACCGATCCGCACATCTTCCTGGTGCGCGCGCTGCTCGGCGCCGGCCTCTCCGAAAAGGACATCACCCCGGTGCTGCTGCAGCACGCCGACGGCAAGACCGCGCTGATCCGCGGCGACGTCGACGCCTGGGCGGGCCTCGATCCGATGATGGCGCAGGCCGAAGTCGAGGAGGGCGCCAAGTTGTTCTTCCGCAAGCCCGACGCCAACACATGGGGTATTCTCAATGTACGCGAGCAGTTCCTGAAGGATCATCCGGACGCGGTTCGCCGCGTGCTCGCGGTATATGAAGAGGCGCGCAAGTATTCGCTGGCCAATTACGACGACCTGAAGAAGACCTTTATCGGCATCACCAAGCTGCCGGATGCGGTCGTCGACAAGCAGCTCAAGGAGCGCACCGAACTGACCCACAGCCGGATCGGCGCACCGCAGCGCGAATCCATCCTCGCCGCCGGCCTCGCTTTGCAGCAGGCCGGTGTCGTCGCCGCCACGGTCGACGTCAAGGCGACGCTGGATGCCCTGATCGATGATCGGATCCCGCTGCCGACGAATTGATAATTGTCGTCCCGGCGAAGGCCGGGACCCATACGCCGCGGCGATAATTGTTGCACCCGGTTGGTCGCCGCCTTTGTCCCTTTCTTGAGCCGGTGGTTATGGGTCCCGGCCTTCGTCGGGACGACGCAAGGATGGTGACACGTCGCCATCCGCCACCTTGCAATCCCTCGAAAGACGCGTTCTTGCTATGGCCATGACCGTTGAACTGCCAGCGCTGGAACGGACCGATGCGACGACGCCGGAGACGAAGGCGTCGTCGGCGCGGCTGCGGCGCTATGCGGGGCCGGCGCTGGGGCTGCTGCTGCCGGTGGGACTCGCGCTGGCCTGGGAAATCGCGGTCTGGGCGGGCCTCTCGAACGGCCGGCTGGTGCCGCCGCCGACCAAAATCTTCGCCACCATGGTGGAACTCGCCAAGAGCGGCGAGCTGTCGCGCCATATCATCGCGACGCTGAGCCGCGTCGCCTCGGGTTTTGTCATCGGTGTCGTCGCCGGCACGTTGTTCGGGGCGATCTCCGGCTATTGGGGGCTGGCGCGGCGGCTGCTCGATCCGACCGTGCAGGCGCTGCGTGCGATCCCATCGATCGCCTGGGTGCCGCTGTTCATCCTGTGGCTCGGCATTTTTGAAACCTCGAAGGTTGCGCTGATCGCGGTCGGCGTGTTTTTCCCGGTCTATCTCGGCGTGATGGGCGCGATCCTCTCGGTCGATCGCAAGATCGTCGAGGTCGGCCGCACCTTCCGCCTCAGTGGCCCGGCGATGATCCGCCGCATCCTGTTGCCCGCGGTGCTGCCGGCCTATGTGGTGGCGCTGCGCGTCGGCCTTGGCCTCGGCTGGATGTTCGTGGTCGCCGCCGAATTCATGGGCGCCTCCGAAGGACTCGGCTATCTCCTGATCGACGGCCAGCAGCTCGGCAAGCCGGCGCAGATCGTCGCGGCGATCGTGATCTTCGCCATAGTGGGCAAGACCACCGACTGGCTGATCGAGATCGCCACCGCGCCGCTGCTACGCTGGCAGGACGCATTCGGCGGCAAAAGCGGAGCGGCCTGATGCTCGCTCTCGATCGCGTTGGCAAGACCTATCCGAACGGCGTCCACGCGCTGGAGCGGTTTTCCGCCAACATCAAGCTCGGCGAGATCGTCGCCATCATCGGCGGCTCCGGTTGCGGCAAGTCGACCTTGCTGCGCGCCATCGCCGGCCTCGACCGCGCCACCACAGGCACGGTGACCCTGGACGACATTGCAATTACTGCTCCGCACGCAAAAATCGGCATCATCTTCCAGGAGCCGCGGCTGCTGCCGTGGCTGAGCGTCGCCGACAATATCGGCTTCGGCCTTTCTGAGTTGTCCGCCGCCGCGCGACGCGAAAAGGTCGCGCGTGCATTGGATCGGGTTGGCCTTGCGGACAAGGCCAACGCCTGGCCGCGCGAATTGTCCGGCGGGCAGGCGCAGCGGGTCGCGATCGCGCGCGCGCTGGTGCCGCAGCCGGAAGTGCTGCTGCTGGACGAGCCGTTTTCGGCGCTCGATGCCTTCACGCGGCGCGACCTGCAGGACCATCTGCTCGACCTCTGGAACGACACGCGGCCAACGCTCATGCTGGTGACGCATGACGTCGATGAGGCCGTGGTGCTGGCGGATCGCGTGCTTGTGATGCGGCCGCGGCCGGGGCGGCTGTTCGAGGAGATCAAGGTCAATCTGGCGCGGCCGCGGGACCGCAATTCGCCGCACTTCGACAATTTCAAGCGCCGCGTGCTGACCGCGCTGGATCGCTCGCTCGACCGCAACGTGCCTGACGCCGATGCCAAATCGACCACCGGCGAGGCGATGTGGTGGTGACATTGGGTGGTGACTTGGGCTCCATAAGGCTTTAAATCCGGATGTACAAAAATCCGGGAGAAAAAAATGGACGCCGCCGAACTCCGTGCGATGCAGGCCCCGATCAAGGAGCGTTACAAGTCCGATCCCTCAGCCGCTGTCATTACGCTCAAAGCCAAGGGCTCGATCGACAATGAAGGCTTGACCTGCAAGGTCGAAACCGGCCGCGCGCTGGCCGTTGCAGGCCTGCATCCCGCCACCGGCGGTTCCGGGCTTGAACTGTGTTCGGGCGACATGCTGCTGGAAGCGCTGGTCGCCTGCGCCGGCGTGACGCTGAAGTCGGTGGCGACCGCGGTCGAAATTCCGCTGAAGAGCGGCCATGTCATCGCCGAGGGCGATCTCGATTTCCGCGGCACGCTCGGCGTCGACAAGGAAGCCCCGGTCGGTTTCGCCGAGATCCGCCTGCGCTTCGACGTCGAAACCGACGCGCCGCAGGACAAGCTCGATCTGCTGCTAAAGCTCACCGAGCGCTATTGCGTGGTCTATCAGACCATCCGGAACGGCCCCAAGGTCGCGGTGTCGATGAAGCGGGTGTGAGTCTGCAGTATGGTGTCGTCCCGGCCTTGAGCCGGGACCCATACGCCGCGGCCCCTCGTTGCAACAACCGATGTTCGACGCCTTTCGCGCCACACGAATAATTGTGGCTATGGATCCCGGCCTTCGCCGGGACGACGGCTTTAAATGTCCCCCGAATCCATCTTCCTGCTGACGCTCGTCCTGCGCATGGTGATTACCGCGGCGTTCGTGGTGACGGCGTCCATCGTCACCGAGAAGTCGGGCCCGGTGATCGGCGCGCTGATTGCGACATTGCCAATTTCGGCGGGGCCGTCTTACGTGTTCCTCGCGCTCGATCATGACGCGGCCTTCATCGCCGAAGGCGCACTGGCGAGCCTGCCGATCAACGCCGCGACGATTTTTCTGGGGCTGACCTATGTCGTGCTGGCGCAGCGCCGCAGCGCGGTCGTCAGTTGCCTTGCCGCGGTCGCGGTGTGGATCGCATTCGCCTCGATCATTCGCGCGGTACACTGGACGCTGGCGGGCGGGCTGATCGTCAATGCGATCGCCTTTGCGATCTGCGTGCCGCTGCTCGCGCGTTACCGTCACGTCAAGATGCCGCCGGTCGTGCGGCGCTGGTACGACATTCCCCTGCGCGCCTCGCTGGTTGCGACACTGGTCGCGACCGTGGTCACGACGTCAGGCTGGGTCGGCCCGAAAATCAGCGGCATCATGGCGCTGTTTCCGATCGTGTTCACCTCCATGATGCTGATCCTGCATCCGCGCATCGGCGGCCCGCCGACCGCGGCCGTGCTCGCCAACAGCGCCTGGGGCCTGATCGGTTTGGGCCTTGCGATTGCCGTCCTGCACGTCGCCGCGCTGCAGTTCGGCTCGGTGATCGGCCTAAGCCTCGGGCTCGCGACCTGCGTCTCGTGGAACCTGGCGCTGTGGTGGAAGGGGCGAAGGAAGGTGACAGCCCCTATTAGTTCGGAAGATCGCTAGTTACCGCCACCGGCAGACCCGCTAGGTTGCTGGGCATAGCAGAATTGAGGCGGTGTCGTGGAGGGATTGTACAAGGTCGAGTACGACATCAACGAGGGCTCCGGCCGCAGCGTGCTGTACGCCAATGCCGGAACGATGCTTGGCGGCAATACGGCATTCGCCCATTTCGGCAGCTACCAGATCGTGAACGGCGAAATCGTCGCCAGGCTCAGGACCCGGCGCCACAGCCCGTCGCCCCGCCCTAGATCGCTGGTCAGTTCCGACCAGGTCACGCTCAGTATACGCGGCAGGGCGGAGGGCCAGGCCTATCGCTTCGCGGGTGAAGTGGTGGAGGACGCCGGCTCGGTGTTTCGCGCGCTCATGACGCCGCTCGGCAATGACGACGTTCCGCCGCCCGGTATGGTCGGCGACGGCGGCATCGTCAGCGGACTCTACTCGATCGACATCCGGATGCTGGACGGCCTTGCAGGCGGGCATACCGGCGTGATGCTGCTGCATGACGGCCGCATTCTCGGCGGCGACGCGTTTTTCTATTACCTCGGGGCCTATAGTTCGGCGAACGGCAGCTGGAAGGGCGAGTTCGTCAATCAGGAACACACTCCGGCGAAGGCCGAGCATCCGCTGTTTGGCGGTTATGAAGTCGGCATCGGTTTCTCAGGCCGCTGCGACGCCAACGGTGCCGAAATGGAGGCAACCGCATTGGCCGGCAAGCGCAGCATCCGCCTCGCCGCCAAGCTGAAGTTGATCCAGCCGTTCGCCGACGTGGGACGCTAGCCCGCCACGTCCCAAGGCAGGCTCCATTGAATGACGCCGAACAGGCGCAAATACAGCAGCGTTGTCGCCACCAGCGAGACCACGGCCACCGCCAGCGGCACGCCGGGCGACGGCGTCCGCCAGCCGCGCGCATCCTGCATCAGGATCAGCGGCAACAGCGGCAGCGCGATCAATCCGAGAAACACGAATATCCGCCAGCCGCCTTCAAACAGGGCCGAGATCAACAGCAGCATGGGCGGGGCGCCGTACACCAGCGCGATCCATGCGAACGCTTTCGCAGCGCGACTCAAGCCTTGTGTTCTTTTGCCAGGGTCGTGAGCCGATACAGCGCATCCAGCGCCTCGCGCGGCGACATCTCATCCGGATGCAGCGCCTTCACCGCTTCGAGCAATTGCTCGGCCTCGCTCGGCGGTGCCGGCTCGGCGGCCGCGCGCGAGGGCACCGCGAACAGCGGCAGGTCGTCGGCGAGCGCCCGCGCGGTCTGGCCGCGGTCCTGGGCCTCGAGTTTTGCCAGCACCGATTTGGCGCGCGCGATCACGGCCGGCGGCAGGCCGGCGAGCTTTGCGACCTGGATGCCGTAGGAGCGGTCGGCCGATCCGGGCAGCACCTCGTGCAGGAACACGACGTCGCCCTGCCATTCCTTGACGCGCACCGTGGCGTTGAACATCCGCGGCAGTTTTGCCGAGAGCGCGGTCAGCTCGTGGTAGTGCGTCGCGAACAGCGCGCGGCAGCGGTTGCTTTCATGCAGGTGCTCGATTGCTGCCCAGGCGATCGACAGGCCGTCGAAGGTCGCGGTGCCGCGGCCGATTTCGTCGAGGATCACAAGCGAGCGCTCGCTGGCCTGATTCAAAATCACGGCGGTCTCGACCATTTCCACCATGAAGGTCGAACGCCCGCGTGCGAGGTCGTCGGCAGCGCCGACGCGGCTGAACAACCGGTCGACGACGCCGATCCGCGCCCGCGAGGCCGGCACGTAGCTGCCGATCTGCGCCAGCAGCGCGATCAGCGCGTTCTGGCGTAGGAAGGTCGATTTACCCGCCATGTTCGGGCCGGTGATCAGCCAGATCTGGCCCGAGACCTGCGCCGGTCCCGGCGAGAGGTCGCAGGCATTGGCGATGAACGGCTGGCCATCGCGCTTCAGCGCGGCTTCGACCACGGGATGGCGGCCGCCCTCGACGGCGAAACCGAGCGAGCCGTCGACTTCGGGCCGCACGTAATTGTCGTCGACCGCAAGTTTGGCCAGCGCGGTTGCGACATCGAGCAGCGCAAAGGCATGCGCCGCGGCGCGCAGATCGTCGCTGGCCGCAAGTGCGATGACCGACAGCCGCTCGAAGATTTCCAGTTCGAGATTGAGCGCGCGGTCGCCGGCATTGGCGATCTTGGCTTCGATCTCGCCGAGCTCCGACGTCGTGAAGCGAACCTGACCGGCCAGCGTCTGGCGATGGATGAACGTCGCGTTCAAAGGCGCGGTCATCAGCTTGTCGCCGTGCTGCGCCGTCACCTCGACGAAATAGCCCAGCACATTGTTGTGCCGGATCTTGAGGCCCTTGATGCCGGTGTCGTCGGCATAGCGGGCCTGCATCGCGGCGACGACGAGACGCGAGGCGTCGCGCAGATTGCGGCTCTCGTCGAGCGCGGGCTCATAGCCTTCGCGGACGAAGCCGCCGTCGCGCTTGATCAGCGGCAATTGTTCGGCCAGCGCCCGTTCGAATTCGCGCGCAAGATCGCGCGACGGACGGCGCAGCGCCTCCATCACGGAAGAGATCTCCGGCGGCGGCGCATCCAGTTGCGCCAGCCGCGCCAGCGCGGAATCGGCGGCGAGGATGCCATCACGGAGGCCTGCAAGATCGCGCGGGCCGCCGCGACCGACTGACAGCCGCGCCAGCGCGCGCGACATGTCGGGCGCGGCGCGCAGCGTGGTGCGGATATCTTCTCGCGCAAAACTATCGGCGACGAAAGTGGCGATGGTGTCCAGCCGCCGCGCAATCGCAGCGCTATCGGTGAGCGGGGCGGCGAGACGCTGCGCCAAAAGCCGCGATCCGGCTGCGGTGACGGTGCAGTCGATCGCATCGAGCAGCGAGCCGCGCCGCTCGCCCGCCAGCGTGCGGGTCAATTCGAGATTGGCGCGGGTCGCCGGGTCGATCGCCATCGTGGTGCCGGCGGCCTCGCGCGACGGCGGCGACAGCGGCGGCCGCTTTCCAACTTGCGTTCGATCGATATAGGTGACGGCGGCGGCCGCCGCGGTCGCTTCCAGCCGCGACATCGCGGACAGGCCGTCCATGGTGGCGACCGCGAAATAATCGCACAGTCGCCGTTCCGCGGTGGCGCCGTCGAAGACGTCGCGGGTCAGCGGCGTCACCGCCGGCAGTTCGCGCAGCAGCTGCCCCAGATCAGCATCGCCATACAGCGCATCGGTGACGATGACTTCGTTCGGATTGATCCGCGCCAACGTCGCTGCAAGCTCGGCGGTCGAGCATTCCGTGACCATGAACTCGGAGGTCGAGATATCGATCCAGGCAAGGCCAATGCGGTCGCCACCGGCAGATCCCCGTGCCCGCGCGATCGCCAGCAGATAATTATTGGTCTTTGCGTCGAGCAGGGTGTCTTCGGTCAGCGTGCCCGGCGTGACGAGCCGCACCACGCCGCGGCTCACCACGCTCTTGTTGCCGCGCGCGCGTGCGGCTGCGGGATTTTCGGTCTGCTCGCACACCGCGACGCGATGCCCGGCATTGATCAGCCGATGCAGGTAATCCTCGGAGCGCTCCACCGGCACGCCGCACATCGGGATATCCATGCCCTGATGCTTGCCGCGTTTTGTCAGCACGATGCCGAGCGTCCTGGAGGCGATTTCGGCGTCCTCGAAGAACAGCTCGTAGAAATCGCCCATCCGGTAGAACAGCAGCAGCCCGGGATGGCCGGCCTTTATTTCAAGGTACTGTTCCATCATCGGCGTGACGCGCGCTGTCGCGTCGGCGGCCGGAGTTGCCTCGGGGGGCGGGGGTGCGGGGATGTTTTGCTGGATCGTCATTGCGGGGCGCAAACTACAAAATTTTGTCCGTCGGTCCTATTGGTTTGCTCCCCGTCGTACCGGTTTTCCACGCCCGGTGGCCGCTTATTTCACTTCCTAACCCCTAGCTGAGCCCTGGGAACATGACGGCCATCCCGCGAAAGCACCGCCGGTGGCGACAGCCCTCAATTGACCTCCCGCTACGTCGCTCCTAAAACTCGCCATCAATTCAGTGGGGTCAACGGCCCAAACGCGGCGTTCAGGGAGAGATTCAATGCGTGATGTGTTCATTTGCGATGCCGTACGGACCCCGATCGGCCGTTTTGGCGGTTCGCTCGCCAAGGTGCGCGCCGACGATCTGGCCGCGGCCCCGATCAAGGCCTTGATGGCAAAGCATCCCAATCTCGACTGGAAAGCGGTCGATGAGGTGTTTTTCGGCTGCGCCAACCAGGCTGGTGAGGACAACCGCAACGTCGCGCGCATGGCGCTTCTTTTGGCGGGCATGCCCGACTCGGTTCCTGGCCAGACGCTCAACCGTCTCTGTGCCTCGGGCCTCGATGCGGTCGGTGCCGGTGGCCGCGCGATCCGCGCAGGCGAGATTGATTTCGCCATCGCCGGCGGCGTCGAATCGATGACACGCGCGCCGTTCGTGATGGGCAAGGCGCCGGAAGCCTTTGCGCGTTCCGCTGATATTTTCGACACCACGATCGGCTGGCGCTTCATCAATCCCTTGATGAAGGCGCAATACGGCGTCGACGCGATGCCGGAGACCGGCGAGAACGTCGCCGAGGAATTCCAGGTATCGCGCGCCGATCAGGACGCGATGGCAATTCGTTCGCAGCAGCGCGCGGGCGCTGCGATCGCTGCCGGCTATTTCGCCGAAGAGATCACCCCGGTTTCGGTGCCCGGCGGCAAGGCCGGACCGATCACGGTCGACAAGGACGAACATCCGCGTCCCGAAACCACGCTCGAAGGTTTGACGAAACTGAAGCCGATCGTGCGCAATCCCGGCACGGTGACGGCGGGCAATGCGTCCGGCGTCAATGACGGCGCGGCCGCGATGATCCTGGCTTCGGAAGCTGCCGTGAAAAAGCACGGCCTGACGCCGCGGGCGCGCATCCTTGGGTTGGCTTCGGCTGCGGTGCCGCCGCGCATCATGGGCATCGGCCCGGTGCCGGCGACCAAGAAGCTGATGGAGCGGCTCGGCATCAAGATCAGCGATTTCGATCTGATCGAGCTCAACGAAGCCTTCGCCTCGCAGGGCATCGCCGTGCTCAGGCAACTCGGCGTCAAAGACGATGCCGATTTCGTCAACCCGCATGGCGGCGCCATCGCGCTCGGTCACCCCCTCGGCATGAGCGGCGCGCGGCTGGCGATGACGGCGGTGCACGGCATGGAGAAGCGCGGCGGCAAGCTTGCCTTGGCAACTATGTGCGTCGGCGTCGGTCAGGGCGTCGCGATGGCGATCGAAAAGCTAAACTAAGACAATGGTTTGGGAGGCTCAAAAACGGCCCTTCCCCAAATTAGTTATGTCATATAATGATCCGGCGGCGCCTGCGATCGCGATGCCAGGGAGGAAGTCATGACATTATCCTATCCGCTGCAAAGCTTGACGGCGCATCCGCCGCGGCTGTCGCCCGGTTACAAGAGCACGGTGAAGCGTTCGCCCACCAAGCCGCTGATCCCGATGCGGCATACGCTGTCGGAATTAACCGGGCCGGTCTATGGCCACGAGACGGTGCGCGAAAACGACAACGACCTCACGCTCCAGGGCAAGGGCGAGCCGCTCGGCGAACGCATCATCGTGCACGGCCACGTGCTCGATGAAGACGGCCGCGGCGTGCCCAACACGCTGGTCGAGCTGTGGCAGGCCAACGCCTGCGGCCGCTATGTCCATGTCGTCGATCAGCATCCGGCGCCGCTCGATCCGAATTTCACCGGCGCCGGCCGCACGCAGTCGGACAGCGCGGGCTATTACCGCTTCGTCACCATCAAGCCCGGCGCCTATCCCTGGGGCAACCACCACAACGCCTGGCGCCCGGCCCATATCCACTTCTCGGTGTTCGGGCACTCCTTCGTCTCGCGGCTGGTGACGCAGATGTATTTCCCCGGCGATCCGCTGTTCCCGTTCGATCCGATCTTCAATTCGGTGACCGACGAGAAGGCGCGTAACCGCATGGTGTCCGACTTCGACCTCGAAAATACCAAGCCGGATTGGGCGCTGTGCTATCGCTTCAACATTGTGCTGCGCGGGCGCAACGCCACGCCGATGGAGACCAAGTAAGTGTCCAAGGCCCAGAGCAAGCCGGAAGGCGTTACCCCGTCACAGACCGTCGGCCCGTATTTCGCCTATGGCCTGACATCGAACGGCAAGTATGACTGGAACGACGCCTTCTCCAACAATCTCGTGACGGCGGATACGTCGGGCGAGCGCGTCCGCGTCGAGGGCCGGGTGTTCGATGGCGACGGCCAGCCGATGGTGGATTGCATGCTGGAGATCTGGCAGGCCGATGCGCAAGGCCGCTTCTCCGATCCGCAGGACAAGCGCGCGCTGCCCAACTCATCCTTCAAGGGGTTTGGCCGCTGCGAGACCGATGCCGATGGCCGCTATGCCTTCGACACCATCAAGCCGGGCATCGTGCATGATCCCGACGGCAAGCCGCAGGCGCCGCATCTCGTGCTCGCGGTGTTCGCGCGCGGCCTGCTGCTGCATCTCTATACGCGGATCTATTTCGGCGGCGAGGCGGCCAATGCCACCGATCCCGTGCTGGCGCTGGTGCCGGCCGACCGTCGCGCAACGTTGATCGCCCGGCAGGCGCACTGCAATGGTAACGCGGTCTATAGCCTCGACATCAACATGCAGGGCGACAACGAGACCGTGTTCTTCGACGTCTAGGTGCGGGATCATCCAATGATCATCGGGCGCGAGCAGGATGTCACGGTTGCAGCGTCTACCGTGATGGAGCGGACCTCCGACCCGCGGCTGCGCGAGATCATGCTGTCGCTGGTCAAGCATCTGCACGGTTTTGTCCGTGACGTCAGGCTGACCGAAGCTGAATTCCGCGAAGCCGCCGCCATCCTCGTCGAATTGGGCAAGCAATCGACCGATACCCACAATGAAGTCGTGCTGATCGCTGGTTCGCTCGGCGTTTCCTCGCTGGTATGCCTTCTGAACAATGGCGATCAGGGCAATACCGAGACGGCGCAATCATTGCTAGGGCCGTTCTGGCGGCTGAATTCTCCGCGCGTTGAAAACGGCGGCTCGATCGTCCGGTCAGACACGCCGGGCGCGGCGCTGTTCGTCAACGCCCGCGTCGTCGACCCCGCCGGTCATCCGATTGCGGGCGCCGAGGTCGATATCTGGCACGCCTCGCCGGTCGGCCTGTACGAGAACCAGGATCCTGAACAGGCCGAGATGAATCTGCGCGGCAAGTTCACGACGGATGCCGACGGACGCTTCGCGTTTCGTTCGGTGATGATGGTCGGCTATCCCATTCCGACCGATGGTGTGGTCGGGCGGCTCTTGAAGGCGCAGCAGCGGCATCCCTACCGGCCGGCGCATCTGCATGCGCTGATCTTCAAGCCGGGATTCAAGGTTTTGATTTCGCAGGTCTATGATCCCGCCGATCCGCATATCGACAGCGATGTGCAGTTCGGGGTGACCAAGGCGCTGATCGGCGAATTCGTGCGGCACGATGAGGCGCACCCGACTGCAACCGACGTCGGCTCGCCCTGGTATTCGCTCGACTATGTCTACCGGATGGAAGCCGGCGAGGCTGTGCTGCCGCGGCCGCCGATCAAGTAGCACCCAGCTCGTTCGACTTGCCCGCGATGTCCATCGCCGCGCGCCATGCAAACACCATGGCCGGGCCGATCATGGTCCCCGGACCCGGATAGGTGCCGCGGAAAATCGAGGCGGCGTCGGCGCCGGCGGCATAGAGGCCGGGAATCGGCTGTCCTGTAGACGTCAGCGCGCGGCCGTTGGCGTCGGTGCGCAATCCGGCGCTGCTGGCGAGGTCGGAAGGCCAGACCGCGACGGCGAAATAGGGGCCCGGTCCGATTTTGCGCAAGCACGGATTTGGCTTGTTCGTGGGATCACCGTTGAAACGGTTGAGGTCGCTGGTGCCGCGGCCGAAATCCTCGTCGATGCCGGTTTCGGCGAATCGATTGTGCCGCTCGATCGTGCCGGCCAGCGCGCCGCCATCAACGCTGATTTGCAGCGCCAATGCAGCGATGCTGTCACCCGTGAAGAGATAGCCCGACTTGATGAAGCGGGAGAGGTCGCGCGTTCCCGGATGGATCAGGCCGAGACCATAGTCGCGAATAAAACCACGGTCGCAGATCAGGAACGCCGGGATGCTGGGCACTGTGCGGTGCGACCGCAGCATCCCCTCGACGAAGTCATGGTACGAATTGGCTTCGTTGACAAAGCGCACGCCGGACCTGTTAATCGCGATCAGCCCGGGCTTGGCGCGATCGAGCATGATGTGCGGGAATACCGAGAGGTGGCCGTCCTCCTGCGGCATCACCGAACTCGGCATCCACAGCGCCGGGCTCCTGATGTCCTGCGCAATCTCGCCATGCGCGCGTTCGCCGGCAAGAATGCCGTCGCCGGTGTTGCTGTCCGGCGCCATCGAATAGCGCTGCGTGCCGTCCGGAAACAGCCGGTTGCGCAGTTCGCTGCTCCAGCCGATGCCGCCGGCCGCCAGCACGACGCCGCGACGCGCGTAGATGCGGATGTCGCCATCGTTTGTCGCGAACACCGCGCCGATGATTCTGCCGTCGTCCTCGATCAATTCGCTGAGCTGGGTCTGGTAACGAATCTCGACGACGTGGTGCTTCAGACTGTAGAGCAGCCCAGCCGCGCCACCAGCGCGTTGCCCATGATCAGGCGCGTGCCGCGCGGGTGCTTGATCCGGTCCATCGCCTGCCGCGCCAGCAGGCGAGCCGCGTTCGAAAAATTTGCCAGGGAATGAAACGGATGCAGCAACGGCGGAATGTCGGTCTTGCCGACCATCATGCCGCCGAGCACCATGAATTCACGGCGCGGCGGCCGCACCCGCGCGAAATCCTCGCCAAGTTTTCGTCCGTCGAACGATACGGCACCCAGCGCCCGGCCGCCACGCGCGGCGCCGGGCTGCGCGTGATAATCCGGATGCACCGGCGGCGGCATGAAGACCACGCTGGTCCTTTGCTGGAGATAGTCGAGCATCGCGGGGCCGGTTGCGAGAAAGGCGGCGAGCCGCACATCGTTGGCGTCATCGCCCAATATCGCCGCAAGGTACGTTCTCGCGGCCTCGATGCTGTCGGGCACGCCGGCCGCCTCGCTCTGCCGGCTGCCGGGAATCCACACCGTTCCGGCCGAGGTCGCGGTGGTGCCGCCGACCATGTCGGACTTTTCGCAGATGATAACCTTGAGCCCTTCGAGCGTGCCGACCAGCGCCGCCGTCATGCCCGCCGCGCCGGCGCCGATCACCAGCAGATCGGTCTCGGCATCCCACCTGCGATTATCGGTTTGGCGCCCGGTCACGACAACTCGACCGAACGTTTCATTTCAGCGTCCCGATCGCCAGCGCATGCGCCACGCAGCTGTTGATATGCTCGGTCAGGATCGACTTTGCACCCTCGATGTCGCGCTTTAGCGCGCAATCCAGCAAGGCCTGATGCTGCGCGATCGTGGCGCTGCCGCGGTATTGCAGGGCGTAGCGGAAATATTTGTCGAACACGACCGAGTGAGTCTGCATCAACTCGCGCGAGCCGCAGCTCGATATCAAGGCCTGGTGGAATTCGCCGTCATAGCGCTTGCGAAGTTCGGGATCGTCCCCCGCGGTGAGGATGGCGCGCTCGGTCGCCGCCAGCTTGTGATGCGCCGACACCACGCGGCCTTCCCATTCCATGTCGCCGGCCCGGAAGGATTCGGTCATCGCGTGATGCTCGAGCAGGATTCGCAGCTGCGCCAGCTCGCGCAAATTCTGGATCGAGACGGGAGCGACCTCGAACCCGCGCTGGCCTTCGGCAACGACAAAGCCTTCCGAGGCCAGGCGGTTGAGGATCTCGCGCAGCGTCGAAACGCTGACGCCGTAATCCTCCTTCATCGAGTCGAGCTTGAGCCGTCCCGACGGGTTGAGCACGCCGAAAATGATGTCGGAGCGAATGCGGTGATAGCCGCTGTCGCCGGCCGACATCGGGGTCTGTTGCTGCTCCATGATCGTCAATGTCTATCCCGCTTTTGGGCCTGCAAAGGCTGAGGCGACTCGCCGCCGAGCATAGCCGCGAATGGTGGCCCTTGCTGCAAACTACGATCACATGATGAATTATATTATATCATATATTTATATGATTATCATTTGACAACGATTTCGTTATATGGTTTCCACCAAAAAGACCGGCCCAGAAGCCAAAAATCGCGGCAACAAGCCGCGACTGGGCACCGGGTCATCAGGGGAGGATGAGATGAAGCTGTTTGCAGTTCTGTCCGCGGCCGTGTTGGGCGGGGCACTTTTGGCCGGCACCGCATCCGCGCAGGAGGTCCAGGAGCGGACCATCCGCTGGGGACACCTCAACAACACCGATCATCCCGTCAGCTTCGGCGTACAAAAATTCGCGGAAATCCTGCTCGCCAAGAGCGGCGGCAAGCTCAAGGTCCGCGAGTTCGCTTCATCCCAGCTCGGCAACGAGCTGCAACAGCAATCGGCGCTGCGCGGCGGCACGCAGGAGATGCTGTCGGCGTCCACCACCTCGCTCGCAACGGTCATTCCGGAATTCGGCCTGCTCGATTTCCCCTTCATCGTCACCACCACCGATCAGGCCGATGCACTGGTCCAAGGCGCATTCGGCAAGGCGATGATCGACGCGCTGCCGCAGCGCGGACTGGTCGGGCTCGGCTATTGGGGGCTCGGCTTTCGCAACGTCACCAACAGCAAGCATCCGATCGTCAAGCTGGAGGATTTCTCCGGGCTCAAGCTGCGCGTCATTCCAAATCCGGTCTATCTGGAGTCCTTCAGCGCCTTCAAGGCCAATCCGATTCCGATGGCGTTCGGTGAACTCTACACGGCGCTGGAAACGCGCACGGTCGACGGCCAGGAAAATCCCTACACGGTGATCCTGTCCAACAAGTTCTTTGAGGTTCAGAAATTCGTCTCGGCCACCAACCATACCTTCACCGAGAACATCATCATCGTCAGCAAGATCTTCTGGGACAAGCTGTCGCCGGCCGAGCAGAAGATGATGCAAGAGGCTTACAACGAAAGCCGCGCCTACCAGAAGGAGCAGACGCGGCTGCAGACCGAAAAGGCGCTCTCCGAGCTGCAAGCCAAGGGAATGACCTACAACGCCGTGGCGCCGGAAGAGCTGGAGCGCATGCGCAAGGCGGCTCAGCCCGTGGTCGACAAGATCTCGGCGGCGCTGAAGCCGGATACGGTCAAGCTGTTCAACGCGGAGCTCGACCGGGTCCGCAAAGAGGTCAAGTGACGCGCCGCTGACATCAGCGAGGCAGGGCCGGTATCCATCGGCCCTGCACGAACTCCAGCTCCACGCGGCGCCGATGGAACGCATCCTCGATCTCTATTGCGCGCTGCTCAAGGGCGTTATCGCGCTGTGCCTTGCGGTCATGGTGGTGCTGGTGTTCGGCAATGTGGTGCTGCGCTATGGCTTTAATTCCGGCATCACGGTTTCGGAAGAACTGTCGCGCTGGCTGTTGGTGTGGCTCACTTTCCTCGGCGCCATCGTCGCCGTCCGCGAGCATGCGCATCTCGGCGTCGATACGTTGGTGCGGAAGTTGTCGCCCGCGGGAAAGCGGATCTGCTTCATCATCAATTATTGCCTGATGCTGTATGCCGACTGGCTGTTGTTGGCGGGAAGCTGGCGCCAGACCATCATCAACATCGACGACCGCGCGCCGGCCACGGGCCTGTCGCTCGGCATCTTCTACTTCGTCGGCGTCGTCTTCGGCGTCTCGGCCGGAATCATGCTGCTCTACGACCTGTTCAAGGTCGTCTCCGGCCAGGCCCGCGAATCCGACCTGGTCGCCGTCAAGGAGGAGGACATCTGATGGCATCGCGGGGGCGCCGCACATGACCATCGCGGTCTTCACCTTCTCGCTGCTCGGCGCCATGGCGCTCGGCATGCCGATCGCCTTCGCCCTGATCATCTGCGGCATCGCGCTGATGAGCACGATCGACATGTTCGATTCGCAGATCGTGGCGCAGAACATCATCAACGGCGCGGACAGCTTTCCGCTGATGGCGATTCCCTTCTTCATGCTCGCCGGTGAGATCATGAATAAAGGAGGGCTCGCCAAGCGCATTGTCAATGTCGCCCTCGTTGCGGTCGGGCATTTCCGCGGCGGGCTCGGTTATGTGACGATCCTCGCGGCCTGCATTCTCTCATCGCTGTCGGGATCCGCCGCGGCCGATGCCGCGGCGCTCGCAGCCCTCTTGGTGCCGATGATGGTGGCGGCGGGGCACAGGAAGATCTACGCCGCCGGGCTTGTGGCCGCGGGCGGCGTCATCGGCCCCGTCATTCCGCCGAGCATCGGTTTTGTTATTTTCGGCGTCGCCGCCGGCGTCTCGATTTCCAAACTGTTTTTGGCCGGTATCTTTCCGGGGATGATGCTGGGCGCCGGATTGTGCGTTGCCTGGTGGTGGGTGGGCCGCAAGGAAAATCTGGTGCCGCCGCCGCGGGCGTCATTCAAGGAAGTTGCCCAGGCCGTGATCGACGGCTTCTGGGCGCTGATGTTGCCGGCGATCATTATCGTCGGATTGCGCTTCGGCATCTTCACGCCGACGGAGGCCGGGGTGGTCGTCGCGGTCTATTCGCTGTTCGTTGCCACCTGCGTCTACCGCGAACTGAAATGGTCGCAGCTTTATGCGGTGTTCGTTACCTCGGCATTGACGACGAGCGTCGTGATGTTTCTCGTCGCTGCGGCGCTGGTGTCGTCCTGGCTCATTACGGTCTCCGAAATCTCCGCGCAGGTTGTCGATCTGCTAAGACCATTCATGGGCAACAAGACGCTTTTGATGTTCGCGATCATGGTCGTCGTTGTCATCGTCGGCACCGCGCTCGACATGACGCCGACGATCTTGATTCTGACGCCGATCCTGATGCCGATCGTCAAGGCGGCCGGTATCGACCCCGTCTACTTCGGCGTGATGTTCATCATCAACAATTCCATTGGCCTCATTACCCCGCCGGTCGGTATCGTGCTGAACGTGGTTTGCGGGGTCTCCAGGATCAGCATGGAAGATATCATCAAGGGCGTCTGGCCGTTTATGATCGCCCAGCTTATCGTGCTGTTTCTGCTGGTGCTGTTCCCGGCATTAGTGACGGTCCCGGCCAAGTGGCTTGCCGGCTAGAAGCGGCATATCAAGCGAAAAGGGGAGCCTCGATGGCCATCAAGATCATGATTTTGAACGGACCCAATCTGAATTTCCTCGGAATTCGGGAGCCTCACATCTACGGCCCGACCACGCTCAAGGAGATCGAGACAAGTTGTGAGGAAGTGGCGAAATATTTGGGCGTCACGGTCACGTTCCACCAGTCCAATCTCGAAGGCGAGCTGGTTAACTGGATCCAGTCGGCGCACGGTAATTATGATGCGATCATCATGAACCCGGCGGCCTATTCGTTCACCTCGATCGCGCTGATCGACGCGCTGAAAATATTCGAAGGCCCGAAGATCGAGGTCCACATTTCAAATATTCATGCGCGGGACGAGCTGCACCGGCATTCGATCACGTCGAGCGCGTCCACCGCCGTGATCTGCGGCCTCGGCCCATACGGCTATATCGCGGCGATGCTCGCCGCTGTGCAGAAGTTGGGGAAGCTGCCGGACGCGGTTCCGGCCTCGCTGCACGGCTTAAAGGGGAGATAATAATGCGCGGCGCAGGCTTTCTGGCGATCTGGAGCGATGTCGAACCCGATCATCTGACTGACTATCGGCACTGGTTGACGCGCGAGCACACCACCGAGCGGGTGACCACCAAGGGCTTTTTGGGCGTTCGCGTGTACCGCGCCGCGCGGGCCGACATCGCCAGGTTCTTCATCCTCTACGAACTGGAAACCCCCGAGGTGCTCGACGGGCCCGCTTATCTGGCGCGGCTCAACGCCCCGACGCCGTGGTCGCAGCGCACCATGCCCCGGCTCGGCAATTTCATTCGCGGCGGCGGCGTCATGACCGCGCGGGCAGGGCGCGGCGAGGGATCGACCATCGCCGCACTGCGCATCGAACGTCTGCCGGAGAAACCGCAAGCCTTCGCCGACGCCCTCGTCGCGCTCGACGGCATTGCCGCGGTGCAGGTCGGGGTGACCGATCTGGCGCGCACCTCGGTGCCGACGGTAGAGAAGGGTATGCGGAAAGACGAGGGGATCTTTGCCGGCCTCCTGATCATCGAGGCGCTTGACGCGACTGCGCTTGCTGGCGCATTGCGTCGAGCAAGTGAAATGGCGCCGGACTTGTTCAGCGGCGGCGAGCCGGAGGTCTATCAAGGCATGTTCGCACTCGACGCCCGCATCGCGGACTTCGACTAATGCCGTCGTTCTCGCTCGCCGCGCTGACCGTCCTCGATCTGGCGCCTCCCGCGTTGATCGATATTGCCGCGGCCTGCGGCTATGACGCCGTCGGGATTCGCCTGCTGCCCGCGATGCCCGGCGGCATCGCCTATCCGCTGGAGGACAAAGCGAGCCTGAAGGAAACACTCGCCCGGCTGGACGCGACCGGCATCAGGGTTGCCGACCTCGAAGTGGTCGCGCTCCGGCCCGAGACCGATCTTGCCGGCTTTTCCGCGTTCTTCGAGACCGGCGCACGGCTCGGCGCCAGGCACATCCTGGTCGCAGGTTACGATGCTGATCTCGGCCGCTTCAGCGACAGCTTTGCGGCATTCTGCGAGGCCGCCGCCCCATATGGGCTGACAGCCGATCTCGAATTCATGCCCTGGACCTGCGTCCCCGATCTCGCCACGGCCAACCGCATTGTCGCGCCGATGCGGCAGGCCAATGCCGGCATCCTGGTCGATGCCCTTCATTTCGACCGGTCGAGGAGTTCAACCGCCGAACTTGCGCGCGTGCCCGTCCACCGGCTGCACTATTGGCAGCTATGCGACGGCCCGGCCGAGCGGCCCGCCACGAACGAAGAGCTGATCCATGCTGCCCGCCATGAGCGGATGTTTCCCGGCGAGGGCGGCATCGACCTCGTGTCGCTGGCGCGCGCCATGCCGGCGGATATCACCGTCAGCCTCGAAGTCCCGACGGTCGAGCTTGCCAAAACCATGGGCCATAAGGATCGCGCCCAGCGCGCGCTTGATGCGGCCAGGGCCGTGATCGCGGCGGCCAGACTCTGAGAACGCCCTGAGAAGGCGTTGATAAGATCATTTGCGCCGATCGAACATGGGAGTATCTCTCAGGTTCACCTTCGAAAGTTGCTGCACATGATGACGCTGCGCCAGGTCGAGGTTATCAGGGCCGTGATGATCACCGGCACGATCGGCGGGGCGGCAAAACTGCTCAACGTGTCGGCGCCGGGCATCAGCCGGCTGGTGAAATATACCGAGCGCTCGCTCGGCATCCGATTCTTCCAGCGCCAGAACGGGCGCTACTTCCCGACCTCCGAAGCGCATAACATTTTCGAGCAGATCAACGGCGTCTACAAGAAGGTCGACGACCTCACCGAAATCATCTCAAAGATCGGGCGCGGCACGCTGTCGGAATTGCGCATCGGCTCGGTGCCGAGCATTTCCCAGATCATGGTGCCGCGCGCGATCGGGCGCATCCGGCGGCGCTATCCGGATCTGCACATCGACATCAACATCCTCAAGATCGAGGAGGCGATCGACTATCTGTTGCTCGGCAAGGGCGATTGCGTCGCCATGAGCTATCGGCTCGACCATCCCGGCCTCGATTTCATGCCGCTGGCGTCAGGTGAATTGTTCTGCATCGTGCCGCAGGGGCATGAACTCGCGGGACGAAAACAGGTTACCGCCGCGGAGATCATCCGCTACCCCCTGATCGGCATCGACCCCAACGATCCCTATGGGCGCATCATGGCCGAGATCTTCGCGCGCAATAAATTGTCCTACGACATCACGATCCGGGCGCGGTTCGGCACCACGGTCTGCGCGCTGGTCAAGGCGGGGCTCGGGATTGCCGTCATCGATCAGTTCACCGTGGCGCATGGCGGCTATCCCGGCGTCGAAATGCTTCGGATCGTGGAGCCCACGAGGTTCGACACCTATATCGCGGTGAAACGAGGCGCCTCGCTTTCGCTGCATGTCGAGCATTTCATCGAATGCCTGCGGTCGGAAATGCGGGCGCTGGAGCCGAGCCGGAAAAGTCCGGCGGTGGCGGCATCGCGCGGCCGCAAAAAATAACATCAAGTTATGTTTGTGGAATAAATGGGTAATTGTGTTATCTGGCAAAGACGGTATCGTTTGCCCGGTTTTGGTGCTCTAAGCCGCGCGATCCCATGTTGATACTGCGAGACCATAGCGACGTGACCAAACGCCCGCCCTCGATCAGTCAGAAGTTTCTCACCGGCCTGATCGGGGCCCCGATTGCGCATTCGGCGTCGCCGGCGATGCACGAAGAGGCGGCCGCTGCTTTGGGCATCCGCTGTCATTATCAACTGATCGAGGTTGCGGGCCAGGGCTCGGCTGAGCTGCGCACGCTGCTCGACAGCATCAAGCGCATCGGCTTTGCCGGGGTCAACGTGACGTTTCCCTATAAGGAAGCCGTGATTCCGCTGCTCGATGATCTGTCGCCGGCTGCGCGCGCGATCGGCGCGGTCAATACGGTAGTCGTTCGCGACAAAAGACTGGTTGGATACAATACCGATGCTACCGGCTTTGAGCGTGCGGTCGCCAATCTGGTGAAGGCGTCCGGTCATGGCCCGGTTGCCCTGATCGGCGCCGGCGGCGTCGGCAAGGCGATTGCCAACGCGCTCGCCGCGCTCGGTGTCGCCGAACTCAGCATCTTCGATACCGACCACGCCAAGACCGAACAGATTGCGGCGCAGCTGCACGGCCGCCAGCCGGTGCGGATTGCGCAAACCGTGGAAGACGCGCTGCGCGGTGCCGTCGGCGTGGTCAACGGAACGCCGATCGGCATGCTGCCGGATCGCGGCACGCCGGTGCCGGAGGCGCTGCTCCGTCGCGACGTCTGGGTGGCCGACGCGGTCTATTCGCCGCTCTGGACGCCGCTGTTGACCGCGGCCAAAGCCAGGGGCGCTGAAATCATGACAGGGCGCGATCTTGCGATCCACCAGGCCGCGGACGCCTTCGAGTTATTTACGGGAATGAAGCCGTCGATCGTCGAAATGGGGAATGCATTCGACGCCGTGATGGCAAGACGCTACTCTGCGACATCGGACGCGTAGCCGATTACAAGGCTCGCGTCGGCAAAATCAAAAGATCACGACAACAGGGGATGGAAATGAAAACAGGAATTCTGGCAGGTATCCTGCTCGCGACCATGACGGCTGCAGCGGCGTTGGCGCAGTCCGGTGCCCCCATCAAGCTCGCCAATGTGGCCGAACTCTCCGGTGGCGGCGCCACGGTCGGTACCAACTGGAAGAACGGCATCGATCTTGCGATCGAGGAAGTCAACGCCAAGGGCGGCGTGCTCGGCCGCAAGCTGGAAGTCACCCACGCCGATTCGCAATCCAACCCCGGCGTGGCGCGCGCCCAGGTCCAGAAGGCGCTTGACGGCGAGCCCTACGTCCTGCTCGGCCCCGGCTACTCCGGATCGGTCAAGGTCACGGCGCCGCTCGCGGCCGAAGCCGGCATCGCCCAGATCATGGGCGGCGAGGCCGCCGAACTGACGCAGGGCGGCAACAAATTCCTGTTCCGCACTTCTTTCGGCCAGCAGTCCTCGATGCCGAAGGTCGCCAAATACATCAACGATGAGGTGAAGGCGAAATCGGTTGCGATCGTCTGGGTGAACAATGATTTCGGCCGCGGCGGCCGCGACGTCATCACCAAGGAATTCGCCAAGCTCGGCATCAAGGTCGCCGCCGATCTTTCCACCGAAGCAGGTCAGGCCGACTTCGCCGCTGACGTCAGCAAGATCAAGGCGGCTGCGCCCGACGCCGTCTTCATCTATCTGAATGAAGAGGAAAGCGCCCGCATCCTGAAAGAGCTGAAGCGCCAGGGCGTCACCGTGCCCCTGATCGGCGAAACCACGCTGATCGGTCAGAAGGTGGTCGAACTGGCGGGGGATGCTGCGAACGGCGCGCGCGGCCATGTCGGCCTTACCACCGATGCCCCGGTCGATCTGATCAAGGCGTTCCGGGAAAAGTTCGTCAAGAAGTACAATTACGTCCCTGACCATAACGGCCTCAAGGGCTATCTGGCGATCTACATGATCAAGGCCACCACCGAGAAGATGGGCAAGGTCGATTCCAAGGCGTTCGCCGACAATCTCCATGGCCTCACCATCAAGGCGGCCAGCGAACCCGGCATCCTGATGGACGCGACCTTCGACAAGAACGGCGACATCGATCGCCAGGGTTTCCTGGTCGAGATCGTCGATGGCAAGCAGGTCATCAAGCAGGTGCTGCCGAAGCTGAACTGAGGTCTTTGAAGGAAGTACTGCCTCTCATCTTGAGAAGCTTGCGTAGCAAGCGTTTCGAAGGATGAAGCCAAGTTCGTGGCCATCCTTCGAGACGCGCGCAAGAGCGCGCTCCTCAGGATGAGGATTGTGGGTGATCGAGAGGGTAATGTTTGTCCCTCATGGTGAGGAGGCGCGTAGCGCCGTCTCGGACCATGAGGCCACAGACGGGCCTGCATCCTTCGAGACGCGGCGCAGCCGCCGCTCCTCAAGATGAGGTCGGAATAAAAGGACAAGGTAAAGGCATGTCCAATCTGCTTGATCTTCTGATAGCGGGACTGGCGACGGGGGCGATCTATGCCATCGTCGCGGTCGGCTTCACGCTGCTGTGGCAGACGTCGCAGACCATCAACTTCGCGCAGGGCGAATTCGTCATGCTGCCGGCGTTCCTGATGCTGGCGGCGATGCATGTCGGCGCGCCGTTCTGGCTCGCGATCGTCATCGGCATGCTGCTGTCGCTGCTGCTGCTCGGCCTCGGCTTCAAGATGCTGCTGGTCGACCCGATGCTCCGCCACGGCGTGCTGCCGCTGGCGATCGCGACCATGGCGCTGGCGATCGGCATCAAGGAAGCCGTGAAGCAATTTTTCAGCGCCGAAGCCTCGCCGTTCCCCTCCATCGTGCCTTCAGGCGATATCTCGATCCTCGGCCGCCAGGTCGCATTGCAGAGCGTCGGCGTGCTCGCGCTCGCCATCGCCGCAGTGGTCGGATTGACCATGCTGTTGAACCGCACGTCCATCGGCCATCAGATGCAGGCTACCGCACAGAACCCGACGGTCGCCCGCATCATCGGCATTCCCGTCGAGCGGATGATCCTGCTGACGTTCCTGATCAATGCCTTTCTGGTGGCGCTGGCCTCGCTGCTGATCACACCGATCTATCTCGCCAAATTCTCCAGCGGCGAAGTGCTGGGGCAGGCGGCGTTCATCGCGGCGATCGTCGGCGGGTTCAACCAGGTGCGCGGCGCAATCGCCGGCGGCTTACTGATCGGCGTCGTCGATAATCTCGCCGCGGCCTATGTCTCGACGCAATACCGCGCGGCCGTGCCGATGATCTTGCTGATCCTCATCATCCTGCTGCGTCCGCAGGGCCTGCTGGGCCGCGCCGAGGAGCGTACGGTATGAGCCTGCTCAATCGATATTGGCGCGTCGCGCTCGGTGTGGTCGTGATCGCGGCCCTGATCATCGCGCCGATGTACCTCAACCGCTACGGCCTGTTCATCCTGAGCCAATGGGCTGTGATGACCATCGCCGCGATGGGGCTCAACCTCACGCTCGGCTATGCCGGCCAGGTCTCGCTGGCACAGGGCGCCTTTGTCGGCATCGGCGCCTATACCGCCGCGCTCATGACCACGAACGGCCTACCGCTGATCGCGGGGCTTGGGGTTGCCATCCTGCTGTGTTTTGCAATCGGCTGGATCCTCGGCTATCCGGCGCTGCGGGTGCAGCACCATTACCTCGCCTTCGTGACGCTGGCGTTTTCCACGCTCGCCTTCCTGGTGTTCCGCAACGAGAGCTGGCTGACCAACGGCATCTACGGCATCAGCAACATTCCGCGGCCGACGATCCTGGGCTATCCGACCAACCGGCCGCTGCCGTTCTATTATGTCTGCCTCGGCTCGCTCGCCCTGGTGTCGCTGGCGACCTGGTGGCTGATCCGTTCGCCTTGGGGCCGCGCCTTCGTGGCGCTGCGCGAAAACCCGGTGCGGGCGCTCTCGCTCGGCATCGATACGCGGCGCTACACCTTGATGGCGTTTGCGATCGGCTCGGCGCTCGGCGGCGTCGCCGGCACGCTGTACGCGCCGCTGACGCAGTACATTGACCCGGTGCCTTTCAACCTCTCGCTTTCGCTCGATCTGTTGTTGATGGTGATTGTCGGCGGCTCCGGATTCTTCTTCGGCCCGTTCCTTGGCGCGATGATTGCGGTGCTGTTGCCGGAATGGATTCGCGAGGTAACGCAGGGCTATTATCTGATGCTCTATGCGGTCGCGGTGATCCTGCTGCTGATCTATTCGCCGACCGGCATTCTCGGAATCATCGATCGCTATCTGACCGAGCGTCGCACCAAGGCCGCCTCCGCGCTGCGCGCGGTTGCGAAATCAGGGTTGGAGCCGGCGCCATGACCACGGTTCTCGAAATCAGCGACATAAGGAAGAATTTCGGCGGCATCAAAGCAGTCGATGGCGTCAGCTTCGACGTGCAGGAAGGCGAAATCCTCGGCCTGATCGGGCCGAACGGTTGCGGCAAGTCGACCTTGTTCAATTGCATTCTCGGCCAGTTGCAGCCGAGCGCCGGCGAGGTGAAGGTCGATGGCAAGGTCGTCACCGGGTTTCGGCCGTCGGATTTGAACCGGCTCGGCGTCAGCCGCACCTTCCAATTGCTACAGGTGTTTCCAAAACTGTCGGTGCGGGAAAATCTCATCCTCGCCGGCCAGGAGCACCAGGGCAACATGCTGTCGCGGTTGCTGGGTCCATCGGATGCGGGCCTCAGCAAGGCGGCCGATCAGATGATCGAGTTTTTCAAGCTCGGCCATCTCGCCGGTGAACTGGCCGGCGGATTGTCCTACGGGCAGCAGAAATTGCTCGATGCGGCCATGGCCTTCATGGGAGGGCCCCGGCTGGTGCTGCTCGACGAGCCCGCCGGCGGCGTCAACCTGACGATGCTCGGCGATTTGAAAGCGCGGCTGGCCGAGATCAACCGCGAGAAGCGCGCCACCTTCGTCGTGATCGAGCACAACATGGAATTCGTGATGTCGCTGTGCTCACGCGTGGTGGTGATGGCGGAAGGCAAGGTGCTGGCGATCGGTACGCCCGCTGAGATCCGTGCCAACAGCGCGGTCATCGACGCGTATCTCGGCCACTGAACCGGTGGATGAGGGAACACAGATGAGCGAACCCATCCTCGACGTTAAAGGCCTGGTCGGCGGTTACGGCAAGATGACCATCCTCAACGGCACCAGTTTCTCGGTGCCGGCCGGCACCATCACGACGGTAATCGGGCCGAACGGCGCCGGAAAATCCACCGTGTTCAAGGCAATCTTCGGCCTGCTGAAACTGCGCGAAGGCAAGATCATCTTCAAGGGCCGCGACGTCACCGGCCTCAGCCAGCGCGAGCTGCTGACATCAGGCATCTGCTACGTGCCGCAGGGCCGCAACATCTTCCCGGAACTCTCCGTGCGCCACAATATCGAGCTCGGCGCCGTGGTCGCGGGACGTGATATCCCCGATCTGCCGGCGCGCATCGAAGCCGCGCTCGATCGCTTCCCTATTCTGCGCAAGAGGGCCACGCAGCAGGCGTCCACGCTGTCGGGCGGCGAACAGAAGCAGCTCGAAATCGCGCGCGGGCTGTTGCTCAATCCGCAATTGATGCTGGTCGACGAGCCGTCGATCGGGCTGTCCCCGCTGATGATCCGGCAGACCTTCGGCATCCTGCAGGACCTGCGCGACCGCGGTGTTTCGATCCTGCTGATCGAGCAGAACGCCCGCTCGGCGCTGGAAATTTCGGACTACGGCATCGTGCTCGAACTCGGCCAGACCCGCCTCGTCGACCGGGCCGACAAGGTGCTCAGCAATCCCCGCGTCGGCCAGCTTTTCCTCGGCGGCGCGATCGATCAGCCATCCGCATAATCACCAGCTACATAAAATTACGGGGGAACGGAACGATGTCGATCACACCGGGCAAATGCATTTGGGCGGTCCTGTTGCTCGCTGCCTGCGGCCAGGTCACGCCTGCCTTGGCGCAGCAACTTCCCTGCGACGATGGCATCAAGACGGCTTTCAAGCCCGACGCCGAGACGGTCGTCGTTGCGGTTCGCCAGGTCAAGAAAGGCGAGGAATTAAAGGCGCCCGATGCGCCGCAGCCGGTGACGGCGGCGGCAGACATCTGCCTGGTGAAGCTGCTGGTCGGCCCCGGCGCTACGGCCGAAAAGGACAAGACCGCGCGCTCATACTCCGAGGGCATCGGCATCGAGGTCTGGCTGCCGGCGCCTGCCAACTGGAATGAGCGCATCCGCAATTATGGCGGCGGCGGCTGGGTCGGCGGCGGACATCGCATCGCCGGTCAGATCGGCAGCAAGGTCCCGGCGATCGTCAACGCCAATATCGGCTATGCGTCAGGCACCACGGATGCCGGCCAGCCCTGGTACCAGGACGGCTCGTTCACATTCCTCTCCGACGGCAAGCTCAATACCGAGGCGCTGCGCGACTTCTCTGTGCGCGCGATGGTGGAGCAGGCCAATAAGACCAAGGCGCTGGTCAACGTCTATTACGGCAAGGCGCCCAAATACACTTACTACGACGGCCATTCCCAGGGCGGCCGGCAGGGCATGAAGGTCTTCCAGGAATACCCTGAGCTCTACGATGGCTATCTGATTGCCCAGCCCGCGCCGAATATCGCGAAGTTCGGAACGTCCGGATTGTATCCGCAGATCGTGATGAAGACCGAACTCGGCTTCACGTCAGTGAACAAGGACGCCGCCAAGGCCTTTGCCGCCAAGGTCGCCGCCGCCAATCAGCGCGCCGTCGCCGCCTGCGACACCGCCGGACTTGGCTTCCTGCTTGATCCCTTTGCCTGCAACTACAATCCCGCGCGCGATGCGGCGGCGCTGTGTGCCGGCGCTGCCGGCGACGGCGTGACCGGCGGCAATCCGGATGCCGCGACCTGCATGAGCGCAAAGGAGGCGATGGCGCTGAACCGGATCTGGTACGGCGCCACACCGGACGGCAGTTTTGACGCCGCTCAGACGCCTGAAAGTCGCAGCGGCAAGTCGCTCGGCCCCAAACAAATCTGGTGGGCGTTCACCCGCGGGACCGGCATCGGCAATCAGATCACCAGCGCCGGCGTGGATAGCGTGGCCCAGGCGCTGCAGGATGTCAGCTATGCCGCCGATTCCAGCGCGACCGCGGCCATACCGATCACGAATGCTTCGACGACTGCGCGCAACAAATGGCTCGAACTCGATTACGCCGGTCTGGCCGACGCCGTCGCCAAGAACGTCGCGCTGCAGCCGACGCATTTCAGCAACCTCATCACCGACAAGGCGGATCTCGCAAAACTGCGCGACCTCGGCCGCAAGGTGGTGATCTGGACCGGCCTCGTCGACGATGCGATCCCGCCCGCCGGCAACATCAACTATCACGAGCGCGTGCTGGCTCAGATGGGCGGGCACGCCGAGGTGGCGAAGTTCATGCGGATGTATCTGGTGCCGGGCGCCGCGCACTCTTCGCAGGGCCGGGCCTACACGGTCGGCGGCAAGAACGACACCGTGCCGATGCCGAAACTGCCCGGCAATGCCAACCAGACGCCGACGCGCGAGCAGGACCAGTTCTTCACCGCGCTGGTCGATTGGGTCGAGAAGGGCGAAGCGCCCGGCGACATCCTGCTGACCTCGCGCGACAAGAGCATCAGCTATCCCGTCTGCGTCTATCCGCTGAAAACGACCTGGAACGGCAGCGGACCGGTCACGCAGGCCTCGAGCTTCGGCTGCCGGTAGTGTAGAGCGTGATGAGTTCAGGTTGAGGGGGCCCACTCGCCTCTATCGCCGTCATCCTGAGGTGCGCGCTCTTGCGCGCCTCGAAGGATGAGAAGCGCCCGTGACCCATCCCGCGAGGCTCGCCAGCGGTGCAAGTGCACCGCAAGGCTCGCACATCAGGATGACGATTCGATTTAAAATCATTGTCCTCGTTGAGGGTCGCCGCTGCTGTGCCGGCATGGTAGTTGGTACGGCATCGGAATGCCAGCCGGACCAGATCGACCATGAGCGAGCCAAAAACGGCAACAGGCGCGCGGACCCACGAAGTGCTGGGCCTGCTCGGTTTCCTGCTGGTCGCCACTGCCCAGGTCTCCAACATGATCCTGGCGCGCGGCGTGGCCGGCAGCGTTCCGCCATTCTCGATCGCGTTCTTCCGCTGGAGCATCGTGGCGCTCGGCCTGCTGCCGGTCGTCGTGATGGCGCTGCGCGAGAAGCCCGCAGCGTTGCGCGGGCAGTGGCCGGGCATCGCGCTGGCCGGATTTCTCGGCATGTTCATCTGCGGCGGTCCGGTCTATGTCGCCGGGATCACCACATCGGCGATCAACCTCGCGCTGATCATGGCGCTGTCGCCGATCGTCGTGCTGCTGTTCTCCTTTGCCTCGGGGCGGGAATCCATTGCCCGCAGGCAAATCATCGGCATGGCGGTCGCGCTGGCCGGCGCGCTCCTGATCATCACCAAAGGACAGGCCTCGGTCGGGACCGGCCTCTCCACCGGCGATCTCCTGGCGCTGCTCGCGATGCTGGGCTGGGCCGGATACACCTTGATGCAAAATCGCGTCGGCCAGGGCGTCAGCTTCCTGGCGCGGATCGGCCTGTTCGCGGCGGCCGGCGCGCTGTTCTCGCTGCCGTTTGCGGTCTATGAAATCTGGCAGACGCCGTCAGCCGCCTTCACCGGCCGCGCCGCGCTCGTCTATCTCTTCGCAGGCCTCGTTCCCGGGCTGTTTGCCTATGCGGCCTATGCCTTTCTCGGCGCGCGCTTCGGCGCGGTATCGACCTCGCTCAGCCTCTATCTCGGCCCGGTCGTCAGTGCTGCCCTGTCGATCCTCTTTCTCGGCGAGGCGCCGACGATCGTCCATCTGATCGGCGGTGCGCTGTCGCTTGGCGGCATGTATCTGTGCCTGCAGGCCAAACCAGGCGAGGCGAGATAGCCTCTACTCGATGACGGCATGATCGGGCGCCACCGACTGGGCGCGCAGCGTCGCCTTGGTCGAACCGATCATGATGGCCAGCGGGATCGATACCAGAACGAACAGCATCACCAGCTGGTAGTCCTGGGAGAAGGCGATGATCTGCGACTGCGCCTTGACCATGACGTCGGCCATGGCGCGGCCGGTGTCGGTGGTAAGATCGATCATGCCGCGTACATTGGGCATCTGCAGGGCGTGGTTGAACGGGTTGATATTTTCCGACAGCCCCGCATAGACCCGCCGCGATCCCTCGGTCAGCTGCGAGATCACGATGGAAATGCCGACCGAGCTCGCGACATTGCGCATCAATGTCAGCATCGAGGTGCCGTCGGTGCGCAGATGATTGGGCAGCGTCAGGAACGCCACGGTCGACAGCGGCACGAACACCAGGCCGAACCCAAATCCCTGCAGCACGCTGATCACGACGATCTCGGTGACGCCGGTCTGGTCGGTCCACCGCGTCATGTAGAACAGCGAAATAGCGGTGATGCTGAGGCCGGCGATGATCAGGTTGCGCGCCTCGACAAAGCGCATCATGCGGCCGACCAACATCATGGCGACGAAGGTGCCGCAGCCGCGGGTCGCCAGCAGCACGCCGGCGGTGATGATGGGATAGCCGATCACGTTCTGCAGGAACGGCGACGACAGCGCCATGGTCGAGAACAGCACCAGGCCCATGACCGCCATGAACACGCAGCCGCCGACGAAATTCTTGTCCTTGAACAGCGCGAACTGGATGAACGGCTTCGAGGTCGTGAACGAATGCGCCAGGAAATAATAGAAGCCGATGCCGGCGATGATGAACTCGGCGATGATCTCGTTGGATTCCAGCCAGCCGAGTTGCTCGCCGCGGTCGAGCGCCAGCTGCAGCGATCCGATCGCGACCGCGAGCGCCGTGAAGCCGAACCAGTCGAAGCGCAGCTCCTGGTCCTTTCCGGTTTCGTCCATGAAGATCATGAGGCCGAGCACGGTGAAGATGCCGAACGGCAGGTTGACGAAGAACACCCAGTGCCAGGAATAGGTTTCAGTCAGCCACGCGCCCAATGAGGGTCCCATGATCGGACCCATCATCACGCCCATGCCCCAGATCGCCATCGCCTTGGCGCGCTCATGCAGCGCGTAGGAATCCAGCATCACCGCCTGCGACAGCGGCACCAATGCCGCGCCGAACACGCCTTGCAGCAACCGAAACAGCACCATCTGGTTGATGTCCTGCGCGAGGCCGCACAGCACGGATGCGATCGTGAAGCCGGCCGAGCAGACGATGAAGATGCGCTTGCGGCCGAAGCGGTTGGCGATCCAGCCCACCGGCGCGGTCATGATCGCGGCGGCGACGATATAGGAAGTCAGCACCCAGTTGATCTGGTCCTGGGAGGCCGACAGCGAGCCCTGCATGTAAGGCAGCGCGACATTGGCGATCGTGGTGTCGAGCGCCTGCATGATCGTCGCCGTCATGGCGCAGATCGTCACCATGTTCCGGCGCAGGCCGGGAACCGCAGCAGGTGACGAGTCCGGCGCCGGCATGGTCAGTCGGTTTCGTGGTTAGCCGCGGCCGGTGTCAGGCCGAGCAGGTGCGCGAGCGAGCGGCGGTGATTGGTATCGATGCTGGCATAGACGCTCATGCCGGCTTTCAGCTTCCGGACAAACTTGTCGTTCTTGTCGAAATAGATCCGCACCGGGACGCGCTGCACCACCTTGACGAAATTGCCGGTGGCGTTCTGCGGCGGCAGGATCGCGAACTGCGCGCCGGTGCCGGGCGAGAGCGAGCCGACCGTGCCCTTGAACACGTGGTTGGGGAAGGCGTCGACGTCGAGCGTGACGCTCTGGCCGACCGCCACATAGGTGAAGTCGGATTCCTTCGGATTGGCGTCGACCCAGGGGTTGGCGACGTCGATGATGGAAAACACCGGGCTGCCCGCCATCACGAAGCGGCCGAGCTGGATCTGCTCGACCTGCGTCGCGACGCCGTTCATCGGCGCGCGCACGGTGGTCAGATCGAGGTTGCGCTGGGCGTCGTCGAGCGCCGCCTTGGCCTGCATGTAAGCCGGGAATTCTTCCAGCGGCAACTCGGGGTTGCCGAGCAGCTGGTTGAGCGCGTTGGACCGCTGCTGCGTGACAATCTGGCGCTGCGCCTGCGCGGTGACCAGGGTCGTGGCGCTGTTGTCGAGATCGAGCTGCGAGCCGGCCTGGCTCTTGACCAGCGAATTCTTGCGCTCGACGTCCTTTTGCTTGAGCGCGATGCCGGCGTTGACCAGTTCGATGGTCTGTCCGTACAGCTTCACATTGGCGACAAGGGTGTCGTGGCTGACCTTGGCGTCGTCGAGTTTGGAACGCGCCTGCGCCACCGCCAGCCGGAACGGTACCGGGTCGATCTGGAACAGGGTGTCGCCGGTCGAGACCTGCTGGCCTTCCTTCACCGTCACGCTGATGATCTTGCCTGACACGTCCGACGTGATCAGCACCTTCTGCGCGCCGACATAGGCATCGTCAGTGGTCACGTAACGGCCGCCGTTGAGATAGAAGGTGATGCCGGCTATCGCCGCGACCAGCGGCAGCACCACCAGCAGCAGGAAACGGCGATAGCGGCGCATGCCGGCCATCAGCCGGCGGCGCGGTTCGGCGGCCAGCTTCGGGCGCGGCGTCGGCGAATCCGGACTGGCCTTCTGCTCGGGCGGGAATTTGAGCACGGGATCAGCCATAGCGCTGCTCCTTCCGGGGTGGTTCGCCGGGCGGATTCTGGACCGCGTTGCGAACGTTTTCCTTGATCAGATCGAGTTGCGACAACAGGCGGTGGGCGTCGGCGGGATTGATGCCGTCCAGCGCAGTCGCGGTGAGTTCGGAGCGCAAGCCGCTGAGCTTGCCCAACAATGGGCGCGCGGCCTTCTTCAGGTAAAGCCGGTTGACGCGGCGGTCGGTCTCGTCGCCGCGGCGCTCGATCCAGCCATTGTCGCAGAGCTTGTCGATCAGCCGCGTCAGCGTGATCGGCTGCATTTCCATCAGTTCGGCGAGTTCCGTCTGCTTCAGGCCTTCGGATCGTTCGACCTTGGCCAAAACCGCCCATTGCGCGCGGGTGATGCCATAGCGCGCCGCCTGCTTGTCGGCATAGGCGCGCACCATCCGCTGCACCTCGCCGAGCGTAAACAGGAAGTTCATATCCACGGAACCGCGCATCGCCAGCCTCCATAAGCTTTGGATATTATAAGCTTGCTTATGAATTCCACATGCCGGGTTAATTAGGTACCAGCTCCGCCCTCAGAACATGGCTGGTGTCTGCGATACCACCGGGCTTTGGGATTGGGCGCCAAAATGCTACAAACTCGACGCAATGACCCTGGCAAAACCCACCTTTCCGGCACCCGACCACGATCACGGCCGCTGCGCCGCGGATGCGATCGCGCATGCCGAGCAGGTTTGCGCCAAGCGGGCGCAGAAATTCACCCCGATCCGGCGTCAGGTGCTGCAGGCGCTATTGTCCAGCCACCGTCCGCTCGGGGCCTATGAGGTGATCGACGAACTCGCCAAGACGATGCCGCGGCCGGCCCCGATCACGGTCTACCGCGCGCTGGATTTTTTGATGGAAAACGGCCTCGTCCACCGCATCGAAAGCCGCAACGCCTTCCTCGCCTGCGCGCACGACCATGACGCGACCGCGATGGTGGCGTTCCTGATCTGCGACCATTGCGGCTCGGTCGGCGAAATTCCCGCGGCCCCGGTTGCCCAAAGCCTCAATGCCGCGGCGCGCGCGTCCGGCTTTGCGCCAAAGCTTTCCGTCGTCGAGATTGCCGGCACCTGCGCGCATTGTCAGAAAGCTCCTTAGATTTTTGGCATGATCCTTCTCCAAAAACCGGAAAACCACTTTTCGGGATCATGCCTGTAACCAACACGGCGCCAAGCCGGGCTACGAGGATAAATGTCGTCCAATCCTGTGATCTCTGCCGCCGGGCGTGCCCTCACCCCGGGCGCTATCGCCTTGATGCTGATGCTGTGCCTGAGCTGGGGTTTCAATCAGATCGCGGTGAAGCTGGTATTGCCGGACGTGCCGCCGATGCTGCAGGCCCTGGCCCGCTCGCTCGGCGCGTTGCCGGTGTTGCTGATCATCGGCTGGTTTCGCGGCGTCAGATTCTTCGAGCGCGACGGCACGCTGTGGCCGGGCGTCATTGCGGGCATGATCTTCGGCATTGAATTCGTGCTGATCTACCGCGGCCTGCTGCTGACGTCGGCGTCGCGCGCCGCGGTGTTTCTCTACACCGCGCCGTTTTTCGTCGCGCTCGGCTCCTATGTCTTTCTCGGCGAACGGCTGCGCGCCTCGCAATGGGGCGGACTCGCTTTGAGTTTTGCCGGCGTGGCGCTGGCGATCGGCGTCCCCCAGGCCAATGTCGACGCCAATGTGTTGATGGGCGACCTGCTGATCGTCGCCGGCGGCGCGCTGTGGGCGACCACGACGCTGATCGTCAAGGCGACCGCGCTGATCAAGGCGCCGGCGGAAAAGGGGCTCGGCTATCAGGTGGCGATCTCGATCCCGATTCTCGCTGCCGCGGCGTGGATTTCAGGCGAAACCATCACCCACGTTCCCGGACCGCTATCGCTGGCGCTGCTGGCCTATCAGGCGTTCTGGGTCGTGGGCCTGACGTTCCTGCTGTGGTTTGCGCTGGTAAAGACCTATTCGGCCAGCAAATTGTCGGCCTTCACCTTCATCACCCCGCTGTTCGGCGTGGTGGCCGCGTATTTCATCCTGCATGATACGCTGACGATCGCGTTTGGTGTCGCAGCATTGCTGGTCATCGCCGGGCTCTATCTCGTCAACCGGCCGGAAGCGGCGAGGGCGGAGGTCGCACCGGATCCGAATGTGTGATGGGGTGAATGTGCTGCGCCACCATCACAAGTGTCGTCGCCCGGCTTGACCGGGCGATTCAGTACGCCGCGGCTTATCGCTTCTATCGCAAACTTCTCTGGAATACTGGGTCGCCCGGTCAAGCCGGGCGATGACAGCGGTGTATGCGCGAGCACTTCGCTCTTAAGAAAGTTCCGCTAATCCGTCTCGATCGGCAGCGTCTCATCCTTGGCCCATTCGCCCATCGAGGCGTCATAGAGCGTGAGGTTGTCGTAGCCGAGCCGGTGCAGCAGGAACAGGTCGATCGTCGCCGAGATGCCGCCGCCGCAATAGGCGATCACCTGCTTGTCCTTGCGCAGGCCTTGCGTCGCAAATTTCGCTTCGGCGTCCGCGAGCAGCACGAAAACGCGCGTCGAGGGATCGAGCAAGGTTGCGGCTGATACATTGCAACTGCCGGGGATCCGGCCGGGCCGGCCGTAGCGGCTCGGCTCCAGGCCCTTGTGGAATTGCGGGCCGAGCGCATTGACGACCACGGCGCTGTGATCCCTGATCGCGGCCATCACCTCGTCCTTGCCGACAAAAAAGCCGGGTCGCGGTTGTGCCGTGAAGGTGGCCTTCTTGTATCCCTTGGCGGACCCGGTCTCGATCTCCCGCTCCTCGGCCTTCCATTTGTCGAAGCAGCCATCGAGCACGGCGACATTGTCAAAGCCGAGCGATCGCAGCATCCACCAGAACCGCGTCGCCCACATCGGCGTGCCGATGGAATACAGCACGACGCGGCTGTCTGCACTGACGCCGTGACGCCCGAACGCCGCCTCGAGCTGCGCGATATCAGGCATCATGAAGCGGAGCTCGATGCCCTGTTTGGAGAATTCGCCCTGCAGGTCGAGAAAATCGGCGCCGGGAATATGGCCGGCCGCGAAGGTCTGGTCGCCGGGCACCGCGATATAGGGCGCGTTGCTGCCCGCGGGCGCCGGTTCGAGATAGGTCGTGCAGTCGAACAGCCGCAGGTTGGGCCGATCGAGGATGCCGGCAAGTTCCACCGTGCTGATGAGCTCCGACATGCTGACCTCCCGTTAATTTGAACAATGCTAGGGTGTGCGGCAACGGATGAAAAGCCGCCCTGCCCGGCGCAAGCAGCTCTTTCAATCCGGCGCTTCCTGTCCAATATAGCTGACAGGGGAGGCCGAGTGTTGATCGCCCACCTCGAACCGTTATGGCCGAATTAAGCCATTGAAAATACAGAGATAAAGTTCAAATTCGGATGCGGCCGGCTGGCCCATTTCGGTCCCCTTGGTGAATGTCACCAAAACCTGATATTCGAGACGCCATGAACAAGCCCGAAAAACCGCCGCAAGACGACGTCGCCGGCCCCAGCGCCCGGCATCAAACCACCCAGGTCATGGTCGGCAATGTCGCCGTCGGCGGGGGTGCGCCGATCGTCGTGCAATCGATGACCAACACCGACACCGCCGATATCGACGGCACCATCGCCCAGGTCGCCGCCCTCTCGCGCGCCGGATCGGAAATGGTCCGCATCACGGTGGATCGCGAGGAGGCCGCCGCCGCCGTTCCGCACATCCGCGACGGCCTGCGCAAGCGCGGCATCACCACGCCCCTGATCGGCGACTTCCATTACATCGGCCACAAGCTGCTGGCGGATTATCCGGCCTGCGCCGAGGCGCTCGACAAATACCGCATCAATCCCGGCAATGTCGGCTTCAAGAACAAGCGCGACACCCAGTTTGCCGACATCATCGAGATCGCCAACAAGAACGACAAGCCGGTCCGCATCGGCGCCAATTGGGGCTCGCTCGACCAGGAACTGCTCACCAAGCTGATGGACGAGAACATGCTCTTGCCGAACCCGCGCGATGCGCGGGCGGTGATGCGCGAGGCGATGGTGCAGTCGGCGCTATTGTCGGCGGCGCGCGCCGAAGAGCTCGGCATGCCCAAGAACAAGATGATCCTGTCGGCGAAGGTTTCCGCCGTGCAGGATCTAATCTCGGTCTACGAGGTGCTCGCGGAGCGCTCGGACTACGCGATCCATCTCGGCCTCACCGAAGCCGGCATGGGATCGAAGGGCATCGTGGCGTCGTCAGCGGCGCTCGGCATCCTCCTGCAGCAAGGCATCGGCGACACCATCCGCATTTCGCTCACCCCCGAACCCGGCGGCGATCGCACACTGGAAGTTCAGGTCGCGCAGGAACTGCTGCAGACCATGGGTTTTCGAACCTTCGTGCCGCTGGTCGCGGCATGCCCCGGCTGCGGCCGCACCACGTCCACCACGTTCCAGGAACTGGCGCGCTCGATCCAGGATTTCATCCGCGAAGAGATGCCGGCCTGGAAGACGCAGTATCCGGGCGTCGAGGCCCTGAACGTCGCGGTCATGGGCTGCATCGTCAACGGCCCCGGCGAATCCAAGCACGCCAATATCGGCATCTCGCTGCCCGGCACCGGCGAAGCCCCGGCCGCCCCGGTGTTCGTCGACGGCAAGAAGTTCCGCACGTTGCGCGGCCCCTCCATCGCCGCCGACTTCAAGGCGCTGGTGATCGATTACATCGATCAGCGCTATGGCGCGGGCGCGAAGGCACCGGTGACGGCGGCGGAGTAACGCTTGTAGGGTGGGTTAGCGAAGCGTAACCCACCATCTTTGTCCTCCCTTCAGCGGTGGGTTACGCCTTCGGCTAACCCACCCTACGCACCGATCCCGATTGCTCTTCTCATCATTCGGGCTACGATGCTTCCCAATCAATAATGATTGGGAGAAACGCCGATGAGTTCACTCTCCAGCAAGCAGGGACCCCGTTATCGGCACATCGCCGGCGAGAGCGAGCCGTATGAGACCATCGGCGTCGAGAAGCTGACCCCGATCATCGGTGCGGAGATTTCGGGCGTCGATCTCGCTGGCTCGCTGTCGAACCGCACGATGGATGAAATCCATCGCGCGCTCGCCGAAAACCTCGTGATCTTCTTTCGCGACCAGCACATCACGCCGCAGCAGCATCTGGCGTTCGGCCGGCAGTTCGGCGAACTGCACATTCACCCCGCAGCGCCGCATGAGGGCGACGATCCCGCGCTGATGAAGATCTACGCCGACAAGGATTCGCCGCGCGCCAATGGCGAGGGCTGGCACACCGATGTGTCCTGCGACGTCGAGCCGCCGATGGGCTCGATCCTCTACATCAAGCAGTGCCCGCCGCGCGGCGGCGACACGCTGTTCGCCAACATGTATGCGGCCTATGAAGCGCTGTCGGACCGCATGAAGACCTATCTCGACGGGCTCACCGCGCTGCATGACGGCGAGCAGACGTATCGCGGGCTCTACGCCAATTACGGCGTGGCCGACCGCCCGGAATATCCTCGCGCCGAGCATCCTGTGGTGCGCACCCATCCGGTTACGGCTAAGAAGGCGCTCTACGTCAACCGCGGTTTTACGCGATTCCTGATCGGCGTTCCCCGCGACGAGAGTGACGCGATGCTGGCCTATCTCTACCAGCACGCGGAAAATCCGCTGTTCCAGTGCCGCTTCCGCTGGACCGAAAACGCCATCGCTTTCTGGGACAACCGCTGCGCCCAGCACCGCGCGATGTGGGATTACTGGCCGCATACCCGTTCGGGCACGCGCGTGACGGTGAGGGGCGAACGGCCGGTGTAGCTATCTTCACCGTCATTGCGAGCGCGGCGAAGCAATCCATGTCTCTGCGCGTGGCGCTATGGATTGCGTCGCTACGCTCGCAACGACGGTCAAAGTGCGACAAAACAACCCCGACGGGCAAATCACTTCCGGTTTACGGAAATCGTGTCAAGTATAAAATTTCTGTAAATCGAAAATATTTCAGTTGCGGTCCGACCCAAATCAGTGCGCATCTATCGCCATCCCGTCCTACTCAGAAGGGCGTCGGCCGTCGTCACGGACGTTGGGCGGGTTGCGGTGGACGCTGGTTTACGCTTCGACGACGGCGTGGACTAAGCGTACGGCAAAACCGTGTGGTCCTGGCACCCGTTGCAGGTGTCAAGCTGTCGGCTAAGCGTGAGCTGAACCGGCGGTGACGGAGTCAACCCAGAACTCGTCTCCGGGGAGAGCACGGCATAAGCCGTAAAGCCATTGCGCAGGGAAGGCCGGGTGTTCTCCGCTGCCCTGTATGCTCGTGTGCACTTTGTTTTGTGCTAACCGCACACGAGACCGCGGGTGCAGCGCGCACCCGGTCTTCCCTGCGCCCTCTCATTTCGGGGCAAGGAATTTCTGACAAAGCTCGGGCGCAATGCGTCGCGAGAAGGTAAACACACATTCAGCTGTCATCACCCGCGCATGCGGGTGATCCAGTATTCCAGAGGCGCCGATGATAGAACCGAGAAGCCGCGGCGTACTGGATCCCCGCCTGCGCGGGGATGACGACCGTTGTACCCACTCAATACCCACGTTGACGCCTCGTTTGACCTGCGCCAATCTCTGTCAAAAGCAATAAACAAAACTCCGGAGGTCACGCTATGCTCCGCGCCGAAGACAACAGGTTCTTGACCGAAAGCGGTGCGGGAACGGGGATGGGCGAACTGCTGCGCCGGTTCTGGATGCCGGTGCTGCTGTCGGCGGAATTGCCCGAGGCCGACGGCACGCCGAAGAAGATCGTGGTCATGGGCGAGGAGCTGCTGGCGTTCCGCGACACGCGCGGCGTGGTCGGAATTATCGACCAATATTGCCCGCACCGCGGCGCCAATCTCTGGCTCGGCCGCAACGAGGAGTGCGGCATCCGCTGCGTCTATCACGGCTGGAAGTTCGACACGTCAGGCAACTGCGTCGACATGCCGACCTCCTATCCCGATCTGAATGCCAAGGACCTGATCAGGATCAAATCCTATCCGGTGCGCGAATGGGGCGAGATGATCTGGGCCTATATGGGCCCGGCGGATCAGATGCCGGAACTGCCCGCGCTGGAAATGGCGCTGGTGCCGGCCTCGCACCGCTACGTCTCCAAGAAATGGCAGGACTGCAACTGGGTGCAGGCGCTCGAAGGTTCGATCGACACCGCGCATTTCACCTTCGCGCATCTCAGCTTCGAGAAAGAAGAGAACGAGATCCTCGACATCAAGAAGCATTTTGTGAACCCGCTGACCCGCGTTGCGACCGACCACATGCGCTGGATCGCCGAAGACCCGCGCCCGGTGATCAAGATCAGCCCGCACGCGGCCGGACTTACCGTCGCCGGCGGGCGGCTCACCGGGTCCGACAACATCTATTGGCGCATCGCCCAGTTCCTGATGCCGGTGCATGCCTATGCGCCGAGCTCGATGCCGGGCGAGAACATTTTTGGTCAAAGCTTCGTTCCGGTGACCGACACCAGTTGCTGGATCTACACTTACGCGTGGAATCCCGAGCGTCCGTTGACGCAGGCCGAGCGCGACGGCTATGACCGCGGTAACGGCGTGATGTCGGAAGTCGACGAGAACTACATTCCGCTGCGCAACAAGGCCAACGACTACCTGATCGACCGCAAGCTGCAGAAGACAAAAAGCTACACCGGCATCAAGGGCGTCTCCGAACAGGACGCCGCGGTGCAGGACAGCCAGGGCCCGATTGCCGACCGGACGCGAGAACATCTCGGCCCGACTGATTTGGGCATCATGCATTTCCGCAAACTGGTGATGGAGGCCGCCCGCGCCCTGCAGCAGGGCGAGGCGCCGCCGCATGCCCGGCATCAGGACCGCTACACGGTGCGCTCCGGCGCCTGCGTCACCAGCAAGACGAAAGACCTCACCGCCGTGATGATCGAGCGCTTCGGCGAGCCGGCGGGGTTCGTCGGTGGCTCGGGGCGGAATGTTGCGGCGGAGTGACGTGTCGTCCCGGCCTTAAGCTCAGATGCGCAATTGCGCATCCGAGCTTAAGGCCGGGACGACGTGTGGATGGATGCGGGCCTACAACGGAATCCTTCGATACTCCCGGTTGCTCAAACTCGCTTCCTCCAGATCGAGGTCGCGCTCGATCCGGCGCCGGGTCTCGTCGGTGATCTTGCCGTCGCGCAGCAAGGCGTGAATGAATTTCCGTTCCGTCGCGATCAATTCGCGCGTCAGTTCGGTGCCGGCCGCCGAGGCGTCGTCCACATCGGGATTGAACGAATCGGGCAGCTGGTTGGTGCGGGACTCGTGCCGTGCGCGGAGCAGCTTGACGACTTCGTCGGTCAATTCGCGGTCGTTGGTGATGGCATCGAGCGATTTGAGCGCGGCATCGAGCGCCTCGCGCCGCGCCGCGATTTCGGCTTCGTGCTCGGCGATGTGTTCGTCGCGGCCGGCCTGCGTCAGCCCGAGCCAGCGCACCACCAGCGGCAGGCCCGACCCCAGTCCGACCAGGGTGATGAAAATGACGCCGAAGGACACGAACAGGATCAGGTCGCGATGCGGGAACGCGTCGCCATTCGGCAGTGCAAGCGGCAGTGCCAGCGCCGCGGCAAGCGACACCGCGCCGCGCACGCCGGTGAAGGCGATCACGAAGGTGTTTCGCCAGGGAGGACTGGGATCGCGCGCCCGCAGGCGCGGGTTCAAGAGGCGCGGCAGATAGATGGCGGGAAAGACCCAGGCGAACCGCGCGACGATCACGATCACCGTGACCAGCGCGGTGGCGAACAGGATCTCGTCCAGCGGAAACGCCTTCGACTTCTCGTACAGCGAGCGCATCTGGAAGCCGGTGAGCAGGAACAGAAGGCCCTCGACCAGATAGATCACGAGGTCCCAGAAGAAGATGCCCTGCAGGCGGGTGGCCGATGAGATCAGCAGCGGCCCGTTCCAGCTCATATAAAGCCCGCACGCGACGGTCGCGATCACGCCGGAACCGCCGAGATGGTGCGGAACCCAGAAGGCGAGGTAGGGCGTGATCAGCGACAGCGTAATCTCGACCTGCGGATCGCGGGCGCGGTGGCGCATGCGCAGGCTGAGCCAGCCCACCGCGAGGCCGAACAGCAACTCGCCGACCACGATGACAGCGAACGTGCCGGTGGCCTTCGGTAGCGAGAACATGCCGGTCAGGATCGCCGCGACCGCGAAGCGATAGAGGATCAACGCGGTCGCATCGTTGACCAGGCCCTCGCCCTCGAGCACGACCAGGATCCGGCGCGGCATGCCGAGCTTGCGGGCAATCGCCAGCGGCGCCACCACGTCCGGCGGTGCGACGATGGCACCCAGCAGGAAACCGACGGTCCATGGCAGCCCGATCAGATAATGCGTGGCGGCGGCGACCGCGAAAGCGGTGAAGATCACGCAGCCGACCGCCAGCAGCGTGATCGGGCGGAGGTTGAATTTGAACTCGCGCCAGCTCATGGCAACGCTGGCCGAATAGATCAGCGGCGGCAGCACCACCACCAGCACCAGTTCCGGCGGCAGTTCGATCGACGGCATGCCCGGCACGAAGGCGAGCGCGATGCCGACGAGCATCATCAGGATCGCCGACGCGACATTGACCCGCCGCGCCAGCAGGGCGGTACCGGCCAGCACGGCGAGCAGGATCAAAAAGATCTGAAATTTGGTCTCCATGACGCCCCCAATTCGCAGGGAAACCCCTTGGACGTCAATCCGGTCGGAGGGACCCGCGGACGGAGGCTACTCGCGCAGATCGTAACGATAGGACTTCGAGACGATCTTCCAGCCGTCCGAGAGCTTCATCGCCACCAGATAGTCGGTGAAGTAACGCGGCGGCAACTGGCAGCGCACCTTGATGAAGGCGGTGGACTCGTCCGAGCGGTCGATGGTGACGATGAAGTCCTCGCGCGGCTTGCCTTCCGCCTTCGCCGACGGGCGCTTGCGCACGCGGTCCAGCCAGTCCGGCACGGTCAGCACCTGCAATTCGCCCTTCTCCACCCAGCGCAAATCGGCGGTGGGATCGAAGATCGCGCCGAGCTTGTCGGCATTGCCTTCATACAGGCCGTCGAAATAATTCTGGACGACGGCTTCGACGCTCGATCGGTCTTCGCTCACAATAGTCCTCCCCAGGATGCAGGATTGTTCGAATTGAAGTAAGCCACGAACAGATGCATTGCGCTATGGATGAGTTCAAGACCGCAGCAGGGAATTGAATCATGACGGGTTCAGCGAATTCGAATGCTCGCATTCTGGCCGGAGAATGCTTCTGCGGCGCGGTGCATTACGCCGTGGCCGATTCATTCGAATATGCCTTCAATTGCCATTGTTCGAATTGCCGGCGGACCACCGGTTCGGCGTTCAAGCCGTTTGCCGGAATCGCGCGCGACAGGCTCAGTATCACCGCGGGTGACGATATCGTGATGATCCATGGCGACGATGCCGGCCACAACGCGCACTGCCGGCGATGCGGCTCGTTGCTCTATTCGGTGGTGCGCGATGGCGCCTTCGTCCATGTCGCGATGGGGACGGTGGTCGATGCTCCCTCGATCCGCCCGTCCGCCCACATCTTCGTGGGTTCCAAGGCGCCCTGGTTCTCCATCACCGACGATTTGCCGCAGTACCAGGGTCACGTTGTCCGGGCTGAACGCCCGGAATAGGCGTAGCAATTGGCGGGACGAGGCCGGCCGGACGAGCCTGGCTCAAACACGACCGGCCAACGGCGGACCCGTGGCCTGTTTGCCGGATTGGCGGTAAAATGGCGGCGCGATCCGGGTCGATGCGGTTCGTGACCCAACTCACAAAGCCGGCCCTATGCCCATGATAGGTATACCCGGTGCGAAAGAGCGAGGCTCCGGAAGCGTCATGATCAGGTCTGGATCTCTAAAATTGCATCGATGGGTGCTTGCCGCCGCGGCGCTGCTGGCGGTGTGCCAGCCGGCGTTTGCCGAGAAGCGCGTCGCCCTGGTGCTGGGCAACTCCGCCTACAGGAATGTCCCGCAGCTTGCCAATCCGGTTAACGACAGCGCCAAGATCGCCGCGACGCTGAAGGAGGCCGGCTTCGATGTCGTCGATTCCCGCCGCGATCTGCCCGCGGCCGAAACCCGGCGCGCGCTGCGCGACTTCGCCGACCGTGCCCGGGACGCCGACATCGCCGTCGTCTATTACGCCGGCCACGGCATCGAGGTGGACGGCTCGAATTATCTGATTCCGGTGGATGCAAAACTGGAACGCGATACGGACGTTTACGACGAGGCCCTGTCGCTGGATCGCGTGCTGATCGCGATCGAGCCGGCCAAGAAATTGCGGCTCGTCATTCTCGATGCCTGCCGGGACAATCCGTTTGCCAAGACCATGAAGCGGACGGTCGCCTCGCGCGCGATCGGGCAGGGCCTGGCCAAGGTGGAGCCGAGCAGCCCGAACGTGCTGATCGCCTATTCGGCCAAGGCCGGATTCACCGCGGCCGATGGCGATGGCCAGAACAGCCCGTTCACGGCAGCGCTGTCGCGCCATATCGCGACGCCGGGGCTCGACGTGCGCCGCGCGTTCGGATTTGTCCGCGACGAAGTGCTCAAGACCACCGGCAACCGGCAGGAGCCGTTTGTCTATGGTTCGCTGGGCGGCGAAGACGTGCCGCTGGTGCCGGCCCCTGCCAAACCGGCGCCCGCCGCAGCGGCGCCTGCGCCCACACTCAGCGCGCAGGCCGAAGCCCGCCGCGACTACGAACTGGCGCTTCAGCTCGGCAACAAGAACGCGCTCGATGCATTCCTCAAGCAATATCCCGACGGCTTCTACGCCAGCCTCGCCAAGCTGCAGCTCGACAAGATCGCCGCCGAGGAAATCCGCATCGCCGCCACCGAGAAGGCGCGGCTGGCCGAGCAGGAGCGGGCACGGCTCGTCGCCGAAGGCGCCCAGAGATCGGAGCAGTCGAAGGCCGAGGCCGATGTCAGGGCCGCGGAGCAGGCGCGCATCGCCGCCGAAAAGGCCAAGCAGATTGCGCAGGACCAGGCCGCGGCGGCCGAACAGAAACGCCTCGCAGCTGAAGCGCCCGCGCCCGTCAAGGAACCCGTCAAGGAAAAGGCCGTCAACCTCGCGGCCCTGCCCCCCGCATCGGCCCCGGCCGACGTCACCAAATCGGTGCAGGCCGAACTGCGCCGTGTCGGCTGCCTGACCGGCGCTGCCGATGGCGACTGGAACGCGGCTTCGCAGCGCTCGCTGACGCTGTTCAACCGCTACGCCGGGACCAGGCTTGATGCCAAAGTGGCCAGCGTCGACGCGCTGGATGCGATCAAGCTGAAACCGTCACGCGTCTGTCCGCTGGTCTGCGAACATGGTTTCAGGGCCGATGGCGACCGCTGCAGCAGGATCACTTGCGCCCAGGGTTCGGTGCTCAACGACGACAATGAATGCGAAAAGCGCCGCGGCAACAAGCCGGTGGCCAAACGCGATACCGATGATCGCCCGGAGCGTCCGGTTCGGGAACGGCCGCGGCCCGAGGTCAGCGCGCCCCGGCCTCAAGGATCGCCTCAGGCATCCGGCCGGGCATCTGGCCAGGTCGTATGCGATCAGTCCGGCTGCCGTTCCGCGAGCGCCGGTTGCCGCGTCGAGTTCAGGACGTTTGAGGCGGGCGGCCCATATCCAAGCGGCGGCAATATCCAGGTGTGCCGCTGACGCGACATAGCGTTTTCGAGCGAAGTGGATACCGGTTCGCGTGAAGAAAACGCGTCAAAACAAGGGTCTAGATTGCACTTGCGGCGATATTGACCATCAGTGCGACCAGCGCGGTATTGAACACGAACGCGATGATGCCGTGCACGGTCGCGGTGCGGCGGATGATCTTGTCGGTGATCCCGACATCGGAAACCTGCGCGGTCATCCCGATCACGAACGAGAAGTAGACGAAATCCCAGTAATCGGCGTCCTCATGCCGGTCGCCGCTTGGAAACTGCAGGCCGCCGGGTTTGCCGCCGCGGTAATATTCATGCGCGTAGTGCAGCGAGAACGCGGTGTGCACCGCCGCCCATGACAAAGCGATGGTCACCGTCGCCAGCACCAGTCCCGGCGCGCTGCGGTTGGAGGCACCGAGTTCGAACACGATGGCCGCGATGCTGGCAAACGCGCCGAGCGCCGTCAGCAGCAGGATCAGGAAGCGGCCGTCGTCCTGCAGCGCCGCGTTGCGGCGGATGTGCGCCATGCCGCTGCGAAACACCATGGTGAAAACCAGCACCAGATACAACGCGACGAAAACATCCCAGCTGACCAGCAACCGCGTTACCAGCCGTAGCGAGCCCGGCAGCAAAAAGAACGCAACGATACCGACCGCGATCGCGATGAAGGTGCGTGGCCGCCCATAGACCACACGGAGCAGAACCGGCTTTTTCCTGAACCGGTCGACGAACTCGTCGAGTTCCTTCTTCTGCGATGGCACGTCAGCTCTTGCGATCGGCGACGAAGCGCGACGCGGCCTTCAGCACGTCACCCTTGGCGCCGAAGATCGACAGCGCGGAATCCGCGCGCGCCAGCAGGTCGCGCACGCGCTGCTTGGCGCCGTCGATGCCGAGCTGGGTGACGAAGGTGGTCTTGCCGAGCGCCGCATCGGCGCCGGCCGGCTTGCCGAGCGCGGCGGCGTCGCCCTCGACGTCGAGCAGATCGTCGGCGATCTGGAACGCCTCGCCGAGCGCGCGGCCGTAATCGTCGAGCGCCTGATATTCCTGTTGCGTGGACTGGCCGAGGATCGCGCCCGCGATGCAGCCATAGCGCAGCAGCGCGCCGGTCTTCATCTGCTGCAGCCGCGCCACGTCGACCGGCTCGCGGTCGCCGAATCGGCCTTCGCCGGCGAGGTCGAGTATTTGTCCACCGACCATGCCGCCGATCCCCGAGGCGCGAGCGAGCGCACGGGTCAGCAGCAGGCGCACGGTGGGATCCGAATGAATCTCGTCGCGGGTCACGATGTCGAACGCCAGCGTCAGCAAACCGTCGCCGGCGAGGATCGCGGTGGCGTCGTCGGTCTGCTTGTGCAGCGTCGGCCGTCCGCGGCGCAGGTCGCTGTTGTCCATTGCCGGCAGATCGTCATGGATCAGCGAATAGCAGTGGATGCATTCGAGCGCGGCGCCGGCGAGCAGCGCCGCGTCGCGCGGAACCCCGAACACGGCCGAGCTCTCGACCACCAGAAACGGCCGCAGGCGCTTGCCGCCGCCGAGGCTTGAATAGCGCATCGCGTCCATCAGCCGCTTCGGCCGCGCGATCTCGTCTGATAACAGCGTATCCGACAGCAGCTTGGCCAGCAGGGCCTCGGTATCTTCGGCGGTCTGATCCAATCGTTTGGTAAAATCGGCAGTGGCGGTCGTCATTTAAGAATGGCTCCAGGTCAATTTCGTCGTCAATTTTGCCGGACAATCGTTGATGGCACGGCGTCAGTCAATTCCGCCTCCCGGCTTGAGACGCCTTAAAAGCGCTGGAAAACCCACGAAATATCATGGTGATGTCACCTATTAAGGGGTCTCTTGACCGATCCTCGACCCGGCTGGGCTGAACCGGAAGCATTCGAATTTGCGCTTTGTCCGAATCTTATTGCTGATTTTGCTGGCGCTGCTGCTGTTGCCGTATCTGGTGACGCCGTTCTATCGCACCGGCCATCCGGTCTCGACGCTGATGGCCTGGCGCTGGCTCAAGGGCGCGCCGGTGTCGCGGCAATGGATCGATTTCAAGGCGATGTCGCCGGCGCTGCCGCGTTCGGTGGTGGGCTCCGAGGACGCCAAATTCTGCGGCCATCGCGGGGTCGATTGGAGCGCGCTGCAGGATGCGATCGAGGATCACGAGGAAGGCGAGGTGTCGGGTGGCGGCTCCACCATCACCCAGCAGGTGGCCAAGAACCTGTTCCTGTGGCCGGGCCGCAGCGTGGTCCGCAAAGCGCTGGAGCTGCCGCTGGCGATGTGGATCGACCTGGTGCTGTCCAAGCAGCGGATTCTCGAGATCTACCTCAATATCGCCGAACTCGGCCCCTCCGGGCAGTTCGGCGCCGAGGCAGGGTCCCAATACGCGTTCGGTCGTTCGGCTGCGACCCTGTCGCCGCGCGAGGCGGCCCTGCTGGCGGCGATCCTGCCAAATCCCGTCAGGCGCAGCGCCCGGAATCCCGGGCCCGGGGTGCGGCGTCTGGCCGGCACCTACATGGCCCGGGCGAATGCCGCGGCCTTGCAGCGATGCTGGAGCGAAAATCGTGCATTTTGAGCCAATTTTCGGCCGATTTAACCCTGGCAAAGCCTAGCTTTACGTCATCCCTTCCTCTATAAGCGCGGCCTTATCGGCATCGCAGCCCGTGCTTTGAAGCGCTGGGCGGTCCGCTACCTAGCACGATGCCCTCCGACAACACCCCTAGAGGACCGTTATGGCCGTTCCCAGAAGAAAAACATCGCCCTCGCGGCGTGGCATGCGCCGCTCGGCGGACGCCCTGAAGAAGCCGACCTATGCCGAAGACAAGGATTCGGGCGAATTGCGCCGTCCGCACCACCTCGACCTGAAGACCGGCATGTACAAGGGCCGGCAGGTTCTGAAGGCCAAGAAGGAATCCTGATCGGGCCCAGGCTTGGCGCGGCGGTTCAGCCGTGCCTGCCTGAATTCGGCCAACGGATGGGGTAAGACGGTTCCCGGTGGCGAAGCGTGAAGCTTCGCCTTAGGAGCGTTCAAGTTTCCTTTAGTTAAGGCCTTGCCGATGTCCATGGTCGGATTTCCGCTACTCCTGATTCCGCTCGCGATCTACAACATCATCGCCTTCCTGATGCCGGAAGTCGCTTTCGGCACGCCGCTGCTGAAGCTGATGCTGATGTCGGGCGTGGAATGGCAGGTGACGCTGAGCGACGTTCTGGTCGCGGTCGGCATCTTCCTGTTGATGTTCGAAGTCATCAAAGGCGCGCGTCCCGGCGCGAAATATCTCACCGACCATCTGCTGTCGCTGATCGTGTTCGGCGCGGCCGCTGCCGAATTCGTGCTGTGGCCGAAGTTCGGCACCTCAACCTATTTCCTGCTGACGTCGCTTGCGCTGGTCGACTTCCTGTCCGGCCTTGCCTTGCGCACGCGGCGGCGTGCGGTCGTGGCGCCTGCGGTGTCCGCCAAGGGCACCAGAAGAGCTGAACCGGAGGCCGAGCCGCCAGTGGCCGAGCCGAAGCCAGAGCCTGCGCCGGCAAAAGCGCCAGCGCCGCCCGCAGCATCGGTCGCTGAATCAGTGCTGCTGGATCGCCCGGAACCGGCACCCGCACCTGCTGTCGCGCCCCATGCGGCTTCGCCGGAGGTCCCCTCGCCGGAAGTCCCCTCGCCGGGGATACAGCCGGGTAGCGGTACGACTCCGTCCCCGGACAAGCCGCCGCGCTGACCGGTCGTCGGATCAGATTTCTTGCTCAGATGACCTGCCGGGTCCGCCGTGCCACGCTGCGGCGTTCCTGTGGGTGTGCGCCATAGGCCGCCTGCGCATCCTCGATCGAGGCACGTCGCATGCAGCGCGTTTGTGGGGCCTGGTCGGCGGTCGCGATCAGTTGAGTCAGAAAGGTCGGGTCGGGGCGCGCCATGGTCGCTTTCCGCGACCAGTGCACCGGTTGGGTCACCGGCACGAGCGCGACACAGGCCGGCGCGTCGGCGTCGGAGACGTCTACGTCCAGGATATCTTCTGATCGTTCGGTATCCAGCATCGCACACCGCAACCGGCTAAAACTGTCACGTTTTGGGACGTGAAACCCTACTTCGATCTGCTCCTCGCAAGGCCTATGCCGATACGTGGCGGTTGGTTCCCGAAGGTTTGCGACAGCCGCAAAACGTGGTTTCCAGATTATTTATCAACTTTGCCTAGCGTCAGATTCGATAGAACCACTATCCTCAGGCTAGCCAGAATCACCTTGCTTGTCTTTGGCCTGTCTTTGGGCTGTCCCGAATCGAGGCGACTTTGATGTCCGCTGTCCCGCAAGCCTCCAGCATCCTCGCTTCGCTCGGGCAGGCCAGTTTCGTCTGGGATCTCGCCGCCGACAGCATCGTCTGGAGCGATAACGCCGCCTCCGTCTTTACCGACATCGCCCCGGAAGCGCTGGCCAGCGGCGCCGGGTTCGCCAAGCTGATCGAGCCGAAAGGGTCGATCCGGTCAGACGCGCTGGGTCACACGGCCCCGGCACGCGGCGGCGAGGGCACAGCCTACCGGATCGAATATGGCGTGCGGGCCTCGACCTCCGCGCCCGTGATCTGGATCGAGGAAACCGGCTGCTGGTTCGCCGGCGCCGACGGCAAGCCGGCGCGCGCGCAGGGCGTCGTCCGCGTCGACAATGAGCGCCGCGCCCGCGATGAGCAGCTCGTGCGGCTCTCGCGGCACGACCCGCTGACCGGCGAACTCAATCGCACCCATTTGATCGCGGCGCTCGCCGAGGCGATCGAGGAAGCCGCGCGCTTCCGCTCGTCCTGCGCCTTCATGCTGATTGGCATCGACCATCTGGCGCGCGTCAACGACGCTTTCGGCTTCGATGTCGCCGATGGCGTGATCGCGGAAGTCGGAAAACGTATTCGTGCGCGGCTGCGCGGTGGCGACGTGCTCGGACGATTCTCCGGCAACAAATTCGGGCTGATCCTGCGCAACTGCACCGTCGACGACACCAATGTCGCGGCCGAGCGGTTTCTCGCCGGCATTCGCGACGAGGTGGTGCCGACCGTGTCCGGCCCGGTGTCGGTAACCGCGTCGATCGGCGCGATCAGTATCCCGCGTTACGCCCGCAGCGCCGATGAGGCCGTCACCCGCGCCCAGGAAACGCTGGATGGCGCCAAGGGCCGCCGTGCCGGATCATTTTCGCTGTGGAAGCCCAATGTGGAGCGCGACGCGCAGCGCCGCGTCAACATCCGCGTCACCGACGAAATCGTCACCGCGCTGAACGAGCGTCGGATCGTGACCGCGTTCGAGCCGGTGGTCGAAGCGCGCTCGCGCCAGCCGGCGTTCTACGAATGCCTGGTGCGGATGGAGCAGGCCAACGGCCAGGCGTTGCTGGCACCGGATATCGTCCCCGTCGCGGAACGACTTGGCCTGATCCGGCTGGTCGATCACCGCGTGCTGGAGCTCGCGGTCGCCGAACTCGCGGCGTCACCGAACGTACAGCTCAGCCTCAACATCTCACCCGACACCACGATGGATCCGGACTGGTCGGCCTCGATCGAATCCCTGATGCGTGCGCATCCGGGTGTGGCCGAACGGCTGATCGTGGAAATCACCGAGACCGTTGCGATCCAGGATATCGACGACATCAGAGGCTTCGTCACCCGCTTGAAGAATTTCGGCAGCCGGATCGCGATCGATGATTTCGGCGCCGGCTACACCTCGTTCCGGAATTTGCGCAAGCTCGGCGTCGACATCGTCAAGATCGACGGCGCCTTCGTGCAGAACATCGCGCGCTCGGCCGACGACCGCGCCTTCGTACAGACGCTGATCGATCTGGCGCGGCGGCTGCAGATCAAGACGGTGGCGGAATGGGTGCAGGACGAAGAGTCCGCGGTCATGCTGCGCGAATGGGGCTGCGACTACATCCAGGGCCGACTGATCGGCCTCGCGTCACCGGAGCGGCCGTGGGCCGTGCCGGCCGAGACGGTGTTGCCGGCGGCGAGTTGAATTTTTTCGCGTTGAACAATCCATCGTCGTCCCGGGCTTGACGTCAGATGTGCAATTGCACATCGGGGGACCCACGCCGCGGCCTATCGCTTAGACAACGGCGGGAGTGACCTCAAAAACTAAAGCCGGTGGCTATGGGTCCCGGGTCAAGCCCGGGACGACGTGGAGAGAGCGTGCGCTACTCTTCCTTCTTCGGCTCTTTCGACATGCGCTCGAGGCGGTCCTGCATGTCTTTCATCTGACGGCGAAGGTCGTCGATATTGTCTTCGTTGGCCGCAGGCTCCGGCGTTTTCTCGGGTTCGGCTGGCGTCACGCCGCCGCGCGGCGGCACGAACGGCTTGAACATCGAGAACGTCTGCTGAAACAGTTCCATGTTGCGGCGGACGTGTTCTTCGAGCGGCGCGAACGGCGTTCCCGAGAACGTGTTGGTGAGCTGCTTGCGGAACTTTTCCTGTTCGCGCGTCAGCGTGTCGATCGATTGTTCCAGATATTTCGGAACCACCATCTGCATGCTGTCGCCGTAGAAGCGGATCAGCTGGCGCAGGAACGTGGTCGGCAGCAGATTCTGCCCCGCCTTGTTTTCCTGTTCGAAGATGATCTGCGCCAGCACCGAGCGGGTGATGTCGTCACCGGTCTTGGCGTCATAGACGAGAAAATCCTCGCCATCCTTCACCATCGCTGCGAGATCCTCGAGCGTCACATAGGTGCTGGTGCCGGTATTATAGAGCCGCCGGTTAGCGTATTTCTTGATCGTGGTGGGTTGGTCTGACTTGGCCATGGCCATGGGGCTCACACATCCATACCGAGAGCGGGGAACCCGACGGGCATCACCGGCGGGCAGACGAGCAACGCAACGCAACAAAGTAAGCATTTTCAATGCGGCTCGGCTACCGTTTTGTGCGGCACGGTTAATTCCAAGGCATGGGGACTGCTATGGAAACTGCCAGGGACGCTACTTTGAATGCGCCGCGGCGTGATTTTCCCCTCTGGCCGATTGACACAAGATGCCTAGGTTAACAGGATGGTCCCAAGAGACAGGCCCGCCATCCGGCCGCCCGCCGTCGAGAAACCTCAAGCCCACAGGAGATGTCCATGTCAGACGATGTCGTCATCGTCAGCGCCGCCCGCACCCCGGTCGGCAGCTTCAACGGCGCGTTCGCCACCACCCCGGCCCATGATCTCGGCGCCATCGCCATCAAGGCCGCGCTGGAGCGGGCTGGCATCGAGCCGGGCCGCGTGTCCGAAGTCATCATGGGCCAGATCCTGACCGCGGCGCAGGGCCAGAACCCCGCCCGCCAGGCCTCGATCGCGGCCGGCATCCCGGTGGAAAGCCCGGCCTGGGGCGTCAACCAGCTCTGCGGCTCGGGCCTGCGCACCGTTGCGCTCGGCTATCAGGCGCTGCTCAACGGCGATTCGGAAATCGTCGTCGCCGGCGGCCAGGAATCCATGAGCATGGCCCCGCACGCGCAATATCTGCGTGGCGGCGTCAAGATGGGCGGCCTCGAACTGGTCGACACCATGATCAAGGACGGCCTGTGGGACGCCTTCAACGGCTACCACATGGGCAACACCGCCGAGAACGTCGCGCGGCAGTACCAGATCACCCGCGCGCAGCAGGACGAGTTCGCGGTTCATTCGCAGAACAAGGCCGAGGCTGCGCAGAAGGCCGGCAAGTTCAATGACGAGATCACCCCCGTCACCATCAAGTCCCGCAAGGGCGACATCATCGTCAGCGCCGACGAATATCCGCGCCATGGCGCCACCGTCGACGCGATGGCCAAGCTGAAGCCTGCCTTCGAGAAGGACGGCACGGTCACCGCCGGCAGCGCCTCCGGCATCAATGACGGCGCCGCCGCTGTGGTGCTGATGACCGCCAAGCAGGCGGCCAAGGAAGGCAAGAAGGTTCTCGGCCGCATCGTCTCCTGGGGCCAGGCCGGCGTCGATCCCAAGATCATGGGCACCGGCCCGATCCCGGCTTCCCGCGCCGCGCTGAAGAGGGCCGGCTGGAACATCGCTGATCTGGACCTGATCGAGGCCAATGAAGCGTTCGCGGCACAGGCCTGCGCGGTCAACAAGGACCTCGGCTGGGATACCTCCAAGGTCAATGTCAATGGCGGCGCGATCGCGATCGGTCATCCCGTCGGCGCTTCCGGCGCCCGCGTGCTGGTGACGCTGCTGCACGAAATGCAGAAGCGCGATGCCAAGAAGGGCCTTGCCACACTGTGCATCGGCGGCGGCATGGGCATTGCCATGTGCATCGCACGCGACTGAACCATAGCGTTTTCAAGCGAAGTGGGTACCGGTTCGCGTCAAGAAAACGCGTACAGATAAAAGGCAGTTGGGATGCGTTGTTGATGAAAACTTCATCTGTCAACCACGGTTCAAATCGATAAAACTGAAATGCCCGGTCTTGCGCCGGGCATTTTCATCTCTGGTACGTTGTCGAGTGAGAGAACGCGCCGCACTTTGAAGAGCAGGCTTCGTCAAAAGACCGGGACAATTCCGGCTCGTAAAAAGACCACCAAGGAGGACTACGCATGGCACGTGTTGCATTGGTTACGGGGGGCACGAGGGGCATTGGCGCTGCGATCAGCAAATCGCTGAAGGCGGCGGGCTACAAGGTTGCGGCGAGCTATGCCGGCAATGACGCCGCGGCGGAGAAATTCAAATCGGAGACCGGCATTCCCGTTTACAAATGGGACGTCAGCTCGTTCGACGCCTGTGCGGCCGGCGTCAAGCAGGTCGAGGCCGATCTCGGCCCGGTCGACGTGCTGATCAACAATGCCGGCATCACCAAGGACGGCGCCTTCCACAAGATGACGCTCGAGCAGTGGAACGCGGTCATCAACACCAATCTCGGCTCGCTGTTCAACATGACCCGCCAGGTGATCGAAGGCATGCGCGCCCGCAAGTTCGGCCGCGTCATCAACATCTCCTCGATCAACGGCCAGAAGGGACAGTTCGGCCAGGTCAATTACTCGGCGGCCAAGGCCGGCGACATCGGCTTCACCAAGGCGCTGGCGCTGGAGAACGCCAAGGGCGGTATCACCGTGAACGCGATCTGCCCCGGCTACATCAACACCGAAATGGTGCAGGCGGTGCCAAAGGACGTGCTGGAGAAGAGCATCCTGCCGCTGATCCCGGTCAATCGCCTCGGCGAGCCCGAAGAAATCGCCCGCGCGGTGGTCTTCCTCGCCGCCGACGAGGCCGGCGCCATCACCGGCTCGACGCTGACGATCAACGGCGGGCAGTACATGGTGTGATTTGACGCAGTCATTCCGGGACACGCGGTAACGCGTGGACCCGGAATCTCGAGATTCCGGGCCCGGTCGCTCGCAGCCACAATCTATCAAGAAGTCGTCATGCCCGGCCTTGTGCCGGGCATCCACGTCTTTACAACTCAACAAGAAGACGTGGATGGCCGGGACAAGCCCGGCCATGACGGAAAAATCTCGCACCGTTGCCGGCCAAGATGACTCCCCGTACCGCCACACTTATCGGACTGACCGCGATCCTGATGTGGTCGCTGCTGTCGGTCCTCACGGTTGCGACCGGGAAAATTCCGGCGTTTCAGCTCGCGGCGATGACGTTCGCGATCGGGGCGGCGGTCGCTTTCATCAGCTTCATCTGGCGGCCCGCGGCCTTCGCCGCGTTACGGCAATCCCCGACCGCGTGGGTGGTCGGCGTCGGCGGGCTGTTCGGCTATCACGCGCTGTATTTCCTGGCGCTGCGCTTTGCGCCGCCGGCCGAAGCCGGTCTCTTGAATTATCTCTGGCCGCTTTTGATCGTGCTGTTCTCCTCGCTGCTGCCGGGCGAGCGGCTGGCGGCGCATCACATCGTCGGCGCGCTGCTCGGTCTCGCCGGCACGGTGTTGCTGTTGTCAGGCAATAGCGGCGGCGGCTTTGCGCCGGCGCAGATTCCGGGACTGGCGGCGGCCTTCGTCGCCGCCTTTGTGTGGGCGGCCTATTCGGTGATGTCGCGCAAGCTCAAGGCGGTGCCGACCGATGCGGTTGCCGGCTTCTGCCTTGCCACCGCACTGCTCGCGGCTCTCGTCCACCGCATGGTCGAGACCACGGTCTGGCCGGAAACGTCAGGACAATGGCTTGCCATTATCGCACTCGGCGTCGGCCCGGTCGGCGCCGCGTTCTTTACCTGGGACATCGGCATGAAGCGCGGCGACATCCGCGTGCTCGGCGCGGCGTCTTACGCAACACCGTTACTGTCGACCGCGTTTTTGATCCTCGCAGGCTTTGCCACGGCGAGTGCTACGATTGCGATTGCCGCGATCCTGATCGCCGGCGGCGGCCTGATCGCGGCCAAGGATATGGTGTGGAAGCGAAGTCCGTAGGGTGGGCAAAGGCGCTTTTGCGCCGTGCCCACAATCGATCCACGATTGTAGCACAACCGTGGGCACGCTCCGCTTTGCCCACCCTACGAATTCACTCCGGCTCCCAATCCTTCGGCGCCATCTCGAATGTCGCAAAATCGAATCCCGGCGCCACGGTGCAGCCGACCAAGGTCCAGTCGCCGGTGCTCTCGGCGGCTTGCCACGTGTCGGGTGGCACGATCGCCTGCGGCTGCTCGCCGGCGGCGAGATTTGGGCCGAGCCTGAAACTCCACTCGCCGTCATCGTCGGCGATCTTCAACGTCAGCGCGCTGCCGGCGTAGTAATGCCAGACCTCGACGGCATCGATGCGATGCCAGTGCGAGCGCTCGCCGCGCGCCAGCAGGAAATAGATCGCGGTGGATCGCGAACGGCCGCTCGCATCGGTGCGGGAATCGCGAAACGTCTCGCGATAATGCCCACCCTCCGGATGCGGCTTCAGCGCGAGCCGCGCGATGATCTCGGCGGCACTTGTCTCGGCAGTACCTGCCGGGAGCGTCATCAGGACTTGTTCTTGCGTTCGCGCAACTCGCCGAACACGTCGGCGGCGTTGGCGCCCTTCATGTGCAGCTTGGCGGCGACCGACGGCTCGTCGGCGCGCAGGAACACGTTGGCCTTCTTTTCCTCGCCAAGCAGCGTCGGAATCGTCGGCTTGTTCTCCGCGCGCAACTTCGTCACTTCCGCGGCCCGCGCGACCAATGCGGCATTGTCGGGCTCGACCGTGAGCGCGAATTTGACGTTGGAGGCGGTATATTCGTGGCCGCAATAGAGTTTGAAATCATCCGGCAGCGCGCGCAGCTTCAATAGCGAATCCCACATCATGGGATAGTCGCCTTCGAACACCCGGCCGCATCCGATCGAGAACAACGTGTCGGCGGCGAACAGCGCTTTTTCGCTGTCGAACACATAGGAGATGTGGTCGAGCGTGTGGCCGGGCGTTTCCAGCACGCGCACCAGGAGGCTGCCGACCTTGATGACGTCGCCATGGGCGGCGCGCAGATCGACATTGGCGATCGCTGCGGATTTGTCGTGCGGGGCGACGACGCGGCAATTGTACTTCTGCTTCAGCTCACTGACGCCGCCGACATGGTCGTGGTGGTGATGGGTGATCAGAATATCCGTCAGCGTCCAGCCTTCGCGTTCCAGCGCCTTGAGGATGGGGCCGGCTTCCGGCGCGTCGATCGAGGCGGTCGCTTTGGTCGCGGGATCGTGGATCAGATAGCCGAAATTGTCGTTGAGGCAGGTAAAGGTGCGAATTTCCGAAGCCATGGTATCTCCACGAACAGTATGAGTGATTTCTTGCTTGAGCATGATCTCTTCGGAAAACCGGGGCCCGTCCCGCCATCGAAGTGCGGGGCGCGCCTTTCCCGATCAAGCTCTAACACGCCACATATGGGCAGGAAATATGGCGTTAACGCTCCTGCGGCAATGCAAATTTCCGCACCCCGCGGGGAACAGCGGCGTGATAGATTGAACCCATGACCATCGACGTCATCGACCTCCGCGATTTCTATTCGCGCCGCCTCGGCATCGTGGCCCGGCAGCTGATCAATCGCGGCATCCGGGCGCGATGGCCTGATGCGGATGGGCTGCGCGTGCTCGGGCTGGGTTATCCCACGCCCTATCTCGGCCTGTTTCGCGAAGATTCCGAACGCTGCATCGCGTTCATGCCGGCGGCGCAGGGCGTGCTGAAATGGCCGACGGCGCGGCCGGCGCTGGCGACCCTGATCGATGAATTCTCGATGCCGTTGCCGGACGCCGCCGTCGATCGCATCCTGCTGGTGCATGCGCTGGAAATGTCCGACGATCCGGAACGTTTGCTGCGCGAAGTGTGGCGTGTGCTGGCGCCGTCGGGGCGTTTGATTGCAGTGATTCCCAATCGCCGCGGCGTGTGGACCCGCACCGACAACACGCCGTTCGGCCATGGCCGGCCCTATTCGCGCGCGCAGATCACGCAATTGCTGCGGCAGACCTGGTTCACGCCGACGGCGTGGGGCGAGGCGCTGTTCCTGCCGCCGGTCGGCAAAGGCTGGTTCCTGCGTTCGGCGATGGCGTGGGAGCGCGTCGGCGCGGCGCTGTCGCTGCCGTTCGCCGGCGTGCACATCGTGGAGGCGACCAAGCAGGTCTACCGTGCGATTCCCGCGCACCGCGAACGCACGCGACTGATTCCGTCGCTGCAGCCGGTGCTGGTGCCATCCTCGACAACAGCAACGCGGGCATGAAAAAGGGCAGGCACGCTTGCGCGATGCCCACCCTTTGAAAACAGCAGATTGCGCTGACGCTAACTACTCATTCCCCGGATTGAAATCTTCGCTCGGGACCGGCGCGGCGGCTGCGCTGTCGGGACGCGGGCCGTGCGGCCGGCGGCGCCGGCGCGGGAAGCGTTCACCGCCACCATTGCCTTCGAAGGCGCCGGGCGCGGCGTTCACCTGCGGCTGCGGCCCGGTGATGAACGAGGGCAGACGATCGACGCCGCCGGTATCGGCAATCACCGGCTGCGGCTGGGGCTGCGGCTGATATTGCGGCTGCGGACGATGTTCGCGTTGCTCGCGATGATGCTCACGCGGCTGCTGGTCGCGGTCGCGCTGGAAGGGTTGCCCCTCACGCGGCTGGAAATCGCGCTGCTGATTGTTCTCGCGCGGCACGAACGGCTGTTGCTGCTGCGGCACGAAGCCCGGCTCCTGGCCGAAATGGTTGAAGTTCTCGCCCTCGTCCTCGTGCTCCTCGGGCGGCATTTCGTTTTCGGTGCGCGGCTGCGGCTGGTTCTGCCGGAATTGCTCCTGGGCGGCCGCGATCAGGCGGAAATAATGCTCGGCGTGCTGGTAGTAATTCTCGGCCGCAACCGGGTCGCCGGATGAGCGCGCATCACGCGCCAGCTGGACGTATTTCTCCGCAACGTGGGAGGCGGTGCCGCGAATCTTGATGTCGGGTCCGTTCGATTCGAACACCCGGGTCATCGGGTTTTGACCGCGCCGGTTATTATTATTGTTGTTATTATTGTTGTTATTCCGGTTACGCATCCGCTTGTTATTCTGACCGTTTCTCATGTCTTGCCTTTATTCCAGCCCTGAAGTTGCCGTTGCCGTCGTAGCCTCACCGGACCGGGCGCACGACTGTGCGCACCGATTCACGGTGTCGTTCAAATTCATGACGTCGATTTCGCCAACCCTCGCGTTCAACAAGGACGCGTTCCCCAACCGCCGGCGTTCACAGCCAGCCGGACCAAATTACTTAGCCTGCCAAAACCAGCCCAACAGAAACACGCCCGACCGAAACAAGCTCAACAGCCGCTGGAGCACAGGCTCTACGTAACTGTTTTGCGTGACTGTTTCTTGCGTAGGTCTTCAAGCGCAATATCAGGCTTTCGTTCGCTTTGCGGTCGAGAGCAGCACAGCTCAGGCTATTGCGCTCGATTGGACCTGCGTTTTGGAACCTTTCACTCGGCGGGCTCTCGTTTCGAGAATTCAGGCCCCCACCCGTTATTACGGGGGGCGGCAACCCTGGACCGATGTTGTGAGCGGAACGTAGTCGCTCCCGGGCAATATTCCAAGAGGTTTTTTTGCGTTCCAATAGGGCCTTATCGGGGCATTTTGCCGCCCGCGACCGCCCGCGGAATGCCCGCCAGATCGGCTTTGGGGACGCCTGCCGGGATTAGCCCCGCCGCCGCCATCAAGGCCTGGATTTGCCCGCTTTGGCCCTCCCCGGCCTCCACAACCAGGGCCGCGCCCGGCGCCAGGAGGGACGCGGCCTGCGGGATCAGCGCGCGGTAGGCATCCAGCCCGTCGGCGCCGCCATCGAGCGCCGCCGGCGGGTCGTATTCCCGGACATCGATGGCGAGACCGGCGATATCCACCGAGCGGATATAGGGCGGGTTCGACACGATCAGGTCGAACGACCCGGTCAATCCGGACGCGTAATCGCAGGCGATGAACGTCGTACGATCAGCGAGCCCTGCGATGGCGGCATTGGTATCGGCGGTCTGCAGGGCGGCTGGCGAAATGTCGGTGCCGAACCCATGCGCGTTCGGCAGCTCCGACAACAACGCCAGCAAGATCGCCCCGGAGCCGGTGCCGAGGTCGGCGATACGCAATTTGCGGCTGAGCGCGCCGCCGGCACGCAATAATTCCAGCGCCAGCTCGACCACCGTCTCGGTGTCGGGCCGCGGCACCAGTGTCGCGGCCGAGAGCTTTAGCGGCAGCCCCCAGAATTCCTTGTGGCCGAGAATACGCGCGACCGGCTCGCCGAGCAGGCGGCGATGCGCGAAATCTTCCAGCCGCAGTGATTGGTCTGCCGTAAGTTGCTGCTGCGCGGCCGTGATCAGGCCGGTGAGATCAAGGTCAAGCACCGCGCCGACAAGCAACCGCGCGTCGAGTTCGCCGGATTCGATCGCATTGGATTTGAAGCGTGCAGTGAGCGTGCGCCGCGCGGTCTCGACGGTTTGTCCGGCGAAGGAATCTGTCACCTGACGACCTCGCAAAAATCTATCCATCCGTCGTCCCTGCGAACGCAGGGACCCATACGCCGCGGCTTTTCGAGGCGGGCGGTCGTAGTTGACGTATCGCGCAACAACCAAGGCCGGTGGTTATCGGTCTCTGCGTTCGCAGGGACGACAGCGAGATTGTAGGAGCGCCTCAGCAAGAGCCGGAGCAGGGCACTCACGCCGCGGCGCCCTGGGCGGCGAGTTGGGCGGCCTGATGCTCGGTCGTCAGTGCGTCGATCAGTTCGCCCAGTGCTTCGCCCGCGATCACCTGCGGCAATTTATAGAGCGTCAGGTTGATGCGGTGATCGGTGACACGGCCTTGCGGGAAATTATAGGTGCGGATGCGCTCGGAGCGGTCGCCGGAGCCGACTTTCTCGCGGCGGTCGGCCGAGCGCGCCGCATTGATGCGCTGCTGTTCGGCGTCATAGATGCGCGAGCGCAGGATGTTCATCGCCGAGGCGCGGTTTTTGTGCTGCGAGCGGCTGTCCTGCATCATGACCACGATGCCGGTCGGGATGTGGGTGATGCGGATCGCGGATTCGGTCTTGTTGACGTGTTGGCCGCCGGCGCCCTGTGCGCGCATGGTCTCGATCCGCAAGTCCTCGTTCTTGATGTCGACATCGACATCCTCGACCTCGGGCAAGACAGCAACGGTTGCCGCCGAGGTGTGGATGCGGCCCTGCGTCTCGGTGTCGGGCACGCGCTGCACGCGGTGCGCGCCGGATTCGAATTTCAGTTTGGCGAACGCGCCGCGGCCCTGCACTTCGGCGATGATTTCCTTGTAGCCGCCCATGGTGCCCTCGCTGGCGGAGATCACCTCGACCTTCCAGCCCTGCAGCGCGGCAAAACGCTCATACATCCGAAACAGGTCGCCGGCGAACAGCGAGGCTTCGTCGCCGCCGGTGCCGGCGCGGATTTCCAGCATCACGTTGCGGTCGTCCATCGCGTCTTTCGGCAACAGCGCGACGCGGATCTTCTGCTCGAGTTCGCCAACGCGCGTCTGCAGCGTTTCGAGCTCGGCTTCCGCCATGCCGCGCATGTCAGGATCGGCGGCGGAATCCGCCAGCAACGTCTCGGTGTCGGTTATTTCGCCGCGCGCTGCGCGATAGGCCTTGACGGCATCGATCAGCGGATTGAGCTCGGCGAGCTCGCGCGTGATCTGGACGTATTTCTCCGAGCTCAATTGGCCGAGCAGCTCCGCCTCGAGCGAAGCGTGATGGGCGAGCAGGATATCGAGTTTGGCTTCGGGTAACATGTCGGAGTTCTCAATGGCGCAAAGGGAAGGGGGCGTTGTCGGGGCAGAGCCTCGCTACAACGACAACCCTTCGGCTTCCGCGAATTCCGTCAGTTTCTGCCGGATCGAGACGCTGCCGGCCGGCGCTTCGAGCAGCGGCATCATGACGGCCTCGGCCTTCCTGGCATCGAGATCGAGGATCAGCGCTTTCACCGGGCCATGCGCGGTCGCCGACAGCGACAGCGAGCGGTAACCAAGCGCGATCAGCGCCAGCGCGCCGAGCGGTTTTGACGCCATCTCGCCGCACAGCGAGGCGCTTTTCTTTGCCGCATCGGCCTTGCGCACGATGTCGCGCAAGGCCCTCAAGATCGGCGCCGACATGGTGTCGAACCGTTCGGAGACCTTGGCATTGCCGCGGTCGACCGCGAACATGAACTGGAACAAATCGTTCGATCCGATCGAGATGAAATCGACCTTCTTCAGGAGTTCGTCCATCTGGTAAAGCAGCGCCGGCACTTCGACCATGGTGCCGACGTCGATGCGTTCCGGCAGCGCGTGGCCGTGCTGACGCAGATAGGTCAGCTCGCGCTCGACGATGGCCTTGGCCTGATCGAACTCCGCGACTTCCGAAATCATCGGGAACATGATCTTCAGCGCGCGGCCGCCGCCGGCGCGCAATAGCGCGCGAATCTGGCCGCGCAGCAGGCCGGGCCGGTCGAGCCCGAGCCGGATCGCGCGCCAGCCGAGCGCGGGATTTTCCTCGATCACGGTTTCCATATAGGGCAGCGCCTTGTCGCCGCCGATGTCGAGCGTGCGGAACGTGACCGGTTTCGATCCCGCCGCGTCCAGCACCGTGCGATACAGCGCGAGCTGGTCAGAGGTGCGCGGCAGACTTTGGCCGACCATGAACTGCAGCTCGGTGCGGAAGAGGCCGATGCCGGCGCTGCCGGTGTCGTCGATATGCGGCAGGTCGATGACGAGGCCGGCATTGATCATCAGCTCGATCTTCTGGCCGTCCCTGGTCACGCAGGGCTTGTCGCGCAGCGCCGAATATTGCGCCTGCCGACGCGCGCGGAATCTTACCCGCTCGGCATAGGCCGATTCGATCTCGGCCGAAGGGCGCACATAGATCGAGCCCGAGGTGCCATCGACGATGATGGCGTCGCCGGGATCGGCGAGCCCCGGCGCGTTGGGGATTTCGCCGACCGCGGGAATGCCGAGCGCGCGCGCCACGATCGAGACGTGCGAATTGGCGGTGCCTTCCTCCAGCACGAGGCCGCGCAGGCGCTTGCGGTCATAGTCGAGCAGGGCGGCCGGGCCCATCGCGCGCGCGATCAGGATCGCATTGTCGGGCAGCTGTTCGCGTGACGGCGCGTGGTCCTGGCCGACCAATTGCCGCATCAGGCGGTGGCCGAGGTCTTCGAGGTCGTGCAGGCGGTCGCGCAAATAGGGATCGGTCGAACGCAGCATGCGCGCGCGGGTGTCGGACTGCACGCGCTCGACGGCGGCTTCCGCGGTGAGGCCGGTGGCGACCGCCTCGTGCAGCTTGTGCGACCAGCCATGGTCGTTGGCGAACATGCGGTAGGCTTCCAGCACCTCGCGGTGCTCGCCGCCCTCGGCGACGTCGCCGCGCTCCAGCATGCGGTCGAGATCGGCGCGCAGCTTGGTCAGCGCCGCGTCCAGCTTCTTGATTTCCTTCGGCAGGTCTTCGGCAATGTAATTGGTGATGACGACGCGCGGCTCGTGCAGCACGACGTGGCCGAGCGCGATGCCGTCGGACAGGATCGCGCCGGCCTTGTGCATGGAATGCCGCGCGGCGGGTTCCGCGCCGGGCTGCGCCAGCGCCGCCAGCTCGCCGGAGGCGATCATCTCGGCGAGCACCATCGCGGTGGTCTGCAGCGCCTCGACCTCTTCCTCGACGTAAGTGCGCTTGGCGCGATTCTGCACCACCAGCACGCCGAGCGTGTTGCCGGCGCGCAGGATCGGCACGCCGAGGAACGAATGATAGATTTCTTCGCCGGTTTCCGGGCGGAACGAGAACGCCGGGTGGGTTTGCGCGTCGGAGAGGTTGAGCGGGGTGGCCTCGCTGGCGACCAGGCCGACCAGGCCCTCATGCGCGCTCAGAACCGTTCTATGGACGGCGTCGCGGTTCAGACCCTCGGTGGCGTAGAGTTCGAGCGTGTTATCGACGCGCAGCACGTAGGTCGAGCACACCTCGGCCACCATGTTGGCCGCGATCAGGACCACAATCTTGTCCAGCCGCTCCTGAGCGGAGACCTGCTCCGCCATGGTTTCGCGGAGCCGTCTCAACAAGACGCGGGGGCCTCCCGACGTGCTCCGCATCTGCCAAAATCCTCCCCCGCGAGACCAGCGTGCCGGGTGGCCGGGCACTGGCGTAAAACTCAACAATAGCAACAATTTTATTCATTCGGCGCCGCCGCAAGCCGCCACCAAAACCATCGTTCCCGGCCGAATCGGGATCGCCAAACTGTGGCACAGTTTGCGGCAGCGCACCTGTCAGGCCGTATAGCCAATCGAGGCTTGCTTTGCCAAGCAAAACGCCTGCCAGTAGCAATAACGTCTGTGTCAGGCCAATGCTGCGGTAGCTAAGAGAAAATCTAACTCCGCACGGTGGCTGCTTGAGCGGGACCGTTCCGATCACGATTCGCGCTCTATCCCCGCGTCATTCCGGGGCGCGCCCTCTTGGCGCGAGCCCGGAAGCCATTGGGCTGCGGACCTCGTGGTGAGATGGATTCCGGGCTCGTGCTACGCACGCCCTCAGGTGCACAATTGCGCACCGGGGCATGACGAGGAAGGGTCATCCGCCGCCGTAACGTCGCCCTACGCCTGGTCGAGCCCATAGAGCGTGTGCAGCGTGCGCACCGCAAGCTCGGTATAGGCGGCGTCGATCAGCACCGAGAACTTGATCTCGGAGGTGGTGATGGCGCGGATATTGATATTTCGCGCGGCAAGTGCGGTGAACGCCTGGGCGGCGACGCCGGCATGGCTGCGCATGCCGCTGCCGATCACCGACACCTTGGCGACGTCGGTGGCACTGTCCAGCCGCTTGTAGCCGATCTTGTCCTTGGCCGCGGTGATGGTGTCCCTGGCGCGGGTATAGTCGGAGGCCGGCACCGTGAAGGTCAGGTCGGTGGTCTTGCCGTCCTCGGAGACGTTCTGCACGATCATGTCGACATTGATGTTGGCGTCCGCGAGCGGTCCGAAGATCGCGGCGGCAACGCCCGGCTTGTCCTCGATCTGGCGCACGGAAATCTGGGCTTCGTCCTTGGAGAAGGCGATGCCGGTGACGACGTGGTTTTCCATGATTTCCTCCTCGCTGCAGATCAGCGTGCCCGGCGGCGTGGCGTGCGGGTCGATATCCTCGGGCTTGTCGAAGCTGGAACGGACGAAAACCGGCATACTATGCACCATGCCGAGTTCCACCGAGCGCACCTGCAGGACCTTGGCGCCCTGGGAGGCCAGTTCCAGCATGTCCTCGAAGGCGATCTTGTCGAGCCGCCGCGCCTTGGGAACCACGCGCGGGTCGGTGGTATAGACGCCGTCGACGTCGGTGTAGATGTCGCAGCGATCGGCATGGATGGCGGCGGCGATCGCCACCGCCGAGGTGTCCGAACCGCCGCGCCCCAGCGTGGTGATTCGGCCCGTCTGCGGGTTGATGCCCTGGAAGCCGGCGATGACGGCGACTTCCTTGCGGTCCTTGAAACGGTTGATGATCTCGGTGCCGTCGATGTCGAGGATCCGCGCCGAGGCGTGCGCGTCCGAGGTCCGGATCGGGATTTGCCAGCCCTGCCAAGAGCGGGCCTGAATGCCGAGCGCCTGCAGCGCGATCGCCAGCAGTCCGGACGTGACCTGTTCGCCGGAGGCGACCACCGCGTCATATTCGCGGGCGTCGTGCATCGGCGAGGCGTCGCGGCACCAGTCCACCAGTTCGTTGGTCTTGCCGGACATCGCCGACACCACCACGGCGACGTCGTGTCCGGCATCGACTTCGCGCTTGACGTGACGCGCGACGTTGCGGATTCGGTCGATATTGGCGACGGATGTACCGCCGAATTTCATCACGAGGCGGCCCATGACGACGCGTGCATTCCCTGTGAGGATAAGTATGGTGGCCCGCACGAAAATGGAGCGTCCGGGCCGAAAGCGGCGTATACATAGCGGCGCGTCCCGGGGCAAGCATCCGGGTGCATTTTCGGTCTAAAATGGCGCAAAATGCTGTGGTAGCGGGTTAATTCAGGTCAGGCGCAATTTAGGTCAGGTGGATGGGGCGTTATATCGACGATATCCTGCAGCCCGATGAGAAGGTGCTGTATTCCAGCAATGCGCACTGGATTTTCTTCCTGCCGGCGATTGTGGGCTGGGTCGTGGCGATTGCGCTCTTCGTGGCCTCGGGTCTGGTCCCGCCGGGACCCCTGGCGCTGGTCTGCATGTCGCTCGCGGCGATCGTCGCGATTTTCGCGGCGTACAAGACCGTGACCGCCTGGTTCCACCGCTGGATCACCGAGATCGACGTCACCAATCTGCGCGTCGTCCACAAGACCGGATTCATCCAGCGGAAGACGTTCGAGATGAGTCTCGACAAGGTCGAGAGCGTCGACGTCAACCAGAGCATCCTTGGCCGCCTGTTCAACTACGGCGACGTGGAGATCTTCGGCGTCGGAGAAGGCGGCAAGATCATCAAAATGATTGCCTCGCCGCTGGAATTCCGCAATGCCATCACCGCGCGATAGGAGCGGCGCGCCATCCATGGCCATGCAAACAAATCACGCCGGCGCATCGGGGAGCACGGTCGACCCGGCCGAAGTCGCAAAATTCTCAAAACTGTCGGACGAGTGGTGGGACCCCAAGGGCAAGATGGCCCCGCTGCACAAGATCAATCCGCTGCGGCTGACCTATATCCGCGACGCCGCCTGCCGCAAGTTCGAGCGCAATGTCAAAAGCCTGAATTGCCTGGGCGGCCTGCGCATCCTCGATATCGGCTGCGGCGCCGGCCTCTTGTGCGAGCCGTTCACGCGGCTGGGCGCGCAGGTGATCGGGATCGATCCCTCCGCGACCAACATCGCCGCCGCCAAGCTGCACGCCGACAAGGGCCATCTGTCGATCGACTACCGCTGCACCACGGCCGAGGAGATGGACGTGCGCGAGCGCTTCGACATCGTGCTGGCGATGGAAGTGGTCGAGCACGTCACTGACGTGGGCGTCTTCCTCGACCGCTGCGCGGCGATGCTCAAGCCGGGCGGGATGATGGTGCTCTCGACGCTGAACCGCAACTGGAAGAGCTTCGCGCTGGCGATCGTCGGCGCCGAATATGTGCTGCGCTGGCTGCCGCGCGGCACCCATGAGTGGAACAAGTTCGTCACCCCCGACGAACTCGCGCAGCACCTCGCCAACAACCGCCTCGCCATCACCGAACAGGCCGGCGTGGTCTATAGTCCGCTCGCCGACAAATGGAGCATCTCGTCCGACATGGACGTGAACTACATGGTGGTCGCCGAGGAGATGTAGATGCGCGTCATTGCCGGGCTTGACCCGGCAATCCATACTCTTCGAAGATGATGGATACGCGGGTCAAGCCCGCGTATGACAACCGAATTTGTTGGCCCCTTACTCAACTCTCCCGCAGCGCAGCTAAGACTCGGATCACACGCAATCCTGTCATGCGCCGTTTCGGTTGACCCCGTGCGCCGCGACCGGCACGGTGCGGCACCCTTCCGCCGGTATTTTCATGTTCACGATTGCCTCGCTCTGGATTCCCTTCACCATCATTGCAGCCCTCGGCCAGGTCGCGCGCAATGCGATGCAGCGGTCGCTGACGGGGCCGCTCGGGACCTGGGGCGCGACCAATATCCGTTTCCTGTTCGGCTTCCCGTTCTCGATCATCTTCTTCACGGTCGTGATCGCCGTGACCGGCGACCCCATCCCGTGGCCGACCGCCGCGTTCTGGCCGTGGCTGTTGCTCGGCGCGCTCAGCCAAATTGTCGCTACGGGCCTGATGTTGCTGGCGATGAACGACCGCTCGTTCGTGGTGACGACGGCGTACCTCAAGACCGAGGCGATCCAGACCGCGATCTTCGGCTTCATCTTCCTCAGCGATCATCTCACCGTGCTGAAAGTGGTCGCGATCCTGATCGCGACCATCGGCGTTGTCATCACCGCGCTGCGGCCGGGTGGTGAAAAGGGCTTTGCCGAGTTAAAGCCGACCATCATCGGCCTGGTCGCCGCCGGCTGCTTTGCGCTGTCGGCGATCGGCTTTCGCGGCGCCATCATCACGGTGCCTGACGTTTCCTTCGTCACGGCGGCGTCCTACACGCTGGTGTTCGGCCTGTTCGTGCAAACGCTGGTGCTGACGGTCTATCTGCTGTTCCGCGCGCCCGACGTGCTCCGAAAGATCCTGGGCTTATGGAGGCCCTCGATGCTGGCGGGCTTCATGGGCGCATTCGCGTCGCAATTCTGGTTTCTGGCGTTTGCGCTGACGGCGGCCGCCAATGTCCGCACGCTGGCGCTGGTCGAGGTGCTGTTCGCGCAAGCCGTGGCGTATTATTCGTTCAAGCAGCCTATGTCGGCGCGGGAATTGTCGGGGATTGTTTTGATCGTGGCGGGGGTGGCGCTGCTGGTGGCGGCGTAGCTACCGTCATTGCGAGCGAAGCGAAGCAATCCATCGAGCAGCGAAGTAAGTGTGGATTGCTTCGCTACGCTCGCAATGACGGAAAAATAGTTACAGAAAGCGCGTCAATTCCGATCGTCCGGCAGCACCGGCAGCGGCGAGACCTCAACGCCTTCGTCGATCAGGGCGCGGGCTTCGTCGGGTGACGCCTCGCCATAGATCGGGCGGTGCTCGATATCGCCGTAATGCATCTTGCGCGCTTCGTTGGGAAAGCGCTCGCCGACATTATCGGCGTTCTTGGTGATGTGATCGCGCAATTCCTTGATCTTGGCGCGCAGCTCGAGCTCCTGCGCCATCAACAGCGGCGTGGCCTCGGTGGGCGCACCTTCCGGGCCTGCGACTTCCGCAGCGGGCACGCGACGCGAATCTTCACGGCCCTTCTTGCTGACGACCTGCGGGGCCATGATGGCGCGCTCGACCTTGACCGAGCCGCACGACGGACAGCTCACCAGCCTGCGCTTTTCCTGGCTCTCATAGGCCGTCGAGCTCTGAAACCAGCTTTCGAAAGCATGGCCCCGCTCGCAGCGCAGGTTGTAGCGGATCATGCCGAGCCCCGGACCAGATGCAGATGTTCCGGGCCGGCCTTGGGATCGGCGATGCCGAAGCGCCGGCCGTGCTGCAGCGACGGCACGGTTTTGCGCGCGGTCTCGACCCTTGAGGTGTCAATTTCGGCCAGGAACACGCCGGGCTCGGCGCCGCCCTCGGCGAGGATCTCGCCCCAGGGCGCGATGATCAGTGAGTGTCCGTAGGTCTCGCGCTTGTTCTCATGCATGCCGCATTGCGCGGCGGCGAACACGAAGCAGCCGGTCTCGATGGCGCGGGCGCGCAGCAGGATATGCCAATGCGCCTCGCCGGTCTTTTTGGTGAAGGCGGACGGCACTGACAGGAACGACGCGCCGCTTTCGGCGAGCGCGCGGTAGAGCGCCGGAAAGCGCACGTCGTAGCAGATCGTGAGCCCGATCCGGCCCCACGGCAGGTCCGAGATCACGGCGGTTTCGCCCGGCTGGTAATTGGCGGACTCGCGGTAGCTCTCGCCGCCGGGCAGGTCGATGTCGAACATATGGATCTTGTCGTAGCTGGCGAGCAGATTGCCGTCGGGCCCGATCAGGAACGAACGGTTGACCGCGCGTTCCGGCGAGAAGCGCAGCGCCAGCGAGCCGACATGCAGATGGACCTTCAGCTCCGCCGCCAGCGCGCGATAAGCCTTCAGCGACTTGTCGTCCTCTTCGCTCGCCAGATGCTCGAACAGCGCCTTGCGGTTCAGCTGCATCATGTTGCTCACCTCAGGGGTTTGCACATAATCAGCGCCCTGCGCCACAGCTTCCCGGATCAGCTTCATGCCCTGCTCGAGGCTCGGCTCCGGCAGCAGGGACGTGCGCATCTGCACCATCGCGGCGGTGAAGGTCGTGGCAGCGCTCATGACGAGGCCTTTTCTCCCGCCAGCAATGCATCGAGCCTGCCCGCGCGGTCCAGCGCGTAAAGCTCGTCGCAGCCACCGACATGGGTTGCGCCGATGAAGATTTGCGGAAACGTCGCGCCGGCGCCGGCCCGATCGTACATCTGTTCGCGATAGGAAGGGTCGTTGGATACGCTGAGTTCGGTAAACGCGGCATTCTTGCGCGTCAGCAGCGATTTGGCCGCGGTGCAGTAACCGCAGCCCGGGCGGGTGTAGATTTCAACGGCAGCGGTCATGGAGCGCTCTGGTTCGCAAGTTCCGGAAATGGCAAGTCTTTGGATTACAAGTCTTTGAATTATATGGGAGCCCGGTGGGTGTCCACAACCCGCGCGAATACCAGCACGTCGACCTGCGCGGCCTTGGCGCGCAATAAGGCACGGGCGCAGGCGTCGGTCGTGGCGCCGGAGGTCAGGACGTCGTCGATCAGGACCACGCGGCGGCCCTGGATGTCGGCGCTGCGGTCGGGGGCGACCTTGAACGCGCCCTGCACGTTGCTGGCCCGCTGCGAGCGCGACAGCCCGATCTGCTGTTCGGTTGCCCGGACCCGCCGGAGTGCCTCGCAGGCCAGTTTGACCCCGGTTTGACGCGAAATCACCCGCGCCAGCGCGCCGGACTGGTTGTAGCGGCGGCTCCAGCCACGCCGCCAATGCAGGGGAACCGGGACCAGCACGTCGGCCTCGTCGAGCAATTCCTGGCCCGCGCGGGCCATCCAGCGCCCCATCGCGGGCGCCAGATCGGTGCGGTCCTGATATTTCAGCGAATGGACCAGCGTGCGCGCGACATCGTCGTAGCGCACGGCAGCGCGGGCGCGCTGGTAGGCCGGCGGATTGGCAATCGCCTCCATCGACAGCAAATCGGGCCCGGGGTCGTACACAAAGGGAATGCCGAGCCGCGGGCAGTAGGGCGGTTCGATGAACGACAATTTGGCCCAGCATTCGGCGCAGACACCCTCGCCATCGACCGGCTCGCGGCAGGACACGCACAGCGATGGCAGCGCAATGTCGAGCGCCAGCCTTGGAATATGCGCGAACACCGCGCGGCACGCGCTCAACGCGCCGCGCAAATGGCCGGAAATGGAGCGTGGTGGTGATGCCTCGGCGTCCATGGGGTGAGGCTAGCGCTGCTGAACAAACTGCTCAAGCACCGGATTGCCAGAGACTGGGCGATCGGCGTACCAACCGGCATGTCCTCGCACCCGACCACCGCACCCATCCTGTTCGACCGCGCGCTGTTGCGCGCCCGGCAGGATCGTGCGCAGCGCCTTGGGCCAGCGACGTTCCTGCTCGATCGCGTCACCGAGGACATGGAAGAGCGGCTGGCGGCGGTGATGCGGAATTTCTCCGACGCCACCGAAATCTGGACGCCGTGCGAGCTGCTGCGCAAGCCGCTGGCCGATCGTTTCAAATCCATCACCCGGATCGATCCGGATGAAACGGAAACGCTGCGGCTCGCGCCGGAATCGCTTGATCTCGCGGTGTCCGCGCTGGCCTTTCAATTCGTCAACGATCTACCTGGCGTGCTGGCGCAAATCAGGCGCGCGCTGCGGCCGGATGGATTGCTGCTGGCGACGATGATCGGCGGCGATACGCTGACCGAACTGCGGCAGTCGTTTGCGGCGGCGGAGGCGGAATGCGAGGGCGGGGTGTCACCGCGCGTCGCACCCTTTGCCGATCTGCGCGATGTCGGTGCGCTGTTGCAGCGCGCGGGCTTTGCGCTGCCGGTCACCGACGTCGATCGCCTCATAGTGCGCTACGACAGCGCGTTGGCGCTGATGGCCGATCTGAGAAGGATGGGCGCGACCAATATTCTGGTCGAGCGCCGGCGGGTGCCGACCCGCCGCGCCACGCTGCTGCGGATGGCAGAGATCTACGGCGAACGCTTTGCCGATTCGGACGGCCGCATCCGCGCCACCTTCGACGTGATCTGGTTGTCCGGCTGGGCGCCGCATGAGAGCCAGCCCAAACCGCTGCGGCCGGGTTCGGCGAAAGCGAGCCTGGAGGCGGCGGTGAAGGGGAAGACGAAGTAGAATTGTGATTCGTGGTCCGTCTGGTCAGGCTGCGATGGAGGACAGCATCAGCGTCGAAATCACCCCCGCAAGCAGGCCGACGCCCGCCGCAAACCACACACGGTATCCGGCAAGCCACATCAGCATGAGATGCCTGGCAGGAAATGCGCCGATCTGGGTCAGGATCGTCAGCATGTCGGAGCAGATCCATTCCTCGGCGATCTTGCCATCGGCAATGCGGTACAGTTCGTAGCTTTGGTAATCGACGCGCTTTCCGGTCGGCTGATTTCCCAGGAACTCGCCGGTGTGCGTTCCGGTAAAGCGAAGACGCACCGCCACCTTGTCGTCGGCCGCAAACATGTCCTGCGTTTCGATCTGAATGTCGGGAAAAGCGTTGAAGAAGGCTTCCAAATTCCTGCGCCATATGCGCCGGCCGCGCATTTGATGCGGCACCCCGGCCAAGTTAATGATGAAGTCCGGCGACAGGAACTCGGCGGCAGCCGCAAGGTCCCTGCGGGTCAAGGCGGCGAAGGCGTCACGCATCAATGCGATATTTTCCTGGGAAGCGGTATTGGTGGCGAGCACGACAGGACTCCAAATGACAATCGAATTGGTATAGAGCACATCGTGAATATGGTACACAATGTATATAATACATCACTTTGCCGCGACGTGCTGTCGCAGCTGTTTCTGGTCACAACGCTCATGTCGGCGGATATGCAGCGCGGCCTGGCCGAGCGCGGCCTGACGCAAACAAGGGCGCAAGTGTTGTGGGTGCTGGGTGGGGCCGAGCGGATGACGCAGGCGGAATTGGCCGCGGAACTGAAGGTCACGCCGCGTAACGTAACCACGCTCATCGATGCGCTTGAGGAGACCGGTTTTGTCCGTCGCACGGCACACCCGACGGATCGGCGTGCTGCCGTCATTGTTCTGACGGCGAAAGGGCAAAAATCCTTCGCAAGATTGCAATCGGAGACGACCGAGTTTGCCAAACTGCTGTTCGGCAACCTGTCCGAACGCGATCTGAAGACATTCCAGGGGATACTTCACGACGTCGGTACGAAGCTGACCGAACTGGCAAAGGACACTGGCGGCCGGTAGCGCCACCAATCGCTGCGGCCGGGCTCTGCGAAAGCGAGTCTGGAGGCGGCGGTGAAGCGGACGCCAAATGTCCGCCCTCGGCGCCAGGTGGCAAACCGGTCCTCATGCGGCGTCGGAGATATTCCCGCCAACGGCGCGCGATCCCTCGATCTTCGGGTGTCCCGCGCGCTCGTGAGCGTGGGCCGTCGGCGTCCGGTCGATCAGCAGGCTAAGCAGTTCAGGACGGCTGTAGTGGCCGCGCGCGTCCATCAGTCGCTTGCGGGCGTCGATCTGCGCGAAGTCCAGATCCGCGATCACCGCGCCTTCGCCGGCCTTGAGCGGTTCGCCGATGATCTGACCATCGGGGCCGATGATCGCCGTGAAGCAGCCGCCGGAAATCGGCCCGACAGGACCGCCGGTATCTTTTGCAATCTGCGCCTGCTGCTCGGCATCGAGCCACCCTGTGGCGCTGACAACGAAGCAGCCCGATTCGAGCGCGTGCTGGCGAACATTGATTTCGGTCTGCTGCGCGAACAGGGGACCGAAGATCGACCCGGGATACATCGCCGAGTGGATCTGCTCGCCGTCGGCCATCAGCGCATAACGCGCCAAGGGAAGATAGTGCTCCCAGCAGGCGAGCTGTCCGATGCGCCCGACGGCGCTGTCGACGGCGCGCAGCCCCGAGCCGTCGCCCTGGCCCCAGATCATCCGCTCGTGATAGGTCGGCGTGATCTTGCGGCGGCGCTGGACCAGCGTGCCGTCGGCGTCGAACAGCAGCTGGGTGTTGTAGATCGTGCCGCCGTCGCGTTCATTGACGCCGATCGAGACCACCATGCCAGCCTCTCGCGCCGCCTCGCCGATCGCATCGGTCTCGGCGGACGGGATCGTCACCGACTGCTCGAGCAGACGCTGATGCTCCTTGCCGAGGGCATAGGCCGGCTGCACGAAGGAGAAATACGGGTAATAGGGAATGATGGTTTCGGGGAAGGTCGCGAACCGGACACCCTGCTTGCCGAGTTCGCGGATCTTCCTGATGACCTTCTCCACGGTCCCTTCGCGGCTGTACAACACGGGGCTGATCTGCACGGCGGCGGCTCTGACGATGACGCTCATGTTGCTGGTCCTTCTGTTCTGACTTGTTCGCGGACTATGCCGCCTTCAAACTCTCGATTGCTGCCTGCGGCGTGTTGCGAAAGCTGATGGCCAGACGGTTGTAGGCGTTCATCAGGCCGATCGCGATCGTGAGGTCGACGAGCTCCCGCTCCTCGAACACGGCGCGGGCGGCCTGATACGCGTCATCCGGCACGCCGGTATCCGCGACACGGGTCACCGTCTCGGCCCATGCCAGCGCGGCGCGTTCGCGCTCATCGAACAAATTGCCGGCTTCCGCCCAGGCCTGCAGCAGCGCGAGCTTCTCGATCTTCTGCCCCTTCTTGAGCAGGTCGCGCGTGTGCATGTCGAGGCAATAGGCGCAGTTGTTGATCTGGGAAATCCGCAAGTAGACCAGGTCGACCAGAGTGGAGGAAAGGCCGCTCTGCATGACGTAGCCATAGACGCCGCCCAGCGCTTTCACGCCTGCCGGTGCAACCTGGCTGTAGTCCAATCGCTTGCTCATGTTCTTGCTCCATCTTGTTTGGAAGGTTGATCACTTGCGAACCAGGGTCTTCAGCGAGTCGACGAACACCCAGAAGGAGGCGGCGAACAGGCCGACATCTTTCAGGAGGAACTGACCCGGCGCGACCGAGATCGCGGGGAAGCCGAGCTCGGGCACGACGACGCCGGGCGTCGAGATCATGAAGCTCAGGGTCGTGACGAAGAGCCCGGCCGAGAGCAGGCCGCCGGCCGCGGAAAAGATCGGGCTCGCCAATCTGAGGGCGATCAAGAGCCCGATGCTGAGCTCTACAAAACCGAGGAAGGTGGAGAAACCGCGGACCGAAAGCAGGGCATAGAACCAGCCGACGAGCGGACTGTTCTCCACCAGCGGCACCAGCCCGTTGGCCTCGTATTCGGTAAACTTCATCCCGCCGAACCAGGCGTAGATGACCGCGAGCGAAACATAGAGCCCGGCGCGGCTGACCGGCTCGGCGTAGGCGAGCAGGTGTTCGGCATGATCACGCCAGCGGACAAATGGGCTTAGTGCCGGGGTCGGAAGCTGAGTTGCAATGTATGACATGGTGAACTCCGTTGTCAGGGTGCTGCTGGTTTCAATTCAATGTTCGGCTGAACTTGTTGCTAGGCGCTGATGCGCTCGTGGTTGCGCAGGTTGTAGCGGGGGGCCGCGATGGCGCTCGAAATCTTGTCCGACATCGCGCGGCGCGCCGCCTCATAACGATCCCATTCCGCCTGGTTGGGCAGCGACGGGATGGTCACGGTCTCGCCAAGGTCGAGGCCCGCGAGGGCAGCGTCGACCAGGTCGTTGGCCGACATCACCATCTGCTGCGGCAAATGATGAACCGGCATGCCGGCGACATCCCAGAATTCGGTGGCCGTCGCGCCCGGCAGCACCGCCTGCACGCGGACGCCCTTGCCCGTGAGCTCGTGAACCAGCGAGTGGTTGAACGCGAGCACGAACGCTTTGGTGCCGCCATAGACACCGTTCAGCACCTCCGGCGCGATCGCGACGATCGATGAAATGTTGATGATCGTGCCGTTGCCGCGGGCAACAAATCCCGGCGCCGCCGCATAGGTCAGCCGCGTCAGCGCGGTGACGTTCAGGCTGATCATGTCCTCCATCTTGTCGATGTCGGAGGAGACCAGCGGCCCCGTGGCGCCGACGCCCGCATTGTTGACGAGCATGGAGATGCCGGCGTTGGTCCGCAGGATGTCCCCGACGCGCCCAAGATCCGCAGCGACGGTGAGATCGGCTTCGACCGTCTCGACGTTGCGGCCGGTATCGCCGGCGATCCGGCGCGCCAGGGAGGCGAGCCGATCCTTGTTGCGGGCGACCAGAATGAGGTCATGGCCGCGCTTGGCCAGCCGGTCGGCGTAGATGGCGCCGATGCCCGTCGATGCGCCGGTGATGAGGGCGATGCCTTTGGTTTGGATCGAAGTCATGTCGGTCTCCTGGAATTCGGGGTTGGGGGTCAGTCCGTTGCTGTGCGGTCGTAACTAGACCCTTCCGAAAATGATTGGTATCTGGTAAAATTGAGAAACACCCTTCCACAAAATGGAAACATCCAATGGACCGCTTCGAAGCCATGTCGGTGGTGCTGGCGGTTGCCGAGGCCGGCAGTTTGTCGGCGGCGGCGCGCCGGCAGAAAACGCCGCTCGCAACGGTCAGCCGGAAAGTCTCCGAGCTCGAAGCGCACCTGCAGACCAAGCTGTTCAACCGCTCGAGCCGTGCGCTCGTGCCGACGGATGCGGGCCGCTCCTACATCGCCGCAGCGAAGCGGATTCTCGCCGATGTGGCGGAAGCCGAACGCGCCGCCTCCGGCGAGTACACGACGCCGCGCGGCGATCTCTGCGTATCGGCGCCGGTCGCCCTCGGCCGCCTGTATCTGCAACCGGTCCTGGCGGAGTTTCTGGCGACATTTCCGGAGGTCGACGTCCAGCTCTCCTTGCAGGACCGCGCGGCCAATCTGCTGGAGGAGCACGTCGATGTTGCCCTTCGCATCGGCGCCCTTACCCACGGCACCTTTGCCGACAGCAGTCTGATCGCAGTCCGGATCGGAGAAATTCGGCGCGTGATGTGCGCGAGCCCCGCCTACCTGAAATCCCGCGGGACGCCCAAATCGCCCGAAGACCTGTCGCGGCACGACTGCATCAGCTATCCGCCGCTTCAATCGCCATCGTCGTGGAGGTTCAGCCGGGACAAGGCTGAATACGTCGTGCCCGTGCGGTCGCGGCTCGTCGTAAGCAACCTCGAGTCGGCCTGCGATGCCGCGCGTGCCGGCATTGGAATCACCGAAGCGTTTTCCTACCACGTCGCCGAAGCGATCAAATCGGGAGATCTCACGCCGCTGCTTCAAGATTTTCAGCCGCCACCGCAGCCCGTTGGCTTTGTCTACTCGCCAAATCGCTTCATGCCGGTCAAATTGCGCGCTTTCCTTGACTTCATGATACCGCACCTCAGGGCGCGGCTCGGCGACCCGCCGAAACGCGCCGCGCCGCGCGGGCGAACGGGGTCAGCGCCAGCGGGTTGAGGAGCGGTTCAATCTTCGTTGCGCGAGCGCTTGGCCAATCGCGACGGCCGGATCCAGGCCGCCTTCGACGTGATCGGGCTGTCCGGCTGGGCACCGCATGAAATCCAGCCAAAACCGAGCTAGGCCCGGCGGAAGTCTCGAGGCAGCGGTAAAGCCGACGTTGAAGTAGGCCCCCCGTACGAACAGCTTCTCCGCACCATCAGGACATTGCTTGCAGCAGGGCTGCGATCTTGATGGTCGCAAAGTTGGAGTATGTGTCGGATATGGCGTAGGGCAAAATGATCTGGTCGTTGTGGCGCATCGCGCCGCAGGTATAGACCACGTTGGGAACATAGCCTTCACGCTCGGACGCCTCCGGATGCAGCAAAGGTTCGCTTGCGCGCGCCAGCACCTTGGATGGGTCTTTCTTGTCGAGCAGGGCCGCGCCGATCGAATATTTCCGGACCGGCCCGACGCCGTGGGTGAGCAACAACCACCCTTCATCCAGTTCGATCGGTGACCCGCAGTTTCCGATCTGCACGAACTCCCAGGGAAATTGCGGCTTCAGGATCGCCTGACCGCCGTCCCACCGGTGCAAATCGTCCGAATAGATCAGATAAAGATTCTCGTTGTCCTGGCGCGCGATCATGGCGTATTTGCCCTCGATCCTGCGCGGGAACAGCGCCATGCCCTTGTTGTGCGCGGCCGTCCCTTGCAGCGGCGACATTCGAAAGGACTGAAAGTCACTGGTCTCGATCAACTCGGATCGGATCGCCCTGCCGCTATAGGCGGTATAGGTGGCATAGTAGGTTTTGCGGCCGCCATCGCTGAACTCGACAAACCGGGCGTCTTCAATACCGTTCGACTGGGAATCCGTGATCGGAAAGATGACACGCTCGCTGAGTTCCTCGTGCGGATTGAACGTCAATTCTACCTCGTCGCCATGTGGACCGGCTGCGCGGAGCTTGATCCGGGGGCTGGAAGCGAGACGGGCCGTTGGATCGACAGTCAGGCTGCCATCGGCTGCGACCGTGCCGGTGCGAAACGTCAGTGACGATACATGGCCCTCGCCGACGGCGCGAAGGCTGAGAACAAAGCGCAAGCCGCCGGTCGGGGCGTCCGATTGGTCAGGGTGCGGCACGATGCTGGGATTGAACAGCGCCGAGGCTTCGAACGAATATTCGTTCAGAAAATAAGCGCCGATCAACTGGCGCTGAATCTTGGAAAACGCGCCGTGAGCCGCCAGCGCCTGTTCCATGACGTCGGCTCGGGCCTCGAACGTCTCCAGCAGGTTGCGATGCCGGCCCTGAAAGTTTTCCAGCACGTCGGCCAGCAGATGGGCTGCGACCTTCGGGTCGAGTGCAAGGACGCGCTCGACGATATGATTGGCGCGGGTCTTGTCGGTCGGGTTGAGATCGCGTGGCTCAGTCGCGGGCTTGAACGGGCGTACAATCACGCGCGCGGGGTCGGGGCGCAGATAGAGCGCCTGCCGATTCATGAAGGAGGCTTGCGACAAGATGTCCTCGGTTCGCTGGAGGGAAAAATGTACTCAGGCGCCGATGGCGCGAAGCGCCGCGGGCGGTGTCACGCTGACGTTGACGCGCGCCAGCTGACGAATATCGGCAAGACCGAGCAGATAGGACACGACCGACTCGCCGCCGCGGTTTTCGTTGGCGCGGTCGGGATGCAGTCCATCCCGGCAACTGCCGGTCTCGGGATCGACCAGGGCGATCGACAAATCGTTGCGGCCGAGAAACCAGGCGAAAACGTTGCTTGCGATTGTCTTCCATTCCGCGTCGCCCTCCGCGCGCCACGCGGTCAGGCAGGCCGCGATCGTCGCCGCTGCCTCTACCGGCTGCTGGTCGAACGCGCGCGGCGGTTGGCGCCGTTCGCCAAAGCCGGTGGTGCCGACGGGACGGAAATGTCCCGTCGAAGCCGTTTGTTGTGTCATCAGCCAACGCAGGGATCGCAATCCGGCAGCGAGGTAATCGGGACTTTGCGTGGCCATGCCTGTCAGCATCAAGGCTTGCGGCAGGCGCGCGTTGTCATACGCCAGGCCTTCCTCGAACCAGGTCCAGTCCGGCGTCTCGACCGACGCGAGCCCCGCCATCAACCTGTCGGCGAGAAAATGTCGGATTTCCCGGGCGCGCGCATCATCGCGAACAACGGCGCAATAGCCGTCCAGACCCAGCAGGGTGAAAGCCAATGCGCGGGGCGAACTGAAGGCCTCGACGGCCGGCAATGACTCGGCAAACAAGGCGGCGGCCCATCGGCGTCGCGACGGGCTTGCGTCCCTGCGCGCGCACTCACCCAGCGCCCATAATGTTCGCCCATGACTGTCTTCGGAGCCGCGATCTTCGAGCCAGGTTCGATTGAAGCCCATGAAATTGCGAAAGCGTTTGGTGTCCGGATTCCACGCATGCTGCACGAAGGCGGCAAACCGGGCGGTCAAAACTTCGGACAAGCGCGTTTCGCCCGGATTGTTAAGCGCGCACGCCAGCAGCAAGGCGCGGGCATTGTCATCCACGCAATAGCCGTGGGCGCGATCGGGCACCGAATGCACCGCATGCTGGAACAGGCCGGTATCGTCGCACATGGAAAGAAAATGATCCAATTGCATGTCCGACGCCGCAGGACTGTGCGCGATCGCGACCGGCCCGGTACGCGCCACCACCTTGAGCCAGTCACCATGGCGCGCATGTTCGAAGGTGGCCATGTAACGTTCGGCCGTACGTTCCCATGTCATCGATCGGCTGATGGTGTAGGCGCGCTCGCGCATTGCCTGCCGACGCGGGGCATTGGTGAGCAATTGCGCAATTTCCTTGCCGATCGCGACCGCGTTGCCGAAGGGAACGATGACGCCACGGCCGTCATCCAGCAGCTCCAGCGCGTGCCAATACGGCGTCGACACCACCGGCTTGCCCAATCCGAAGCTGTAGGCCAGCGTCCCCGACGTCATCTGCGCCTCGTTGAGATAGGGCGTGACGTAGACATCGCACATCGAAATGAACTCTAACAATGTTGCCTGATCGACGAACTGGTCGAGGAAGACGACATGGTTCTCGACGCCAAGTTCGCGCACGCGCGTCATCAGGCTCTCGCGATAGGCTTCGCCCTGGTCGCGCACCAGATTTGGATGCGTCGCGCCGAGCACGACATAGACTGCGTCCGCGCGACGCTCCAGGATCAAGGGCATGGCGTCGATCATGACCTCGATGCCCTTGCTGGGGGAGAGCAGGCCGAACGTCAGAATGACGGAGCGGTCGCTGAATCCGAGTTTGGCCTTTGCCGCGTCGGGCTCGACAAACGGAAAGTCGGGAATGCCGTGCGCGATCACCTCGATCTTGTTGTCGGGTACGCGATAAACGCTGCGCAGCATCTCGCGGCCCTTGTTGGCCATCACGATGATCTTCGAAGAAGCATCGACGATGCGCTCCATGACCGCACGCTGGGCGGCGGTCGGCTTGGCCAGCACCGTGTGCAGCGTCGTGATGACAGGCATGCTGAGGCGTGAAAGCAGCTCGAGGATGTGCCCGCCGGCTTCGCCGCCGAAGATTCCGAATTCATGTTGCAGGCAGACGACGTCGAACCGGCCGGCATTCAAGAACGCCGCGGCACGCACATAATCTTCAATGGTGTCATCCTTGATCTGCAAGGCAACCGAAGCGGGATAGTCGTAGGCTTGTCCGTGGTCGTTCATTGCGACAATGCTGACCTCCAGATCCGGCCGTGAACTGGAAAGCGCGCGTTCCAGATCGGTCGTGAAGGTGGCGATACCGCAACGGCGGGGCAGTGAATTTCCGATGATGGCGATGCGGCGAAGCGGCGTCATGTTCGCGGCTCCTTGGCGCCTTCAAACTGCGGAACAGCAGGAGCAGTCGGATTGGCAGCATTGCCCGGCGTTTCACCAAGCCGTTGCAACAGGGAATCGATCGGCCGGCTCGCCGGATACGCGATCAAGGCACTCAATCCATGGCTGCCGACCTCGATGCTGGTGCGGCCGCCGGCAACGAAGACGGCTTCCCCGATCGAGGCCGCGGCCAGTCCAATGGCGGCGTGACCGCCGAGAACGAGAATCCAGGTTTCCGATTCGGCAACCAGCGCCCAGCTTGAACCCTCGGGGAGTTCAACGCGCTCGAGAACGAAATGCCGGCTGGCGACGAGGACCGTTCGGTCCGCGGTAAGGCGGGTCGGATTGCAGGGCGTTCGAAGCGGCCATGGGTGAGCGACCGCGACCCCGTCGTCTTCGTGCAATTCGCGCTGCCGGCCATAGTCGAACAGGCGGAATGTCGCGTCACTGCGCTGCTGAATTTCTGCGAGCACAATACCGGCGCCGATGGCGTGGATGGTGCCGGCCGGGATGTAGATGACGTCGTCTTTCGCAACCGGTCGCCAGTGCATCAGTTCGGCGATCGACCCGTCCTGGATGGACGCACGCAATTGCTGTGGCGTTACCTGGTGCTTTAGTCCAGCGCCGATCTGTGCGTCGGGCTGGGCCGAAAGGATATACCACGCTTCGCTCTTGCCGTTCGGCATCCCCATCGCGCGCGCGAAAGTGTCGTCCGGATGAACCTGGATCGACAAGGGTTCGCTGGTGAACAGCAGCTTGAGAAGCAAGGCCGGGGTAGGCGCATCCTTGTCGGCCCGCTCGAACCACAGCTCGCCGATCGCGTCACCAGAGCCGTCAATAGTGCTCCAGGGGTGCAGATCACGGGCCCCCCAGGGCTTGTGGACGATCCGCACGGCGGCATGTTCGGTAGGCATAGGATGTCCTGACCCATGACGCGCACGTCAGGGCGACGTGCCGTTGGCCGCTATCGTCGTTAGGATTTGGCATGGCTAAGGCGTCGCGTATCCGGACTTAATGCGGATCGGACGCTGCGTGTTCCTTAGGTGGCTACTCCATCACGCGATTACAACCTGCCGCGGCCTGTTTACTCTCCTTCTCCTCAACCGGGGGCGGTCGCGAAACGCAGCATCGATTGCCGCAAGACGCTGTCAATGCGTCTAACAAGGGAACCGGCACCGTTAGGATTGGTCGAGTGTCGATGGGGCGCCAGACTTCGGTCCCCAGGAGGGACGAGGTCCGGTCCATGCCGGGAGAGCATCCCATTCGGCCCATCGCATGCGACGCTCCTCATTTCCAACCCTGACAAAGACGAAGGCAGCGTCATCGCTGCCTGTTTTTGATCCGGCGAACATGGCCGGCACGCCATACGCGTTCCTGACAGTTGCTTTGTTGGCCATTGCGACTTTCTGACGGGTTTTGTTCTGCGGTCTCGCGTGGACGGATCAAACTTGAAAAATGACCGCGGCGGCGATCAGCATGACGAAAAAGTTCGGCAGCAGCACCGGAGGCACCAGCCACTCACGGAAGTCGGATGTTGGAGAATTTGACAATGGACCGCCTGCTTGGTTGAGGCGGGAGCGCAACGCTCTCAGTCATCGATAACTGCCGGGGGCGCGCGATGATGTTCCACATATAGTCTCATTCTCCCAAATAGCGAGATGACAACCGGTTTATTTCAGCATTTGTTTGGACGATGCCTGCGGCGCCGTCGGATATTCGTTAACTGCATGTGCTTACAGTTTCTGCACATGACCACGATTTGTGTTCGTGAACGGATTGGCGGGATACGTGCAGCAGATCGAAACCAATGACCCCACCGAGGCCCGACGCAGCCGCTACGCCCAGTATCGAGGACTCTACCTCATTGGCTTGAGGAAGGACCAATCCTCGTTTCGGCTGCAACGGCGCTTTCGCTTGCTATGACCATGATCGGCAGGCCTTCGTAGGGCGGGTTCGCTTTAACCCGCCGGCTTGATTGCGAGATGGCGGGTTAAAGAGAACCCGCCCTACGGACTACGCGTGTCGGAATTGCTTAGCTGGATTGCCAACGCCAACTGCGTTGCCTCGCCCGCAAGCGCAATCTTGCGGTCCGGGTGCGGCAAATCAACCCGACGGGCAAATCACTTACGATTTGCAGAAATCGTGTCAAGTCCAAAGTTTCCGTAAATCAAAAATATTTCTGTTGTCGTCCGGCCCAAATCAGTGCGCATCTATCGCCATCCCGTCCCATTCAGAGGGGCGTTGGCCATCGTCACGACGAGGGGCGGGTCGCGGTGGACGTAACAGTTGCGATTGACGGTCGCGGCTGAAGCGTACGGCGAAGTCGTGTGGTCCTGGCGCCCGTAACGGCGTCAAGTCTTTCGGGAGCCAACGCTTCCGGGGGGGCGACGGTGGCAATAGAGGCCGTCTCACCGGGGAGAGCGCGTTATAAGCCGTAAAGCCACTGCGCAGGGAAGGCCGGGTGTTCTCCGCTGCCCTGTATGCTCGTGTGCGCATTCTTATGCACAATTGCACACGAGACCGCGGGTGCAGCGCGCACCCGGTCTTCCCTGCGCCCTCTGAATTCGAGGGCAAGGAATTTCTGGCAAAGCTCGGGCGCAATGCGTCGCGAGAATGCGAACGCACATTCAACTGTCATCGCCCGGCTTGACCGGGCGACCCAGTATTCCAGAGGCCGCAATGGTTGAATCGAGAGGCCGCGGCGTACTGGGTCCCCCGCTTTCGCGGAGGACGACAGCTGTGGGTGACCGCGCGCTCACCTCACAACAGCAAATCCAGCAGATGCGGGATCAGCGGAATGTCCGCGGGGGGCATCGGGTAGTCGCGCAGTTTGCCCGCGCGCACCCAGGCCAGTTGCTGGCCTTCGCGGGCGATCACCTGGCCTTCCCAGCGCCGGCAGATATAGAGCGGCATCAGGAGATGGAAGGTCTCGTAGGCGTGGCTGGCAAAGGTCAGCGGCGCCAGGCATGGCTCGCTGACGTCGATGCCGATCTCTTCATGCAGTTCGCGGATCAGCGTCTGTTCGGGGCGTTCACCGGGCTCGACCTTGCCGCCGGGAAATTCCCACAGGCCCGCGAGCGCTTTGCCTTCCGGACGCTGCGCCAGCAGCACGCGCTTGTCGGCATCGACCAGCGCGCAGGCGACGACGAGGGTGAGTTTGATGTCAGCCATGCACAAGAACTAATCAGAAAACCGCGGGGGTGCCGCACGCCATTCATTAACCAGCAATCGTCGCGAGGCCAAACGGTTTGTTCAGCGTAGCGAAGGATAGATGCTTATAAGTTATAAGTTAATCTCTCGATGGCAAGATGTGCGCAAGACCGGCCCAGAACAGGCATCCTATGCGCGCTTTCACTTCTCTGCTCAACCGCTTTCGTCGCGACCGCTCCGGCAATATCGCCGTAATATTTGCGATTGCGTCGCTGCCCATCATATCGGCGGTCGGATGTGCGGTCGACTATTCGCGGGCCACCCAGCTGCGCAGCAAATTGCAGGCGGCGATCGACGCGGCCAGCGTCGGCTCGGTCGCCAAGAGCGCGCCCGGCTTCATCGCCGCGGGATCGATGACCTCGGATGGGCCGATCCCGGCCGGCGTCACCGACGCCACCAATATCTTCAACGCCAATATGAACGGCGTGGTCGGCTACACACTCACCAGCATGACGCCGGTCATGACCAAGGCCGGGAACATCATCACCTCGAAGGTTCAGTTCTCCGCCACGGTCCCGATGATGTTTCTCGGCGTGATCGGCAAGACCAGTGTCACCGTAACCGGCGCGTCGACCGCCACCACGAGCATGCCGCTCTACATCGATTTCTATCTGCTGATGGACAATTCGCCGTCGATGGGCGTCGGCGCGACGCCGGCCGACGTCAGCAAGATGGTCAACAATACCTCGGACAAGTGTGCGTTTGCCTGTCACGATCTCAATAACAAAAATAACTACTACAAGCTGGCAAAAACCCTCGGCGTGACCACGCGGATCGACGTGCTGCGCAGCGCAACCGAGCAGCTGATGGACACGGCGGCCGCGACCCAGACCTATTCGAGCCAGTTCCGGATGGCGATCTACGATTTCGGCGCATCGGCGGGCTCGGCCGGGCTGCGCGCGCTGTTTTCGCTGTCGTCCAGCCTGTCGAGCGCCAAGAGCGCGGCCGGCAACATCGACCTGATGACCGTCAAGGGCCAGAATGAGAACAACGATCAGGATACCCAGTTCACCAATATCATGCCCGCGATCAACAGCGTGATCAGCGCGCCCGGCGCCGGCACGTCCTCGGCGCCGCTGAAGTATCTGTTTTTCGTGTCGGATGGCGTCGCCGACGAGTACAATCCGGGAGGATGCATCAAGCCGACCACCAGCAGCGGGCGCTGCCAGTCGCCGCTCAACGCGGCGCTCTGCACGGCAATCAAGGCGCGCGGCATCAAGATCGCCGTGCTCTACACCACCTATCTCGCGCTGCCGACCAACGCCTGGTACAATACGTGGATCGCGCCGTTCAATGCCGGGCCCTACGGGCCGTCGCCGAACAGCCAGATCGCGCAGAACATGCAGAGCTGCGCCTCGACCGGATTGTACTTCGAGGTCAGCCCGACGCAGGGCATTGCGGAAGCGATGAACGCGTTGTTCAAGAAGGCGATCGCCGACGCGCGGATCAGCAGCTGACGCGGGCTCGACTGGTCAATCCGTCATTGCGAGCGAAGCGAAGCAATCCATGGTGCGGCATATCGGATAGATGGATTGCTTCGTCGCTTACGCTCCCTTGCGCAAACGCTTCGCGTTTGTCGCAGGCAATGACGGCAATGCCTACGACCGGTAATCGCCGTTGATGGCGACGTATTCCTTGGTGAGGTCGCAGGTCAGCACGCGGTCGCGGCCCTTGCCGAGGCCGAGGGCGACCTTGATCTGAATCTTCGGAGCCTTCATCGCCTCGGAAACCTCCGCCTCGTTGTAGGACGGATCGCGCGCGCCGCTTTTGGCGACGCGGATGCCGTTGAACGAGATCGACAGCTTGTCGCGGTTGGCGGGCTCGCCGGCCTTGCCGACCGCCATCACCACGCGGCCCCAATTGGCGTCCTCGCCGGCGATCGCGGTCTTGACCAGCGGCGAATTCGCAATCGACATCGCGATCCGGCGCGCGGAGATGTTGGTGGTCGCGCCCTCGACGATGACCTCGACCAGTTTTCGCGCGCCTTCGCCGTCGCGGGCGACCTGCTCGGCAAGATCGGCGAGCACCGCGCGGAACGCCTTGGTGAAGGCTTTCAGCCTCGGATCGCTGGCGCGGGTGATTTTTGGCGCGCCGTTGGCGGCGGCCGTCCCGGTGGCGAACGCCAGCAGCGTGTCGGATGTCGAGGTGTCGCTGTCGATGGTCAGCGCATTGAAGGTATCCTGGACGCCGCTCTTGAGCAGCGCTTGCAGCACGGCCGACGACAGCGGCGCGTCGGTGAACACGAAGGACAGCATGGTCGCCATGTCGGGCGCGATCATGCCGGCGCCCTTGGCCATGCCGTTGATGGTGACCTTGGCCTTGCCGAGTTTCACGGTCGCGGTCGCGACCTTCGGAAAGGTGTCGGTGGTCATGATCGCCCGGGCCGCGCCCATCCAGTCCGCAGGCGCAGCGCTGTCGGCCAGCGTGCCCAGCACGCCGTCGAATTTGCTGGCGTCAAGCGGTTCGCCGATCACGCCGGTGGAGGCGAGAAACACCTCATTTGGTTTGCACCCCACAGCCTTGGCGGCAATCGACGCCGTCAAGGTCGTGGCCTGCCGTCCGGTCTTGCCGGTGAAGGCATTGGCATTGCCGGAATTCACCACCAGCGCGCGCGCAAGTCCTCCCTTGGAAGAACCTGCGCCTTTGAGCTGGGCGCGGCACCATTCCACCGGGGCGCTTGGGCATTTCGATTGGGTGAAGACACCGGCCGCATTCGTCCCCTTGTCCATGATCGCGAGCAGCACGTCGGTGCGCCCCTTGTAGCGGATGCCGGCGGCGGCCGTGGCAAGCCGCACGCCCCCGATCACGGGCATGTCGGGGACTTCGGTTGGTGCGAGGGGGGAAACGGCTGATGACATGGGGGCGCCTTATCGACAGGAAGACCGGAAGCGATGGGGCCGGATCCAGCAGGATTCGCGGCCAGCCACGTCTTCAGCATCCGTTGATGAAGGCCCTAAGACATGGATGCCCGGCACACCTGAGTGGGCCGGGCATGATGCCTAAATACTGAAGTCGGGCGGCGAAGTCGATTTTATTTCTTCGCCGGCGCCATCTTGGAGGCGTCGGGCTTGGCAGCCTCGGCCGGCTTCGCCGCCGGCTCGGCCGGCTTGTCCATGCGCTCGACCTTGGCGGCCTCGCGCAGCTTGGCCACGTAATCGGCCTGCGCCTTGCGCGTCACATAGGTTTCGATCTGGGGCTTGACCTGCTCGAAGTCGGGCGCCTTGCGGTTGCGCTTTTCCTCGACCTTGATGATGTGCCAGCCGAACTGCGACTTGACGGGATCGGAGATCTTGCCGGGCTCGAGCACGAACGCCACGGCCGAGAACTCCGGCACCATCTGCTCCTTGGTGAAGAAGCCGAGGTCGCCGCCGTCGGAGGCGCCGGGGTCCTTGGACTTTTTCTTGGCGAGATCGGCGAAATCGGCGCCCTTTTTCAGCTCTTCCGCGATCGCCTTGGCCTCGTCTTCGGTCTCGACCAGGATGTGCCGGGCGCGAACCTCGGCTTCGCCGGTGATCTGCTTGGAGGCCTCCTCATAGACCTTTTTCATGGCCTCTTCGGTGGTTGCCGCCTTACCTTCGGTGGCCAGCAGGCTGTCCATCAACAGACGGCTGCGCGTGAACGCCATGCGCCGCTTGAAGTCCTCGGAATTCTCGACCTTTTTGTCCTCGGCGGCCTTGGCGACGATCTTGAGGTCGATCAGGAAGGCCAGCACGTTGTCCTTCTTGGTCGCCGGGTCCATCTGGGCGAGGCTCGGGCCAAGTTCCTCTTCGGCCAGCGCGACGTCGCTCTGACGGATCTCCACGCCGTTAACCTTCGCCAGAACGGGGTTGTCCTGGGCGCGGGCCGGCACGCCGGCGGCCAGAACCGCAGCCAGGCAGGTCGTCAGGGCCAGGGAGGCCAAGCCGAAGCGCAGGCCGGTTTTCGTTTCCGGGAACGGGGAGGTCATGCAAAATCCTTGTCTTGAAGATGGGAATGCCAAAAGGCGGCGGGACACTCGCCCAATCATGGCACCTTGGCAACGCGAAAAGTCTGTCAAAATGATGAATTCCTTGACATCTTGGCGGCGTTGACAAGGCTCAAGCCCAGCCATATCTCTGCCGGAACCAATCGATGGCGATAGCGCTTATTTTACTGGGCTTTTTGCCGTTGAACCTTAGCTTGCCTGAATCCCACTCACTTGGCGGATGACCCCCGGATCGGGGCGTTTGCCGCGACGCGTCACGGTGAGTTGATAGGCAATCTGGTGGATCACGTCACGGCCGCAACGCAAGACACGGCATAGCAAGACACGGCACAGACAGGAACTCGGCATGATCGGCGCGCTCGCCCGCAAGTTTTTCGGCTCCGCAAATGACCGGCGGGTGAAGGGATACCAGTCCCGCGTCAACGCCATCAACGCGCTCGAGCCCACGCTCACCGCGCTGTCGGACGAGGCGCTGAAGGCCCGCACCGCCGAATTCCGCGAGCAGATCGCCAACGGCAAGACGCTCGACGACCTCCTGGTTCCGGCCTTTGCCACCGTGCGCGAGGCGGCCAAGCGCACCCTCGGCCAGCGCCATTTCGACGTCCAGCTGATCGGCGGCATGGTGCTGCACGAGGGCGACATCGCCGAGATGAAGACCGGCGAAGGCAAGACGCTGGTCGCGACGCTTGCGGTCTATCTCAACGCGCTGGCCGGCAAAGGCGTCCACGTCGTCACCGTCAACGACTACCTCGCCCGCCGCGACTCCGAATGGATGGGGCAGATCTATAATTTCCTCGGCCTTTCCGTCGGCGTGATCGTCCACGGCCTCGACGATGCCGAGCGCAAGGAAGCCTATTCGCGCGACATCACCTACGGCACCAACAACGAATACGGTTTCGACTATCTGCGCGACAACATGAAGTACCGGCTCGAGGACATGGTCCAGCGCAGCCACTTCTACGCCATCGTCGACGAAGTCGACTCGATCCTGATCGACGAGGCGCGCACGCCCCTGATCATCTCCGGCCCGCTCGACGACCGGTCGGAGTTCTACAACACCATCGACACCTTCCTGCCCAAGCTCGACAAGACCGATTACGACGTCGACGAGAAGCAGCGCACGGTGACGCTGACCGAAGCCGGCATGGAGAAGATCGAAACCCTGCTGCGTGACGCCGGCCAGCTCAAGGGCGAGTCGCTCTACGACGTCGAGAACGTCTCGGTGGTCCATCACATCAATCAGGCGCTGCGCGCCCATTCGCTGTTCAACCGCGACAAGGACTACATCGTCCGCGACGGCGAGGTCATCATCATCGACGAATTCACCGGCCGCATGATGCAGGGCCGGCGCTATTCCGAAGGCCTGCACCAGGCGCTGGAAGCCAAGGAGCATGTCCAGGTCCAGCCGGAAAACCAGACGCTGGCCTCGATCACCTTCCAGAACTATTTCCGGATGTACGCCAAGCTCGCCGGCATGACCGGCACCGCGCTGACCGAAGCCGACGAACTGTTCGACATCTACAAGCTCGAGGTCGTGGAAATCCCGACCAACGTGCCGGTAGCGCGCCTCGACGAGGACGACGAGGTCTACCGCACCCAGAACGAGAAATACGCCGCGATCCTGGCCGAGATCGAGCGCGCCAATGCGCGGCTGCAGCCGGTGCTGGTCGGCACCGCCTCGATCGAGAAGTCGGAAGTGCTGGCCGACTATTTGAAGAACCACGGCTACAAGCAGATCGATTTCGGTTCTGAATCCGGCATGGAGAAGCTCTATGCCGCGGCGCGCGCGGGCAAGCCTGCGAAACTGTTCGCGGTGCTGAACGCGCGCTTCCACGAACAGGAAGCCTATATCGTTGCGGAAGCCGGCGTCCCCGGCGCGATCACGATCGCGACCAACATGGCCGGCCGTGGTACCGACATCAAGCTCGGCGGTTCGCTCGAGATGCGGATCCTGCAGGAGACCGCGCACATCACGGACGAGGCCGAGAAGGCCGCCAAGATCGAACTCATCAAGGCCGACATCGAGCGTTTCCGCGAGATCGTGCTGAAGGCCGAAGACGTCGTCGAAATCGAACCTGCCAAGGGCTCGAAGCCGGCCAAGACCATCACCAAGCCCGGCGGGCTCTACATCATGGGTTCGGAGCGCCATGAATCGCGGCGCATCGACAACCAGCTGCGCGGCCGCTCCGGCCGTCAGGGCGACCCCGGACGCTCGAAATTCTTCCTGTCGCTGGAAGACGACCTGATGCGGATCTTCGGGTCCGACCGGCTCGATACCATGCTGACGCGGCTCGGCCTCAAAGAGGGTGAGGCGATCATCCATCCCTGGATCAACAAGGCGCTGGAGAAGGCGCAGCAGAAGGTCGAGGCCCGCAACTTCGACATCCGGAAGAATTTGCTCAAATTCGACAACGTCCAGAACGACCAGCGCAAGGTGATCTTCGACCAGCGCGTCGACCTGATGAAGGACGACAGTGTCGCCGAGACCGTCGCCGACATGCGCCATGCCTTCGTCGACGATGTCGTCGCCAAGCATGTGCCCGAGCATGCCTATGCCGAGCAGTGGGACGTTACCGGCCTCAAGGACGAGTTGAAGCGCGTGCTCGACGTCGACCTTCCGGTCGATGAATGGGCCAAGGAAGAGGGCATCGCCGACGAGGAATTGCTGGCGCGCATCGAGAAGTATGTCGACGAGCGCATGGCGGCCAAGGTCGCGCAATGGGGCCCCGACGTGATGCGTTACGTCGAAAAGACCATTCTGCTGCAGACGCTGGATCATCTCTGGCGCGAGCATCTCGTGATGCTCGACCATCTGCGCCAGGTCATCGGCCTGCGCGGCTACGGCCAGCGCGATCCGTTGCAGGAATACAAGTCGGAAGCCTTCAGCCTGTTCGAGGCGATGATCGCGCATCTGCGCGAGGCGGTGACGGCGCAGTTGATGCGCGTCGAGATCGTTCCGCCGGAAGAGCAGCAGCCGGCATTGCCGGTGATGGAAGCGCACAAGCTCAATCCGGATACCGGCGAAGACGAGATGGCGTTCGCCAATGCGTCCCTGGTGCCTTCGGTCGCCGCCGCCGACCGCGATCCCAAAAATCCCGCCACCTGGGGCAAGGTCGGCCGCAACGAGGATTGTCCTTGCGGCTCCGGCAAGAAGTTCAAGCACTGCCACGGCAAATACGGCTGAGCTGCTTGTGATCGTGCGCTGACATCCGTGAAGGCGGTGTCGTAGGGTGGGCAAAGGCGCGATGGCGCCGTGCCCACCATCTTCTCTCCCGATAAGTTCAGCTTGATTGGCGGGCACGCTTTCGCTTTGCCCACCCTGCGCTTCAGCGTGACGAAAGCTTACTTCATCGCCCCGAAACGGCTGTCGAACGAGTTCGACGAGATGATCGGCGCCGATCCGGCGACCTGCGCGGGAGCGGCCGGAGCAGCTGGCGCCGCGGTATCGGTCACCGACGGTTTCAGCGGCGGCCGGGCTGCGGCCTGCTTGGGTTCGGCCTTCGGGGCTGACGTCTTGGGTGCCGCGGCTTCGTGACGCGGTGGCTCGGTTCGCTTGGCCTCGATCACCTTCGGCTTCGCCGACGCGGGCGGCGGTGTGCTTGAGGTGCTCGCGGTCGCATCGCCGCCGCCAATGCCGACCTTGCGGGCCAGGCTGGAGAACCATCCGTCGGATTGTGCGGCCGGCGCGGCGTTGGCGACCCGTGTCGGGGCCGGGGTCGAGGCTGTCGGTCCGGCTGTCGGCGCGCTGGCGACCGCAGCAAGCTTCGGCTCCTGCGGCGCGCCGAGCAGGAGATTGTCGGAGGGCGCGCGCGGCGGGTTGACGTGGGAGGGGATGGTGCCGGGCGCGCGGGCCAGCGAGAGCGCCGCCAGTCCCTGGCTGTCGCCGCCTTCCGACAGCCCGGTGCTGGCTTCAGGAACGCGTGCGGCGAATATTTTGTGCATGCCGCCGTCGATACCGGTGTTGAGCCGCGCGACCGGCGTGCCCTTCGAAATCAGCTTGGCGGTTTCAGCGGCCTCGGCCTGCTGCTTCTCGCGTACGGCGTCGGCGACTTCATCGGGAATCGCATAGGCCGGGCATTTGCCCGACGCGTCGAACACCGGGTCGCGCGTGGCGTTGGGCGCCCTGATGGCGTCGAACACGTATTTCTTCTCGCAGAAATCGACCTTCGGCTCGTGCTTCGTCACCTCGAAATGATCGTAGCCCTGCTTGATCATTCGCCAGAACGGCATGTTCGGATTGTTGCGATGCTTCGCCATGTTGATTGGCGTCATCTTGAACGGATAGGCCTGTAGCTGGAACGACTTCTGGCCACCGAAGAAGGACTCGCGGCCCAGCGAATAAATTTCCGCGATCTGCTCGTCGGTCATCGCGTAGCAGCCGCGCGAGGAGCAGTCGCCATGCACCATCAGCTGCGATCCGGTGCGGCCGAGCGCCTTGTCGAATGCGTTGGGGTAGCCGGTGTTGAACGACAGATAATAGGCCGACTGCGGATTCATCTGCGCCGGCGAGATCGAATAGAAGCCTTCCGGCGCCTGGCGGTCGCCCTCTTTGACCTTCGGTCCGAGATCGCCCGACCAGCGGCAGATCGGATAGGTCTTCAGCAGCGCAAAACGCCCGGCGCGATCCTGCTTCCAGATTTCGAGTTCGGCTTCCTGCTTGAAGATCCGGACCAGAATCGGCGAGTTCAGGTCCATGTCCTTTTCGACCATGGCCTGGATCAGCTTCGGCGGGACCGGCTGGTTGGCCTTGGCATTGTTGGCCAGCGAAATCTCGTCGCTGTTGCAGCCAGTCAACAAAACGCCGGCCGCGAGGGCAGCCGACGTGATGAGCGCGCGTACCAGCGTGCGATAAATCAAAAGCTAAGCTCCACACCCATCGGGCAATTTTCGCACCCCAACCACAGCGTCATGCCCTGAAGCCGATGTATAAAATCTTACCCTTTAGGCCGATTTGTCGCAACTCGAACCCGCCGCACAAGCCGGTACCTTGGCGGGCATGGTCAACAGACCATAAAGAACGAGGTCGGGGCATAATTGCGGCTAAATTCAACGATTTGGCGAAAAATCGGCGATTTTGCGATGGGGCTGCTGCTTTCGTGGCTCGCAGCCCCTCGATCTCCCCCAAAAGGCGAGGAATCGAAGCCGTTCAGCCCAGTTTGCGGCCGATATCGAGGAATTTCTGCCGCCGCTGCTTGCGCACCGCATCCGCATCGAGATTGCGGAAGTCGTTGAAGGCGTGGGCGATGGCATCGCCGGTGGAGGCGATGATGGCGGCGGGGTCGCGATGGGCGCCGCCGGGAGGCTCTTTCAGGATCTGGTCGATGACGCCGAATCGCAGCATGTCCTGGGCGGTGATCTTCATGCTGGTGGCGGCTTCCTGGGCCTTGGTGCCGTCCCGCCACAGGATCGAGGACGCCGCTTCAGGCGAGATCACGCTGTAGATCGCGTGCTCGAACATCAGCACGCGGTTGGCGGTCGTGATCGCAATCGCCCCGCCGGACATGCCCTCGCCGGTGATGATCGCGACATTGGGCACGCCGAGCGACAGGCAGGCATCGGTGGACCGCGCGATGGCTTCCGCCTGTCCGCGTTCCTCGGCGCCGATGCCGGGATAGGCGCCGGCCGAATCAACGATCGACAGCACGGGGATGCCGAACCGGTCGGCCAGCTCCATCAGGCGAACGGCTTTGCGATACCCTTCAGGGCGCGCCATGCCGAAATTGTGCTTGATGCGGCTTTCGGTGGTGGCGCCCTTTTCCTGGCCGACCACGCAGATGGCTTCGCCGCGGAAGCGGCCGAAGCCGCCCATCAGCGCTTCGTCCTCGCCGAACTTGCGGTCGCCCGCCATCGGCGTGAATTCCGTGATCAGTGTGTTGATGAAATCGGTGAAGTGCGGCCGCTGCGGATGGCGCGCCACCAGCGTCTTCTGCCACGGCGTCAGGCTGGCATAGAGGTCGGTCAGCGCCTGCGACGCCTTGTCCTCGATTCGCGCAATCTCATCGCCGATGTCGCTGCCGGTCGCAGCCAGCGCGCGCAACTCGTCGACCTTGGCCTCGAGTTCGGCGACGGGTTTTTCGAAGTCGAGGTAGCTGCGCATCTGATCCGGCATCAAACCAATATAGGGAGGAACTTAGCTGCGGGCGAAGTGGTTTCGTCTTTGATAAAGAAGATTAGTCTCTTCAACGATTTAGCTGACGGTCTGGGCGGAGGCCCATGGCGGGTAGCGATCGAGTGAGGCTGTTTCGGGGGAGAAGGCGTCGAAGTCAAGGCGGCATACTTGCTGGATACGCGGAAGTCTACTTCTCCGCCAGCGGATGCAGGTCGCGCACCAGGCTCTTGAGCCGCTCCTCGACCACATGGGTATAGATCTGCGTTGTCGAAATATCGGTGTGGCCAAGCAGGGTTTGCACGATGCGCAGGTCGGCGCCGTTGTGCAGAAGGTGGCTGGCGAAGGCGTGGCGCAGCACATGCGGCGAGACCAGCCGCGCCGCCAGCCCCGACGCGGATGCAAGCTCTTTGAGGTCGCGCGCGAAATGCTGTCGCGTCAGATGTCCGCTTTCGCCGAAGGAGGGAAACAGCCATTTCGAGGCGGGGGCGTTTTTCTTCTTCTCGGGCTTCAGGGCTTCCATCGCGGCGAGGTAATCGGCCATCGCCTGCCGCGACGCCTCGTTCAGCGGCACCAGCCGTTCCTTGTTGCCCTTGCCGCGCACCACGATCATCCGGGCGTCGCGGCGCGCCGCCGACAGCGGCAACGCCACCAGTTCGGAAACGCGCAAGCCCGTGGCGTAGAGCACTTCGAGCAGACAATGCAGCCGCAGCGCGCGAAGCCGCTGCTGAGGTGTCGCGTCGGTTTCGGTGAGCTCCTTCGACCGGGTCAGCATGCGATCGACATCCGCGATCGAAAGCACCTTGGGCAGGCCGCGGCCGCGCTTCGGACCGGACAGGATCGCGGCGGGATCGTCGGTTCGCATCCGTTCGTTGAGCAGAAACCGGAACAGATGGCGCAGCGCGGAGAGACGCCGCGCAACGGTCGTGGACTTGAAGCCGCGGCAATCGAGATCTTCAAGGTAATCGCGCAGCAACTGGGTGTTGGCAGCGATGAAGCCGGATTTCGCCCGGCCGGCGAACTCCGAAAAATCCTCGAGATCGCGGCGGTAGGCGTCGAGGGTGTTATCGCCGGCGCCCTGTTCCGCCGCCAGCATGTCGAGGAACAGGCTTACGAGCTTCGCGTCGGAGGTATTGTTGGTGACCATACCGAATCATATCCGATGATCCAGGCGGCGGCAGTTGTTTTTGTCAGGCGAGCGCGCTGATCGCGGTCGCTTGCGACCACACCACCATCCATTGCCGGTCGCGACATTCATAGGCGTCGGTGTGCCAGTAATCGCCCGGCGGCACCTTGTGACCTCCGAATACGACCTCGAGCCGGGCGCGATAGCGAATCAGCGTGCTGGCTGCGTACAGGCGGACAGCGATGTCACCCGGCTCCCATAGCAGATACCTGATCTGCCCGCTGGCCACCGCGCCGAGATATTCGGCTTTCGACAGCGTCGCGCCGATCGGCGTGATCAGTTGAAAGTCCGGCGCGTGCAGTGGTTCTGCCGCAATCATGTCGGCGTTGACGAGGGCACGAAGTCGTGCGCGCTCGATGTCCCGAATATGCTCCGCGTCAAGGCGGTCGCTCGAATGGGCGACGGATGAGTTCATGGCTGATTCCGCTGTTGATGGTTACGAAGGTTCAGGAGGCTGCGATCAGGCCGTGGTCGATCAGGCTTTGCGCGCTGGCGCAGATCGCTTCCTTTTCGGGTCGTGGTTGCCAGCCCAACACCCGCGTCGCCTTGGCGGCACAGACGCTGAGATCACGGTCGAGTTCATGGACGATCATGCGCGAACGTGCGCTGAACGGCGCCATCATGCGGACGACCCAGTTCGGCACTTCGCCAGAGGGCAATTGGGAGGCATAGTCCGGAAACGAGTTGGCTAGCGCGGCGGCCATGTCCCGCATCCAGAAGAACTTTCCGGCAGCGATGAAGCGCTCACCTGACGCTTCCGGATGTGTCAGCGCCCGGATATGGGCATCGGCTGCATCGCGGACGTCGACGACAGCAACGCCGAACCTCGGCACCCGCTTGAGCTTGCCGCTCATCATCTGCTGGATCAGTCCCACTGATGTTCCATAGTCCGGACCTAGCAATGGTCCGAAGATGATGCCGGGATTGATGACGACAAGATCAAGTCCGGTTTCGTCGGCAAAGGCCCATGCGGCTCGTTCGGCCAGCGTCTTCGACTTGTAGTAAGGCGTTGCCCGAAGGCTGGTCGGATCGGTCCAATCGTCCTCCGTATAGGGCGCTTGACCGCTGCCGTGGTTGGTTGCCGCGATCGAGGAAGTCATCACGACGCGCATCGTGCCAGCGCGCTGCGCTGCCCGCAGCACCCGCAAGGCGCCCTCCCGCGCGGGCCGGATCAGGTCATCCTCATCCTTGGGTAGGTCTGACGGAAACGGGGAGGCGGAGTGGATCACATAGCGGCATCCGGCGACCGCGGCATCCCATCCGGCATCGGAGCGAAGATCGGCTTCGATGAAGCTGATTCGATGCCCGTCGGCCGCCAAGTCAGAGCAGACCTGGTCCCTGATCTTGTCGCAATGCCCCATGTGGCGAACGCTGCCGCGAACACAGTACCCTTGGGCCAGTAATTGCCGGGCGATATGCCCGCCGAGAAAGCCGCCGATTCCCGTCACCAGAATGGTGACAACGCCATTTTCTAATTGCGAACTCATGTTCAGTCCTTTTCTCGCACGCCTCTACGGCAGATGCGTAGACGATTAGACACTAATCGTCCATTTGTCTTTTGACGTATCCGACAAGAACTGTCAATCTGTCCAGACGATGGAACTTGATGCCAAATCCAACCACATCCTTGATGCGGCACTGCCGGTGTTCGTACGTCACGGCTTTCGCAAGGCTTCGATGGCGGACATCGCACGGGCGGCGAACATTTCCCGGGCGTCCCTCTATCTGAGCTTCGGCAGCAAGGAGGAGTTGTTCCGGGCCGGATCGACGCGGGCCCATGCCAGGACGATGCGGCAAGTCGAGGCGGCGCTCGGTGGCAATGGTGATGTTTTTAGCCGGATCGAAAGCGCCATCGCCGCCTTTCATCACGGCTTGATCGCGCCATTCGCTTCCAGTTCGGACGCAGTCGAACTGTTCGAGGTCAACATGGCCTTGGCCAAGGACATCACGCTGGTTGCCCGTGCTACGCTCGTGGATCTGCTGGCGCAGGCGTTGGCCGATGCGGAAGCCGCGCGCGTCGTCGTTTTGGACCGAGTGAATTCAAAGCCGGTCGATATCGCCAACGTGGTCGTCGCAGCCATGGACGGGATCAAGCACGCGCCCGGCGACGAGGCAAAACTCCAAGCGGCGATGCAGCTTTTTATGCGCCTGCTGCGCGCCGCTATCTCTTGAGGAACTTATCCGGAGGGATGGTCACGGTCATTTCCCGTGGCTTCGGATTGACGAAATTCGCCAGCGCGAAGACCACGCCATAGCCGATGCCGGCAATAATGCCGAAGACCGTCAAAAAGCGGAACAGACTGGGCATCAGGGCGCCTTGAGGGCGGGCTTGAAAGTGATCTTGGGTCGCGAATTAGCCATTGAAATCATCGGGGTTTGCCGCGCCTGACTACCTACATGTTCCCCTTGGCGTTGCAAGAGTCTCTGGCATGGGTATCGGCGGGGGTAGTATAGGTGGCGCTGAAACGCGCAAAATCCGCGCAGCTGACAGAGTTTGGGATGCCCGAGACCGCCATACCGGCACAAGCAAGCACCCCCCAGGAGGCCGAAATCGCGGCGGCACTGGGGCGGCGTTCGATCGTGCTTGTCGGTATGATGGGCGTCGGCAAATCCACCATTGGCCGCCGGCTGGCGGCGCGGCTGCGGTTGCCGTTTTTCGACGCCGATATCGAGATCGAGATTGCCCATGACGGGGTGACGATTCCCGAAATCTTTTCGAAATATGGCGAGCCGTATTTTCGTGACGGCGAGGCGCGCGTGATCGCCCGGCTGCTCGATGGCGGTCCGGCGGTGCTTGCCACCGGAGGCGGCGCCTTCATGCGCGAGGAAACCCGCAAGCGGATCGCCGACAAGGCGGTGTCGGTCTGGCTCAAGGCGGACATCGACGTCATCATGAAGCGCGTCAAGCGTCGCGCCGACCGGCCGCTGCTGCAGACCGAGGATCCGGTTGCGACGGTCGCCCGCCTGCTCGAAGCCCGCGAGCCGGTCTATCGGGGGGCTGATCTCACGATCCTGTCGCGCGACGTGCCGCATGACCGGATTGTCGATGAATGCATGGACGCCCTGCGCGGCAGGTTGTGTGGCGCCGCCGCGCCGCCGGCACAGGAGTCAACGACTAAAGAGTCAACGACGACAGCAACGGCACCAACGGACGGGATACGCGCGACCTCATGACGGCACCCCTGAAACACTCCGATCCCATCACCGTCGATGTTGCGCTCGGCGACCGCGCCTATGACATCGTCATCGGCCGCGACGTGCTGCAGACTCTTGGCGCGCGCGTCGCCGCGCTGCGGCCGGGCGTACGCACCGCCATCGTCACCGACCGCACCGTTGCCAAGCATTGGCTCGAACCGGCGCAAGCGTCGCTGGCCGCGGCCGGCATCCCGACATCGCATGTCATCGTCGAGGAAGGCGAGGGGTCGAAAACCTACGCCGGACTGGAGAAGGTCTCCGAGGCTCTGATCGCAGCCAAAATCGAGCGCAACGACCTCGTGATCGCGCTCGGCGGCGGCGTGGTCGGCGATCTCGCCGGCTTCGCGGCGGCGATCCTGCGCCGCGGGGTCGATTTCGTGCAGGTGCCGACCTCGCTGCTGGCGCAGGTGGATTCCTCCGTCGGTGGCAAGACCGGCATCAACTCGCCGCAGGGAAAAAATCTGCTCGGCGCGTTTCATCAGCCGGTGCTTGTCATTGCCGACACCTCCGTCCTGGACTCGCTGTCGCCGCGCCAGTTCCGCTCCGGCTATGCCGAAGTCGCCAAATATGGCGTGCTCGGCGATGAAGCCTTCTTCGCCTGGCTCGAGACCAATCATTCCGGCATCTTTTCCGGCAGCGCGGCGCGCGAGCATGCGATCGCTACCTCGTGCCGCGCCAAGGCCGCGATCGTGTCGCGCGACGAGCGCGAAACCGGTGAACGCGCGCTGCTCAATCTCGGCCACACCTTTGGCCATGCGCTGGAGGCCGCAACCGGTTTCTCCGATCGCCTGTTCCACGGCGAGGGCGTTGCGGTCGGCATGGTGCTGGCGGCGGAATTTTCCGCTGGGCTCGGCATGATCTCGCCAGCCGACGCCGCACGCGTCGAGCGTCATCTGGCTTCGGTCGGCTTGCCGACAAGGTTGCAGGACATCGCCGGCTTCGCCCAGGAAGGGCTCGCGGATGCCGATACGCTGATGGCGCTGATGGCGCAGGACAAGAAGGTCAAGCGCGGCAAGCTCACCTTCATCCTGCTGGAAACTGTCGGCCGCGCGGTGATCGCAAACGACGTCGAACCGGAATCGGTTCGCGCCTTCCTGCAACAGAAGCTGTCGGAATGAGAGTGGGACTGTCAGGGCACATCATGGAGGCGTCGCGCGGGCCTGGTGCCGTCGCGAGGCAGGCATGAGCTCGACCGCGTTCAATCTGCTGCTTGCGTTCCTGCTGCTCGCCGCCAACGCGTTCTACGTGGCGGCCGAGTTCGCGCTGGTGAAGAGCCGCGGGTTTCGCATCAGGGCGATGGTCGAGCAGGACCGGTTCGGCGCGCGCCTGCTGCACAGCATGATGGGCAACATCGAGGCCTATCTGGCGTGCTGCCAGCTCGGCATTACCATGGCCTCGCTCGGCCTCGGCTGGGTCGGCGAGCCCACCGTTGCGGCGCTGCTGGAGCCGTTGCTGATCCCGCTCGGAATGTCGCAAGCCACGTTGCACTTCGTGTCGTTCCTCGCCGGGTTCCTGGTGTTCTCCTCGCTGCATATCGTGATCGGCGAACAGGTGCCGAAGACGCTGGCGATCAGGCAGCCGATGCCGGTTTCGCAATGGATCGCGTATCCGCTCTACTTGTCCTATCTGGTTTTCTGGCCGCTGAACTGGCTCCTCAACACCGCGTCGCGCGGAATCTTGCGGATGCTCGGCGTGGAGGAATCCTCACAGCATGAAATCCTCACCGACTCCGAGATCGAGGGGCTGGTGGAGGAATCGGCCGTGCACGGCGGCATCGAAAGCGGCGAGGCCGAATACCTTCAAAATGTCTTCCGCTTTGGCGACTTGGCCGTGTCCGACGTCATGGTTCATCGCACGGCGATGGTGATGATCAATGCCGACCTGCCGCCGGATGAGCTGGTGCGCGAGGTGCTGGCCACCGAATACACCCGCATCCCGTTGTGGCGCGACAAGCCGGAGAACATCATCGGCGTGCTGCACGCCAAGGATCTGCTGCGCGCGATCCGGGCTTCCGAAGGCGATACCTCGCACATCGATGTTTCGGCCATCATGCTGCCGCCATGGTTCGTGCCGGAGATGCGGCCTTTGTCCGAACAGCTCAAGGCGTTCCGCCGCCGCAAGACTCATTTCGCGCTCGTCGTCGACGAATATGGCGAAGTCGAAGGCATGGTGACGCTGGAAGACGTTCTGGAAGAAATCGTCGGCGACATTTCCGATGAACATGACGTGGTGGTGGCCGGCGTTCGCGCGCAGGCCGACGGCTCGGTGGTGGTCGATGGTTCGGTGCCGATCCGCGATCTCAACCGCGCCATGAACTGGCATCTGCCCGACGAAGAGGCGACCACGATCGCGGGTCTGGTGATTCACGAGGCGCGTTCGATCCCCGAGCGCGGCCAGAGTTTTACGTTCCACGGCTTCCGCTTCCGCGTGCTGCGCCGCGAGCGCAATCGCATCACCGCCTTGCGGATCGGGCCGGTGCCGCGCGAGGCCGAAGAACAGAAGCCGAGGCGGGCCGGTACGGCGTTCTAAAGCGTTTTCCAGCGAAGTGGACACCGGTTCGCGTCAAGAAAACGCGTCAAATTAAGAATCTAGTGTCCTGAACCAAAAGTTCGTGGCATTTTAGACCTTCGCAGGCGAGTTGTAAGCGCAGAAGCGTTCGATTGAGCGGAGAATGTCGTCGGCTGATTTGGTCCACTGGAACGGCCTTGGGTCTGCGTTGTGATGTTCGATGAAGGACGTAATCTCGGCACGTAGCGCCGCCACGCTGCGATAGATGCCGCGCCTGATCTTGCGCTCGGTGATAAGCGCAAAGAAGCGTTCGACCTGATTGAGCCAGGACGAACTTGTTGGCGTCAGATGGACGTGCCAGCGCGGCCTCTTTGCCAGCCAGTTGCGGATCAACAGCGTCTTGTGGGTTGCGTAATTGTCCATGACGAGGTGGACGTCCAGATCGTCCGGAACAACGGCTTCGATCTCATCGAGAAATTTGCGGAACTCTTGGGCGCGATGGCGTCCATAGCACTTGCCGATGACCCGGCCTGTTGCGATGTCGAGGGCGGCAAATAACGAGGTGACGCCATGTCGCTTGTAGTCGTGACTGCGGCGCGCCGCCTGACCAGGTCGCATCGGGAACATGGGTTGGCTGCGGTCCAGCGCCTGTATCTGTGACTTCTCATCGACGCACAGCACGATGGCATGCTCGGGTGGAGCCACGTAGAGGCCGACGACGTCACGCACCTTGGCGACGAAGTCGCGGTCGGTTGAGAGTTTGAAGGTCTCCAACCGATGCGGCTGCAGGCCGAAGGCCCGCCATATCCGCTGGACTGTTGAGACTGATAGCCCACTGGCCCGTGCCATACCCCGCGAACTCCAGTGGGTGGCGTCGGGCGGCTTCGTCTTAAGGTGCGGACAATTACCTCTTCGATCCGGGCATCCTCGATCGTGCGCGGCGTTCCCGATCGCGGCTCATCCCAAAGACCTTCAAGCCGATGCTCGGCGAAGCGCCGGCGCCATTTGCCGACCGTGTCCTGATCAATACCCAGGCGGGCCGCAACCACCTTGCTCTGCTCGCCTTCAGCGCAGGCCAGGATGATCCGAGCCCGCAGCGCCAAGCCTTGGGCCGTACTTCGGCGCGAGGCCAATGACCTCAATTCAGCGAGTTCAACCTCATTCAGTTCCAGCGGAGCAAAGCGTCGACCCATAGCCAACCCTCCCCAAAATGCGGAGGGTCCGCCATCTTCGAGTCGATTTCGAGTCCGCTGAACTTCAGATTCGGGACACTAGAGCCCCGTTCCGATTCAATCGGAACGGAAAAGGCTCTAGCGGTACTATTCAATATCGATCGCAACGCCGCTGAGCTTCCACGTCCCTTCCGATTCGATGAAGCCAAGCTGGTATTTGACCTGCTTGGGCGCCGTCTGGAAACGGCCCTTCAGTTTCAACACGCCCTGTTCGTCGATCCTGGCGTCCTCGTCGATAATCATTTTTTGCGCCACCACGGCGTCGAACACCGCGTGCTTCTCGACCAGGTCCTTGAACACGGCCCGCAGCTTTTCCGGCGGGAACTGCTCGCGAAACGGTTTTGAGATCTTGGCGTGGAGGACGGTGAAATTGTCGGATCCGACCGCGTCGTTCAGCGTCACCAGGATGCTTTTCACCAGCACCTCCTGAGCGGCCGGGCCGGGCATGTCGAGCGCGAAGGTCTTGATGGGACACGCGGCCATCAACGCCATAACGGCCGCAGCCAACCCCTGATGTGCCCATCGACGCATCGGACGACCTCATCTGCCGGCGATGGCATCAGTGTCGGCCCGACCCCGCGTTCTCTCGAACCGAACCATCGCGCGTCCGATTGTCTCACAAAGATGAAGGCGCTGCCACCGTCCCTGGCCGATCTTTGCATCGGCATGGCGTACGCTCAGGCCAGATAGCGGATCGCTTCCGCGAGCAACCGATCCGCCGGCTCCGCCGAGGTGTCCAGCGTCAACCTTGCATCGGTCCACGCCTCATATTCGGCGCGCCGTTGTTCGACCCTGGCCCAGTCGATCTCGGCCATCCCTTCGATATTGCGGATACGGGCGTCGATACGGCGGCGGTGGATCGCCTGGTCGACGCAGATGCATTCGATGATCTTCAAATCCGCGCGATATTTTGCCGCAAGCTTTCGCCACGCCGCGCGCGGGGCCTCGACCGGATTGACCGCGTCGATCAGGACGGAATGATTGAGCCGCAATTGTTCTGCTGCCAGGGCTTTTGCGACCTCATAGGCCGCGATCCCCGTTTGATCCCGCAGAGGCCGCCGCGCCACATCGCCGCCTCGATCGGATCGACCGACAATAGCGGCAGCGAAAAATGCCGGGAAAGCCCTTCCGCCAGCGTGCTCTTCCCGGAACCGGGAAGTCCGGCCATCACAATGAGCTTCAGCGTGGTCATCGGACGCTTACATCCGTGGCAGGGGTGATATAGTCAGCGGCCCGTAGTTTCCCCGGGTGCCTGCGCCTTGATCGCCAGCGCGTGCACGGACCCCTTGAGTTCCGCGTCGAGCGTCGCATTGACCATGCGATGGCGTTCGATCCGGCTCTTCCCTTCGAAGGCCGGCGACACAATATATACCCGGAAGTGTGTCTCGCCGCCCGGCCTGTGGCCGGCATGGCCCTCATGCAGATGTGATTCGTCTGTTACGTCGAGGCTTTCGGGTACGAAAGCTTCACGCAACTTGTTTATGATATCGTCCTTGGTGCTCATGACGGCGGCATTACGTCCGGGACCGTTTTTCGTCAATGCCAGATCGGAACAGAGGTATTCGCAATGTCAAGACTTGAAGCCTTGGGCATTGCGTAGTCAAAGTCAGCCATGCCAATCGATTCATCCAAATTCTTCGACTCCATTCGCATCAAGCCCAACAAGCTGAGCGCGAAGCAGCAGGCTGCGGCGCGCGAAGAATCCGCCATGTGCGAATGGCCGGAGTGCAAGAACAAGGGCCCGCACCGCGCGCCCAAGGGCCGCGAGAACTCGAAAGAGTACTGGCACTTCTGTCTCAACCACGTCCGCGAATACAACCAGGGCTACAATTTCTTCCAGGGCATGAGCGCCGACTCCGTCGCGCGCTACCAGAAGGATGCGCTGACCGGTCACCGCCCGACCTGGAAGATGGGCGCCAACGGCGGCAAGAAGGGCAAGGCCGGCGCCGAGCCCGATATCGACGCCGCTTCCGATCCGTTCAGCATGTTCTCGGAGCTTAACGGCCGCGGCCGTTGGCGGCCTGGTCCGGGAGGCGCTGCCGGCGAGACCAAGCCCGAAACCCGAAAAGTGATGAACGCCGAGCGCAAGGCGCTGCAGGTGATGGGACTCGGGCCCGATGCGACGCTGGAAACGGTGAAGGCAAAATACAAGCTGCTGGTGAAGCAGCACCATCCCGACGCCAATGGCGGCGACCGCTCCACCGAGGACCGCCTGATCGAGATCATCAAGGCGTATAATTACCTCAAGACGGTAGTGCGCGGGGCGTAATTGTTTGTCGTCCCGGCCTAGTGCGCAATTGCGCACGGGGGGCCGGGACCCATAGCCACCGTCGGTCTTTGTCTTACACGCCGGTCGTGATCTCCCTTTTTCAACAATACAGGCTGCGGCGTATGGGCCCCGGCTCAAGGCCGGGGCGACACGCGCAGATATCTGCGTAGAGTCACTTAGGCATCGGGCCGATATACGCCGAGCTCGGCCGGATCAGCCGCCCCGTGCGCTGCTGTTCGCGGGCGTGCGCGGTCCAGCCGGCGGCACGCGCCACTGCAAAGATCGGCGTAAACGCCTGGCGCGGGATTTTCAGCGCGTCGAGCAGGATCGCGGTGAAGAATTCCACATTGGTATCGAGCGGCCGGTCCGGATTTTTCCGCTTCAAGGCGTAGCGGATATAGGCCTCGACTTCGCCCGCGAACGGCAGATCCATGCCGCCGCCGGCGAGTCGCTCGATCGCGCCCTTGAGCACGTCGGCGCGGGGATCGCGCACCCGATAGACGCGGTGGCCAAAGCCCATCAGCCGCTCGCCGCGCGCCAGCGCGCTGTCGACCCAGGGCTTGATGCGTTCGCTCGATCCGATGGCGTCGAGCATTTCCAGCACCGGCTCCGGCGCGCCGCCATGCAGCGGCCCCGTCAGCGCGCAATAGCCGCCGGTCACCGCCGCAAACAGATCGGCATGCGTCGAGGCAATGACACGCGTCGTAAAGGTCGAGGCGTTCATGCCGTGGTCGCACACCGTGACGAAATAGGCGTCGAGCGCCGCCGCTTCGCGCCCGTCGGGCTTGCGGCCGAGCATCATCGACAGCGTGTCGGCGGCATGGCTCGCGGTCGGATCGGGCGGCACGGGATCGTTGCCCTTGGCGCGCTGCGCCAGCGCGCCTGCGATGACAGGAAATGCGCCGACAATGGTGGCCTCGTGCGTCAGTCCCGCTTCCGCGCGCAGCCCCGCGATCGCCGCGCGAAAACCATCGACGATCGACAGACCTCGCGTGCTTCCCAACAGTTCCGGCAGCCGGGCGAAGGCGCGTTCGCGCCCGGCGCCAAGCGCGGCGCGCACCGCGGCCTCGCCGACCGGCTGGCCGGTGCCGCCGCTCCATAGGCGGGCGGTAACTCCCTCGAACCCGGTCTTGCGCGCCAGTTCGCCGACGCGCTCGCCGGCAATGATCAATTCGCCGCGCTCGCCGTCGACATGGCTCAGCACGGTTTCGGCGGCGGGGACGCCGTCGAGGCCGATCGGGGTCTTTGAAAGCTGCATGTTCATGGTCGGATCTCCTTTGTGCACCGCAAAGGTCGGCCCTCTCGACAGATTGATCAATCTTGATTATGTAAATCAATATGAAAAAATCCGCCGGCCTTTATCTATCGGCCCGCGAGGCATCCGCCGAACTCGCGATCTCGCAGGCGACGCTGTACGCCTATGTCAGCCGCGGCCTGATCCGCTCCGAGCCGTCGGCCGATTCGCGCAGCCACCGCTACCGGGCCGAGGACGTCCGCACGCTGAAGGAGCGGCGGGCGCCGGCGCCGGAGCCGCGCGGGATGCGCAGTTTCGATGCGGATTTGCCGGTGATGGATTCGGCGATCGCGACCATCACCGAGGACGGCCCGATCTATCGCGGTGTCAACTGCGTCGATCTCGCCGAGCGCGATACGCTCGAACATGCGGCCACGCTGCTGTGGGACGTCACCGGCGTCGACCCGTTTGCATCAGATAATTGCCCGTCGATCTCGGATGAAATGCGCGCGGTGGCCGAGGCCGCCCGCGGCGCCAACGCGATCGATCGCGCCATTGCGGTGCTGGCGCTGGCGGCCGTTGCCGATCCGCGCGCCTTTACCCGCGCGCCCGAGGGACGCGCGATGGTCGGCGGCCGCATCCTGCGTCTGGTGGTCGCGACCATGCTGAACGCGAAGACCTCGCCGCAGCCGCTGCACCTGCAGATCGCCAGGGCCTGGGCGCCCGATCACAAGCACGCCGCCGATCTGATACGCCGCGCGCTGGTGCTGCTGGCGGATCATGAATTGAACGCTTCGACCTTCACCGTGCGCTGCGCGGCGTCGACCGGCCTGAACCTCTATGACGCGATGATCGCGGGCCTCGTCGCCCTGAAAGGTCCCAGGCATGGCGGCGCCGGCGTGCTGGCGGCGCAGCTGCTCAAGACGCTCGCGAAGGGCGACGTCGCGCCCCTGATTCGCGAACGGGTGGCGCTGGGCGAGCGTTTCGCGGGCTTCGGCCACGGCGTCTACAAGCTCGGGGATCCCCGCGCGCAGGCCTTGCTGGAGGCTTTGGCGCGCTCCGGCGCAGAGCGCAAACTGACCCACGAAATCCCGGAACGCATTGCGGAAGCGACCGGCGAATTCGTCAATATCGACTATGCGCTGGCGGTGCTCGTGCACACGCTGGGCCTGCCGCCGGGCCATGAGCTGGTGCTGTTTTCGATGGCCCGCACGGTCGGATGGATCGCGCATGCGAGCGAGCAACTGCGCCAGGAGCGGCTGATTCGCCCGCGGGCGCGCTATGTTGGCCCTGCGCCTGGACGCGCCCGGATTACTTGACCGGCCTGGCCGGCTCGATCACGCCGCCGCCCTGGCGGCGGCGGATGATCCAAATCGCAAGCGCGATAACCAGCGCACCGACCAGCACCGCGAGCACCCAGAGATGCTTGGCCGTGCCGTGATGATGCCCGAAATATTCGTGCAGCACGGAGATTGCGAATACGCCCGGCAGCACATGGGCCATCGCCCAGAGCAGGATGGCCGGAATATTCACGCCGTAGAACCGCAGCGGCGGCATGCCCAGCGCGCCCGCCGTGACCGGTACGAAGGCGCGGATCGGCGGCACGAAACGCGCAAAGAACACCGCAAGCGCGCCACGGCTTTCGAAGAAGGCTTCGCTCTGCGCCACCACGGCGGGATAGTTCTTCAGCGGCCAGACGCTGAGAATCTCGCGCTGCGAGCGATGGCCAACCCAGAACGCGGTGCCGTCGCCGAGTGCGGCCCCGGCAATCGCCGCCGCCAGCACCGCCCACAATTTCAGTTCGCCGCCCGGCACCAGCGCGCTCAAGGCGAGGATGATGGTCGATCCCGGCACCAGCGAGCCGACCACCGGAACGGCTTCCAGCAGGGCGGCGAGGAACAGCGTCAGGTAGGCAAGCCACGGATGGGCCGAGACAAAAGCGATCAGAGGATCGAGGAAGGAGGCCACAAAATTCCCGTTGCGGTCGCGTGGTTTGCCTGATGACCCCAGACCTAACAACTCGCCAAGGGGCGGGGAAGAGCCGTCCCGAGGCGCCGGTTCCGGGGCGGCTGGCCCGGCCACCCGGCAAAAGTACGGCGTGATTCGCAGGGCTGCCCTCCAAAAATCGAGTTCAGTGCCTATCTCAATGATAAGGCAGCGGAACTTTCATTGCGCGGCGGGCTTCTTCCGGCCGTTGCTCTCTGCTAGGTTCGCAGCCAGCACCCATCCGCAGCCATTCAACAAATCTGGTTTCGGGAACGCCCGGGACCTCGGAGGATTGATGACGACCGCCGCCATGAGCAAGAATACGGAACCCGTCGGTCTGCCCGATATGAAGGTGTCGGTCCGGCAGGTCTTTGGAATCGATAGTGATCTCGAAGTGCCCGCCTATTCCGAAGTCGATCCGCATGTGCCGGAAGTCGATTCGGACTACCGCTTCGACCGCGCCACCACGCTTGCGATCCTCGCCGGTTTTGCCAAGAACCGCCGCGTCATGGTCACCGGCTATCACGGCACCGGCAAATCGACCCATATCGAACAGGTCGCAGCGCGGCTGAACTGGCCCTGCGTGCGCGTCAACCTCGACAGCCATATCAGCCGCATCGATCTGGTCGGCAAGGACTCCATCGTCGTGCGGGACGGCAAGCAGGTCACGGAATTCCGCGACGGTATTCTGCCCTGGGCGCTGCAGCACAACATCGCGCTGGTGTTCGACGAATACGACGCCGGCCGCCCCGACGTGATGTTCGTGATCCAGCGCGTGCTGGAAGTCTCCGGCCGCCTGACGCTGCTCGACCAGAACAAGGTGATCAAGCCGCACCCGTCGTTCCGCCTGTTCTCGACCGCCAACACGGTCGGTCTCGGTGATACGTCGGGCCTCTATCACGGCACCCAGCAGATCAACCAGGGTCAGATGGACCGCTGGTCGATCGTCACCACGCTGAATTATCTGGCGCATGACGAGGAAGTCGAAATCGTGCTCGCCAAGGCGAAGCACTATCGCACGCAGGAAGGCCGCGACATCGTCAACAAGATGGTGCGGCTTGCCGATCTCACCCGAAACGCGTTCGCCAATGGCGACCTCTCGACGGTGATGAGCCCGCGCACGGTGATCACCTGGGCGGAGAACGCCGATATCTTCTCCGATATCGGCTTTGCGTTCCGCGTCACCTTCCTCAACAAGTGCGACGAACTGGAACGGCCGCTGGTGGCTGAATTCTATCAGCGCTGCTTCAACGCGGAGCTGGCCGAGAGTTCGGTCAACGTGGCGCTCAGCTAGCCCATGCCAACCATTTCCGTCGAGCGCACCATTGGAAAGACTAAGAAGGCGGTGCTCGGCGGATTGATCGGCTACAACACCGAGAAGATGGGGAAGCAGAAATACAAGCGCCTCGCCATCTCCTTGCGCGAAGGCGACAAGATCGTCGGCGGGATTGTCGGTGAGGTCTGGACCACGGTGCTGTTCATACAGTTGTTCTGGATGGAGCAGAAACTTCGCGGCAAGGATTTTGGAACAAAGCTGATCAAGGCGATTGAAGACGAAGCGAGACGGTTTGGGGCTACGCGGTCCTATCTCGATACGATGAGTTTTCAGGCGCCGGGTTTCTACCGCGCCTGCGGCTATGAGGAATTCGGTTCGATCGACGGTTATCCTGAAGGCGTGACGCGCCATTGGTTCACGAAAGCGCTATGAGCACATCCAACTCCAAATTCCGCACCGGATCCAAGGAAGCGCCGACCGAGCCGTTCAAGCGCGCGGTGACGTCGTGCCTGCGCGCGATCGCAAAGGCCCCCGAACTCGAAGTGACGTTCGCGGCCGAACGTCCGGGTCTCGCGCCGGGCAAGGCCCGGCTGCCCGAACCTGCGCGCAAAATGACGAAACGCGATGCCGCGATCGTGCGCGGCCATGCCGACTCGATCGCGCTGAAACTCGCCTGTCACGATCCAAAAGTTCACCGCAAGCTGATGCCGGGCAATCCGCAGGCGCGCGGCGTGTTCGAGGCGGTCGAGCAGGCGCGCGTCGAAGCGATCGGCTCGCGGCGGATGGCCGGTGTCGCGAAAAACCTCACCGCGATGCTCGACGATCATTTCCATCGCGGCAAGTTCGACGAGATCACCGACCGCGCCGACGCGCCGCTGTCGGATGCGCTGGCGATGCTGGTGCGCGAACGGCTGACCGGCATGGCGCCGCCGGCGGCGGCGAAGAAGATGGTCGACCTCTGGCGTCCGGTGCTGGAAGACAGGATCGGCGCGCGCCTCGATCAATTGAGCCGCGTTACCGAAGACCAGGCCAAGTTCGGCGACCTCGTGCACGATCTGCTGTCGGCGCTCGACCTTGGCGACGACCGCAACGCCGATGCCGATGACGACGAGAACAACGAGGAGAATCAGGACGGCGAGAACGATCAGTCCGGCGCCGAAGGTTCGCCCGACTCTGACGCCGCGCAGGAAATGAGCGCCGATCAGGCCCAGGCCTCGACCGACGAAATGTCGGAGAGTGCGATGGAAAGCGCGCAGGCTTCCACGTCGGACACCTTCGACGACGGCGAACTCGGCGACGACGAGACCCCGGGCGAGGCGACGCGGCCGAATTCGCGCGGCGCCAACGAACCGCGCGGGCCGGAATATCACGCCTTTGCGCCGAAGTTCGACGAGGTGATCGCGGCCGAAGATCTCTGCGACCATGACGAGCTGGAACGGCTGCGCAGCTATCTCGACAAGCAGCTCGCGCATCTGCAGGGCATCGTCGCGCGGCTGGCCAACCGGCTGCAGCGCCGCTTGATGGCGCAGCAGAACCGCGCCTGGGAGTTCGATCTCGAGGAAGGCATCCTTGATCCGGCGCGGCTGTCGCGCGTGGTCACCGATCCTTATCATCCGCTCTCGTTCATGCACGAGAAGGAAGCGACCTTCCGCGACACCGTGGTGACGCTGCTGCTGGACAATTCCGGTTCGATGCGCGGCCGTCCCATTACGGTGGCGGCGACCTGTGCGGACATTCTGGCGCGCACGCTGGAGCGGTGCGGCGTCAAGGTCGAGATCCTCGGCTTCACCACGCGGGCCTGGAAGGGCGGGCAGTCCCGCGAGGCGTGGCTTGCCGCCGGCAAGCCGGCCAATCCTGGCCGGCTGAACGACCTGCGCCACATCATCTACAAATCCGCCGACGCCCCCTGGCGCCGCGCGCGGAAAAATCTCGGGCTGATGATGCGCGAGGGGCTTTTGAAGGAAAACATCGACGGCGAGGCGCTGGATTGGGCGCACAAGCGCCTGCTCGGACGTCCTGAGCAGCGCAAGATCCTGATGATGATTTCCGACGGCGCGCCGGTCGACGATTCCACGCTGTCGGTCAACCCGGGCAATTACCTCGAGCGGCATCTGCGCCACATCATCGAAGAGATCGAAACCCGTTCGCCGGTCGAACTGATCGCGATCGGCATCGGTCACGACGTGACGCGGTATTATCGCCGTGCGGTTACCATCGTCGATGCCGAGGAACTCGGCGGCGCCATCACCGAAAAGCTTGCCGAGCTCTTCAGCGAGACCCACGGCGCCGCACCCACGACAACGCGCCGGCCACGCCGTCTGCATTCCTGAGAGTATGCGCGCACCGGTAAGCCGCCGTCGCTTCCTGAAAACTGCAGCGGCGGGGTTCTCGGCCGTGGCGCTGCCCGCCATCGCGCATGCGCAGACCGCAGTTCAGCGGCCGCCGAAGCCGGCTCCCCCGGATGAATATGCCGTCACCGCGCCGGTCTCGATCGAGGTCAATGCTAGGCCGCTGCCGTCGTTCGATACCCGCGACCGCTCCCACGTGCGGTTTGGCTCGCTGGAATATCGCAGCGGGTTGATCCTGACCTCCAGGTTTCGCGGCTTCGGCGGCCTGTCGGGGCTGCGGCTCGATGCCAAGGGCGAGCGCTTCATCGCCATCAGCGACAAGGGCGGCTGGTTCACCGGCCGCATCGTTTGCAAGGGCCGCGAGATGACCGGCCTCGATGATGTCGAGGCGTCGCCGATTCTCGGTCCCGATGGCAAGCCGATCACCGCGCGCGGCTGGTACGACACCGAGGCGATCGCACTCGATGGTTCTTACGTTTATGTCAGCCTGGAACGCGTCAATCAGATACTGCGGTTCGATTTCGCCAAGGGCTTTACGCGTTCGCTCGGCGAGGTGATGCCGTTGCCGCCGGCGACGCGCAAGCTGCCGTTCAACAAGGGGCTCGAAGCGCTGGTGATGGTGCCGAAGGGCTTTGCCCTGGCGGGGACGCTGATCGCGATCTCCGAACGCGGCCTCGACGCCGGCGGCAACATCATCGGCTTTCTGATCGGCGGCAAGACGCCCGGTCAGTTCGGCATCCGCCGCACCGAGAATTTCGACGTCAGCGACGCGGTGTTGCTGCCTTCCGGTCAATTGCTGTTGCTGGAGCGCAAGTTTTCCATGCTCGGCGGCATCGGCGTCCGGATCCGGCGCATCGCGCCCAACTCCATCGCCCCCGGCGCCGTGATCGACGGTCCCACGATCTTCACCGCCGATCTCGGCAGCGAGATCGACAATCTGGAAGGCATCGACGCCCATGTGACCGACGAGGGCGATACGGTGCTGACGCTGATCTCCGACGACAATTTCTCGATGATCCAGCGCAACCTGCTGCTGCAGTTCACGCTGGTGGATTGAGGCGGCTTTCCTCCAGCCCATGCCGCCTGGTATCGCGCCGGTATCAAACGGTAGGAGGAGGGTTGCGCTGGCGGCGGGTTGAGGGGAAGGGGGCAGCTCGCTACAGAGGAGGCCAGCATGCTTCCATTCGGTCCGAAAATTCCCCAGGAATCCCACATGAGCAACCTGTTTTCCCCGATCCGGCTGCGTGGCCTGAAACTCGCCAACCGCATCATGGTGGCGCCGATGTGCCAATATTCTTCGGTCGATGGCGACGCCAATGACTGGCACTTCACGCACATCAATTCGCTGGCGCTGTCGGGCGCTTCGATCTTCTGCATCGAGGCAACGGCGGTCGAGGCGATCGGCCGGATCACGCCGGGTTGCCTCGGCCTCTACAACGACGCCAACGAGGCCGCGTTGAAGCCGATCCTGGCCTCGGTGCGCAAGCGCTCCAAGGCGGCCGTGATGATCCAGCTCGCCCATGCCGGCCGCAAGGCGTCGAGCCACACGCCGTGGGACGGCGGCCAGCTGATTCCGGTTTCCGAAGGCGGCTGGCAGGCGGAAGGGCCGTCGGCGATTGCGCACAAGGAGAGCGAGACGCCGCCAAAGGCGTTCGACGCGGCGGGGCTTGTCCGGGTGCGCGATGCGTTTGTCGCGGCCACCGGGCGCGCCGAGCGGCTCGGCATCGACGCCATCGAGGTGCACAGCGCCCACGGCTATCTGCTGCATCAGTTCCTGTCGCCGATCTCCAACCAGCGCACCGATCAATATGGCGGGTCGCTGGAGAATCGCATGCGCTTTCCGCTCGAAGTGTTCGACGCGGTGCGCGCGGCGTTTCCGCACGACAAGCCGGTTGGCCTGCGGCTTTCCTCGACCGACTGGGTCGAGGGCGGCTGGGATCTGGCGCAGACCATCGAATACGCCAAGGCGTTGAAGCAGCGCGGCGTCGACTGGATTGACGCATCGTCGGGCGGCGTTTCGCCATTGCAAAAGATTCCGCTCGGGCCCGGCTATCAGGTGCAATTTGCGCAAGCGATCAAGCAGGCGACCGGCCTTACGACGATTGCGGTCGGCCTGATCACCGAAGCCAGGCAGGCCGAGGAGATCGTGGCCTCCGGTAAGGCCGACATGGTCGCGCTGGCCCGCGGCATGCTCTACGACCCGCGCTGGGGCTGGCACGCCGCCGCCGAACTCGGCGGCGAAGTGTTTGCACCGCCGCAATATTGGCGCTCGCAACCCTCGACGCAAAAGGCGCTGTTCGGCGCCACAACGTTCGGCACGCGGTAGCGGGAAATTTCGCGCGCCGCCGCGCGAATTTCTGCCCATTGGTTTCGTCATATCTCGGCCACACGCAAGGCGTGCTATGCTCTCGCTTGCGCGCGACAGACGCGTTTTGAAAAAACAGCGAGAGGACGCCCCATGGAGATCGGATATTTCACGATGCCGTCCCATCCGCCGGAGTGCGGGTTGAAGGAGGGTCACGACTGGGACTTGCAGACGCTGCGATGGCTCGATGAGCTCGGCTATCAGGAAGCCTGGATCGGCGAACACCACACCGCCCCCTGGGAGCCGCACCCCTCGCCGGACCTGATCCTCGCGCAGGCGTTCCTGCAGACCAAAAATATCCGCCTCGGCCCCGGCGGCTTTTTGCTGCCCTATCACCACCCCGCCGAACTCGCCAACCGCGTCGCGATGCTCGACCATCTCTCCGGCGGCAGGCTGAATTTCGGCGTCGCGGCGTCGGGCCTGCCGAGCGACTGGGCGATGTTCAACGTCGACGGCATGTCCGGCCAGAACCGCGACATGACCCGCGAGGCGCTGGAGATCATCCTCAAAATGTGGACCGAGGACGCGCCGTGGTCGTACCAAGGCAAGTTCTGGACGGTGAACAAGCCTGACGTGATGTTCGACTTCCTCAAGCCGCACCTCAAGCCGCTCCAGGCGCCGCATCCGCCGATCGGCGTCGCCGGCCTTTCCAAGGGATCGGATACGCTCAAGCTCGCGGGCGAGCGCGGCTACATCCCGATGAGCCTCAACCTCAACCCGGCCTATGTCGGCAGCCACTGGGAATCGGTGGAGATCGGCGCCGCCAAGACCGGCCGCAAGCCGAACCGGCAGGACTGGCGGCTGGTGCGCGAGGTCTTCATCGCCGACACCGACGAGGAAGCCTGGCGGCTGTCGGTCGGCGACATGATGGGCCGGATGATGACCGAATACTTCCTCCCTCTGCTCGGGCATTTCGGTTTCAAGGACTACCTCAAGCACGCGCCCGACGTGCCCGACTCGGATGTCACCGCCGATTATTGCGCGAAGCGCAACTGGATCGTCGGCTCGCCCGCAACCTGCGCCGAGAAGATCGAGAAGATCTATCACGAGGTCGGCGGTTTCGGCACGCTGTTGGTCTTCGGCTTCGACTACAAGCACAAGCCGGAAGCGTGGCACCATTCGCTGCGCCTCCTGAAGCAGGAAGTGATGCCGCGGCTGAAGCATCTCGACGCGAGTTTGATCCGCGCGGCGTGAGCTTCTTCTTCCTTCTCCCCTTGTGGGAGAAGGTGGCGCGAAGCGCCGGATGAGGGGTCTGCATCCGCGGAGAGAACCCCTCACCCGTCCACGATGCTTTCGCATCGTGTCCACCCTCTCCCACAAGGGGAGAGGGGAAGTGAGCGCGTCTCGCCGCGCAGCATCCCTCAATTCACCCCCGGCGGTGCATCCGTCGCTTTCACCTGCCAGAACCGCAGCATGCGCTGCGCGTTGTCCAGCGTCAGCCTGCTGTATTGCGCCTTGGCCTGCGCCAGTTCGTGCGGGCCGAGATGGCCTGAGGTGAAGCGGCTGTCGAGCACGGCGGCCACCGTGTCCCAGCGCAGGCCGGCGACGCGGCAGGGAACCAGCAGGCCTTCATCGCGCAGGCTCTGCATCAGCGGGCGGATGACGTCGATGCCGGAGCGCGACAGTTCGGCGAGCGCCGCCACCGTCTCCTCGTATTTGCGCTGTTTGGCAAAACTGAGCAGCGCGGCTTCGTTGAGCTGGCCGTTTTTCGCGAGCAGCGTCACGTAGCGCTTGGCGGCGGCAAAATCGCGCACGCGCGACATTTCGCGGCTGGCGCCGTCGGCGGCGGCCGCGATGGCGCCGCGGATTTCCTCGAACAGATGCGGCGGCGCGCGCGACAACAGCCGCGTGCGCACCGCTTCAGTGGCGTCGCGCAGCAATTGCCGCCTGAGTTCCGCGGGCAGGTCGATGCGGATGCCGGTCTCGATCGCCAGTTCCGGATCGTGTTCGGCCTGCGCAAGCAGCACCGCAAAACCGTTCGTGGAAACTTTTGCGCCGGGATTGGCGACCAGCTTGCGGCTGACGCTCGGATAATGCCGCGCCAGCAGCGCGTCGGTGACGATCTCGGCGAGCCACCAGCGGCCGGATATCGCGAGCAGATGCGCCTCGCTCTTGCTCTGCGCGAGCTCGACCAGATCCTCCGCCGACAGCCGCGCGGATTCGGTCAGCACGGGCGCTGCGACGGAAATGTCCTCGTTGTGGGCGAGGCGCCGGATCACGGCATGCGGCGCCTGCTTCACCGACGCGAGCTGGCTGCTCATTTCGGCGAGCGCGATGCGCGCGCTGACGTCGGCGATGGCGCGCAGCTCGATGGTCCTGATCAGGCGTTCGAGCACGTCGCCGAACAGCTCGATCTGTTCGCCATTGAAGCCGTCGGCCGAGGTCAGGAACAGGTCCGTGACGCGGCGGAAAGTCTCAAGGTGTTTTTGCGCCGAGCCGGCCTTGATGGCCGCCTCGACCTCATCGGCGATGGATTGTTCCAGCATCGCTCGTCCTGAGCGTTCGAAGCCAATTCTGGCAGAGGGGAAAAGGGTATGGTGAATAGCTGAAGAGTCGGTAAAATTTGGACTGTTGGGCCGGCCTCTCACCGTCATTGCGAGCGAAGCGAAGCAATCCATGGCGCGAGCTACTCAGTGAAACTACGGAGATTTGGGGCGCCGCGTTTGGCGGCGCGCTGACGGGAAGGTGGGGTAGGGGTCTCGCGTCATTCTCCGCTGTCGTCCGGCCTTGCGCCGGGACCCATATGTGGACGGCCCCCGTGCCACAAGAGTTTTTTGACGGTCTGATCGGATCGCTTGCATCCATATG
>NZ_JAFCMC010000012.1:0-192092 GCF_018130085.1 Bradyrhizobium sp. AUGA SZCCT0169 | reverse complement strand
TGCCAGGACCACACGGTTTTGCCGTACGCTTAGTCCACGCCGTCGTCGAAGCGTAAACCAGCGTCCACCGCAACCCGTCCAACGTCCGTGACGACGGCCGACGCCCTTCTGAGTAGGACGGGATGGCGATAGATGCGCACTGATTTGGGTCAGATAGAAAGAGAAATATTTTTGATTTACAGAAATTTTGGGCTTGACATGATTTCCGTAAAACAGAAGTGATTTGCCCGTCGGGCCAATTTGTCGCGGCTGCTCGCCCCCACATCGTCATTGCGAGCCAACGGGTCGCGCGAATGCGCGCCCGATGACAGGCTCCGCGAAGCAATCCAGAGCGCCGCAATCGGAGGAATGGATTGCTTCGTCGCTACGCTCCTCGCAATGACGGTGGTAGGCAGAATTGCATCCCTACTCCACACCGGCTTCATCAGGCGTGAACTCATAGACCGACGAGCAGAACTCGCAGGTCACCACCACCTTGCCGTCCTTGACCATTTCCGCGCGGTCCTGCGGCTGGAAGCTTTTCAGCATCGATGACACCGCGTCGCGCGAGCAGGAGCATTGCGCGCGCAGGGCTAACGGCGTGAACACGCGCACGCCGCGTTCGTGGAACAGGCGATATAACAAGCGCTCGCCCGACAGGTCCGGATCGAGCAGTTCGACATCCTCGACGGTCGAGATCAGCGACTGGCCTTCGACCCAGGCGTCGTCTTCGGCCACCGCATGCGTGGCGGCGCCTTCCGGCGCATCGCCGGGATCGAGGTCGGCCTGCCGCGCCCGCTCAGGCGCCTGGGGCAGGAATTGCAGCAGCATGCCGCCGGCGCGCCAGCGGTGTTTCGGACCGTCGCCGCTGCCGCGCCATTCCTCGCCGACCGCAAGCCGCACGCGGGTCGGGATCTGTTCGGAGCGCAGGAAATATTCATGCGCGGCGTCTTCGAGATTGCCGCCTTCCAGCGCCACCAGGCCTTGATAGCGGCTCATGTCCGCGCCCTGGTCGATGGTCATCGCCAGATGACCGTTGCCGAGCAACGCACCCGAATCCTGCCCCTCCTTCAGCCGCGTCGCATCGAAGCGCGCATAGGCGCGCAGCCGATCCGGCAGCTGGAAATCCACGATCAGGAACGACACCGGGCCGTCGGTCTGGGTCTGCAGGATGAAGCGGCCGTCGAACTTCAGGGACGAGCCAAGCAGCGTCGCCAGCACGATGGCCTCGCCGAGCAGCTTGCAGACCGGCGCCGGGTAATCGTGCTTGGTCAGAATGTCGTCGAGCGCCGGGCCGAGCCGGGTCAGCCGTCCGCGCAGGTCGAGCGCATTGACCTCGAACGGCAACGCCGCATCGTCGATGGGAACCGCCGATGGCGCGCGGATCGGCGCCTCAGTCGTGATTTTGATGTCGGGGGATTGAGTCATGGCGCTTTATCTGGGGTCGGGGGACGGGAATCGAAAGGGGTGGTTCGTGTCCCGGACGCGGTGCAGCGTGCAACGCTGCTCCGCAGAGCCGGGACCATCGCGGCAAAACAACGTGGACCCGGATCAGCAGCGCACCACGTCGCAAGTGCGGCGCGCTGCGCAGCGTCCGGGGAACGCAAAAACGAAGAACGACCTACGCCACTTCGTTAAAACACCAGGCCAGAATGCCTTTTTGCGCATGCAGGCGGTTTTCGGCTTCGTCGAACACCACCGATTGCGGGCCGTCGATCACCTCGTCGGTGACCTCCTCACCGCGATGGGCCGGCAGGCAGTGCATGAACAGCGCATCAGGCTTGGCCAGCGACATCAGCTGGGCGTTGACCTGGTAGGGCTTGAGCACGTTGTGGCGATGCTCGCCGTCCTTGTCGCCCATCGACACCCAGGTGTCGGTCACGACGCAGTCGGCGCCGGCGACGGCGGCTTCCGGGTCGTTGCCGAGCACGATCGGCGCCTGCGTCGCCTTGATCCAGTCCTTCATCGCCTTGTTCGGCGCGAGCTGCGGCGGGGTCGCCACGTTCAGTTTGAACTTCAAACGCTCCGCCGCATGCGCCCATGACGCCAGCACGTTGTTGTCATCGCCGGTCCAGGCCACGGTGCGGCCCTCGATCGAACCGCGATGCTCCTCGAACGTCATCAGGTCAGCCATCACCTGGCAGGGATGCGATCGCCGGGTCAGCCCGTTGATGACGGGCACGGTGGCGTTGGCGGCAAGCTCCAGCAGCGCATCGTGGTTGAGGATGCGGATCATGATCGCATCGACGTAACGCGACAGCACGCGCGCGGTATCGGCAATGGTCTCGCCGCGCCCGAGCTGCATTTCCGCGCCGGTCAGCATGATGGCCTCGCCGCCGAGCTGGCGCATACCGACGTCGAACGAGACCCGGGTGCGGGTCGACGGCCGTTCGAAGATCATCGCCAGCGTCTTGCCCTCGAGCGGCTTCTTGTTCTTCTCATGCGCCTTCAGCTTCGCCTTCATGGCGACGCTCAGGTCCAGCATGTTGCGCAATTCCTTCGGCGGCAGCTCGCTGATATCGAGGAAGTGACGTAGGGACTTGCTCATCACCCCGCCGCCTTCTTCTTGTCGCCCGACAGCGCGATGCAGGCGCGCTCGAGGCTTTGGACGGACTGCTCGATCTCGGCTTCGGAAACGATCAGCGGGGCGAGGAAGCGCACGACATTGTCGCCGGCGCCGACCGTCAGCAGCTTCTGGTCGCGCAGCGCGGCAACGAGATCGCCCGAGGGCACTACGGCCTTGACGCCGATCAGCAGCCCTTCGCCGCGCACTTCCGCGAGCACGGAAGGATAGCGATCGACCACGGAAGCGAGCTTCTGTTTCAGCAGCAGCGACACCTTCTGCACGTGGTCGAAGAAGCCGGGCTTGAGCATCACGTCGAGCACCGCGTTGGCGGAGGCGATCGCCAGCGGGTTGCCGCCGAAGGTCGAGCCGTGCGAGCCCGGCGTCATACCGGACGCCGCCTCTGCCGTGGCAAGGCAGGCGCCGATCGGAAAACCGCCGCCGAGCGCTTTTGCCAGCGACATGATGTCGGGGGTGACGCCGAGGCGCTTATAGGCAAACAGATCGCCGGTGCGGCCCATGCCGGTCTGCACCTCGTCGAAGATCAGCAGCAGGCCCTTGTCGTCGCACAATTGGCGCAGCGCCTTGTAGAACGCATGCGGCGCGCTGCGGACGCCGCCCTCGCCCTGCACCGGTTCGATCAGGATGGCGGCGGTCTCTGGCCCGATCGCCTTCTTGACCGCTTCGAGATCGCCATGCGCGACCTGGTCGAAGCCATCCAGCGGCGGACCGAAGCCTTCCAGATATTTGGCCGAGCCGGTCGCCGCCAGCGTGCCCAGCGTGCGGCCGTGGAACGCGCCCTCGAAGGTGACGATGCGATAGCGCTCGGGATGTCCCTTGGCGGCGTGATAGCGGCGCGCGACCTTGATCGCGCATTCCATCGCTTCCGCGCCGGAATTACAGAAGAACACCAGATCGGCAAAGCTCTGCTCGCACAGCCTTGCTGCCAGCTTGTCGCCGTCCGGGCTCCGGAACAGGTTCGACATGTGCCAGAGCTTGGTGGCCTGCTCCTGCAAGGCTGCGACCAGATGCGGATGGCAATGGCCGAGCGCATTCACCGCCACACCCGAGGTGAAGTCGAGATAGCGCTCGCCCGACGTCGAGATCAGCCACGCGCCTTCGCCGCGTTCGAAACCGAGATCGACTCTCGCGAAAACGGGAAGCAGATGCGACGGGGCGCTGTTGGTCATGGCCATCACTGACGGTTAGAGACCGGCCACATAGCGTGCATTGGTGCGAACGCGGCACAGCCGGTCTTGCGAAAACAAAACGTGCCGCCTTTTCGGGGCGGCACGTGACAGGCATTCTATGCTGGCTTTGGACCGTGTCAACACGCCTAAAAACGGCTTTCCTGCAGTGCAGGATAAAGCAATCCGTAGCATTCCGGTGCCGTGGAAAACTCTAATTGCAATGCATAAATACCGGAACATGTGGACGCACGGACGCGGACTCTTGCGCCAGAGTCCCGCCATATTGTAGCGTCTGGGCTGTCGGGTACGACATCTCGTGCGGAAGTACTGACCCCTAGAGTCCATTTTGTAAGGCGTAAACGTTCGGGCGGCTTTTATGCGCCCGGCGAGGGCTAAGGGATTCTGCCCGCTGGGATTTTTGAGAATTGGCATCGCCAGCGCTGCCCCCCAATTGGCCGGCTCTGTGCGAAGGGAAGAATGCGATGACGGTATTGACCTGGTCCGACGAGCGCGTCGAGCAGCTTAAGAAGCTCTGGGAGGGCGGACTTTCCGCCAGCCAGATCGCCGCGGAACTTGGAAATGTGACGCGAAATGCAGTGATCGGCAAAGTGCACCGGCTGGGTCTTTCCGGCCGTGCCAAGAGCCCGTCCTCGGCCGCGCCGCGTCAGCGCAAGGCGCGCCCCGCCCAGCAGATGATGCGGGTGGCGCGCCCGGTGTCGCGCGGCAACACCGCGCTGGCCCACGCCTTCGAGGTGGAGATGGAGCCGGATCCGGTCGCCTACGACAATGTGGTGCCGATGAGCCAGCGGCTGACGCTGCTCGAATTGAACGAGGCCACCTGCCACTGGCCGATCGGCGATCCGTCCAGCTCGGAATTCTTTTTCTGCGGCGGCAAGGCGCTCACCAGCCTGCCCTATTGCGCACATCACTCGCGCATCGCCTATCAGCCGGCCTCCGATCGCCGCCGCCCGGCGCCGAAGCCGACGCGCTAAGAGCGCGCGGCGTTACGACGAATATTTGCCGTCGTCCCGGCCTTGAGCCGGGACCCATAACCACCGATGGCCGTGGTTATGCTTGGCTGGAGCTCCAGCCTTTTTAGAGCAATCAATATTTGTGGTTATGGGTCCCGGCTCAAGGCCGGGACGACAGCGGATATTGCTGCGCCTTACCCGCCCTACTCGACCTTCGCGAAGCGGTCATCCAGCGCGTAGCCGGCGCCGCGCACGGTGCGGATCGGGTCCTGTTCGCGGCCGGGATTGAGCAGTTTGCGCAGGCGGCCGATATGGACGTCGACGGTACGCTCGTCGATATAGATGTCGCGGCCCCAGACGCTATCGAGCAGTTGCTCGCGGCTGAACACGCGGCCGGGATGTTCCAGGAAAAATTCGAGCAGGCGATATTCGGTCGGGCCGAGATCGATCGGACGGCCCGAGCGCGCGACGCGGCGCTTCTCGCGATCGAGTTCGATATCGCCATAGGTCAGCACGGTGGCCAGCCGCTCCGGGCTCGCCCGCCTGAGCAGGCCCTTCACCCGCGCCAGCAGCTCCGGCACCGAAAAGGGTTTTACGATGTAGTCGTCGGCGCCGGTCGCCAGCCCCCGCACCCGTTCGCTTTCCTCGCCGCGCGCGGTCAGCATGATGATCGGCAGCGCCTTGGTCTCCGGCCGCGCCCGCAAGCGCCGGCACAGTTCGATGCCGGACAGGCCCGGCAGCATCCAGTCCAGCACGATCAGGTCGGGCACCCGCTCCTTCAGCCTTGTATCGGCGTCGTCACCGCGGGCGACGGTTTCGACCTCATAGCCTTCGGCATCGAGGTTGTAGCGCAGAAGCGTGGTGAGCGCTTCCTCGTCTTCAACCACCAGAATGCGTGCGTTCATCTATGTCAGCCTCTTGATATCCAGTATTTTGACGCGGTTTGTTACGCGAACGTCTTCCGCTTCCAGTTTCGCATCTAGTTTCGATTCTAGTTTCCTGGCACCGTCGTGGCGAAATTGGTCATGTCGCCCTTCGGGCGCTTGTCGAGCATCTGCTGGCCTTCGATCATGTAGAACACGGTCTCGGCGATGTTGGTGGCGTGGTCGCCGATCCGTTCGATGTTCTTGGCGCAGAACATCAGATGGATGCAGAACGAGATGTTACGCGGATCTTCCATCATGTAGGTCAGGAGTTCGCGGAACAGCGAGGTACAGATGGCGTCGACTTCCTCGTCGCCCTTCCAGACCGCCATCGCCGCCGGCAGGTCGTGCGACGCGTAGGCGTCGAGCACGGACTTGACCTGCGACTGCACCAGATCGGTCATGTGTTCGAGACCGCGGATCAGCTTCAGCGGCTGGAAATCGTTCTCCAGCGCGGCGACGCGCTTGCCCATGTTCTTGGCGAGGTCGCCGATCCGTTCCAGATCGGTGGCCACCCGCATGGCGCCGACGATCTCGCGCAGGTCGATGGCCATCGGCTGGCGGCGGGCAATCGTCAGCACCGCACGTTCCTCGATCAGGTGCTGCAGGCGGTCGATCTCGACGTCGGACGCGACCACGCGCTTGCCAAGCGCGACGTCACGGCGGATCAGGGCATCGACGGATTCGGTGATCATGCGTTCGGCAAGGCCGCCCATTTCGGCGACCAGGCGGGTCAGTTCCTGAAGATCGCTGTCGAACGCCTTCGCGGTATGTTCTGAAGCCATTGTCTTCTCCTCGCGATGTGCGCTTAGCCGAACCGGCCGGTAATGTAATCCTGGGTGCGTCGATCGCTCGGCGAGGTGAAAATCTTGTTGGTGTCGTCGAATTCGACCAGATCGCCGAGATACATGAAGGCGGTCTTGTCCGAGACGCGCGCCGCCTGCTGCATGTTATGGGTCACGATGGCGATGGTGTAATCCTCCGCCAACTCCGTAATCAGTTCTTCGATCTTGGCGGTCGAAATCGGGTCCAGCGCCGAGCAGGGCTCGTCGAACAGGATCACTTCCGGGCGCACCGCGACGGTGCGTGCGATGCAGAGCCGCTGTTGCTGGCCGCCGGAGAGGCTGAGGCCCGATGCATTCAGCTTGTCCTTGACCTCGTTCCACAGCGCGCCGCCACGCAACGCCTTTTCGACGCGGCCGTCCATCTCGGATTTCGAGATCTTCTCATAAAGGCGGATGCCGAAGGCGATGTTTTCGTAGATCGTCATCGGAAACGGCGTCGGCTTCTGGAACACCATGCCGACCCGGGCGCGCAGCAGATTGAGATCGAGCTTGGGGTCGAGGATGTTGGTCTGGTCGAGCATCAATTGCCCGGTCGCCTTCTGGCCCGGATACAGATCGTACATCCGGTTGAAGATCCGCAGCAGCGTCGACTTGCCGCAGCCGGACGGCCCGATGAAGGCGGTGACTCTGTTGGTGCCGAGCGCGAGGTTGATGTTCTTCAGCGCGTGGTGCTCGCCGTAATAAAAATTCAGGCCGCGCGCGGTCACCTTCGGCGGCGCGTCGGGCAGCGCCACCTGGGGAACGGGTCCGTTCGCGCCACTCACGGATACAGAAAGATCGTTCATTTTGCTGTCCTCTCAGCGCCAAGGATGCGTGCGCCAATATTCAGGGCAAGTACGGTGAGGGTGATGAGCAGCGCCCCGCTCCAGGCGAGCTGCTTCCAGTATTCGTAGGGGCTCTGCACGAAGTTGTTGATGGTAACCGGCAGGTTCGCCATCGTCTTGGTCATGTCGAGGCTGAAGAACTGGTTCGACAGCGCGGTGAACAGCAGCGGCGCGGTTTCGCCGGCGACGCGGGCGGTGGCGAGCAGCACGCCGGTGATCAGCCCGGCGCGCGCGGCGCGATAGGCGATGCGCTTGATCACCAGCGAGCGCGGCAGGCCGAGCGCGGATGCCGCTTCACGCAGCGGGTTGGGCACCAGGCCGAGCATGTCCTCGGTGGTACGGACCACCACGGGAATGACGATCACGGCCAGCGCCAGACAGCCGGCAAAGGCCGAGAAGCCCCCCATCGGCACCACGACGGCGCCATAGACGAACAGGCCGATGATGATCGAGGGCGCGCTGAGCAGGATGTCGTTGATGAAGCGGATCACCGAGGTGAGCCGGTCATGCTTGCCGTATTCGGCGAGATAGGTTCCCGCCAGCATGCCGAGCGGCGCGCCGATGCCGACGCCGATCACGGTCATCATGATCGAGCCGATGATCGCGTTGCGCAGACCGCCATCGGTCGAGCCGGGCGGCGGTGTGTCCTGGGTGAAGACGGCCAGGTTGAGGCCGGCAAGGCCGTTGTAGAACAGCGTGAACAGGATCAGCGCGAGCCAGGTCACGCCGAACAAGGCGGCGCTGATGCAGAGGCCCCGGACGATGATGTCGCCACGGCGACGGGAGGCGTAAATCGGGTTCATGGCTCAGTTCCCCGCCTTCTTTTCCAGCCGCATCAGCATCAGCCGCGCGGCCGACAGCACGAAGAACGTCAGCACGAACAGGAGCAAGCCGAGCAGGATCAGGCCGGACTGGTGCAGGCCGTCGCTCTCGGCGAATTCGGATGCGATCGCCGCCGAGATCGTGGTGCCCGGCGCGAAGATTGAGGACGAGATCTTGAACGAGTTGCCGATGATGAAGGTGACCGCCATGGTTTCGCCGAGCGCGCGGCCGAGCGCCAGCATCACGCCGCCGATCACGCCGACCCTTGTGTAGGGGATCACGACATTGCGGACGACTTCCCAGGTGGTGCAGCCGACGCCGTAGGCGGCTTCCTTCAGCACCGGCGGCACCGTCTTGAAGACGTCGACCGAGATCGAGGTGATGAAGGGCAGCACCATGATCGCCAGGATCAGCGAGGCGTTGAACAGGCTGAGATAGGACGGGGGACCTGCGAAGATGGTGCCGAGAACCGGCACGCCGTCGAAGATGCTGATCATGAACGGCTGGAACGAGTTGGCCAAAAACGGGCCCAGCACGAAGAAACCCCACATGCCGTAGATGATCGAGGGAATGCCGGCGAGCAGTTCGACCGCGAGCCCGATCGGGCGGCGCAGCCAGATCGGACAGATCTCGGTCAGGAAAATCGCAATGCCGATGCCGACCGGAATGGCGATCATCATTGCGATCACGGAGGTGATCAGCGTGCCGTAGATCGGCCCGAGCGCGCCCAGCACCGGCGGATCGGCCGACGGCGCCCAGCGCGAGGTGAACAGGAACGAGAAGCCGTATTCCCTGATCGCAGGCCAGGCGCCGACGATCAGCGAAAGGATGATGCCGCCGAGAATGAGCAGCACCGAGATCGCGCAGGCGCGCGTGAGCCAATAGAAGGTAACGTCACCGAGCTTGAATGCGCTGAGGGCCTTGGCGCGATCGTAAGGTCCTGCAGCTTCCATCACGTCGCTCTGAACGGCCATGTCTGCCACGCCAATCCCCTGTACTATATAGCCCAACTGCCCCGGATCCGGCGCCGGTTTTGCACCGGACTCTTGAACCAAGGCTGGTGTCCACCAAGCCCCTTGGTAACCAGACCCGCCTGTATTCGCCCTCCTGCCCGGAGGGAAAGACCCAACCCGGAAAGACCCGGGTTGGGCAGAGTGGGAGCACGCTCCCATTGTCGCCGGGCCGAAACGCCGCCCGGTTCTTTGTTCTTAAATTCAGCTCTTGATCTCGGCCGACCAGGTCTTTTCGATCAGCTTGATCACGGGGTCCGGCATCGGGATGTAGTCGAGTTCCTCAGCCATCTTGCCGCCCTTCTCGAACGACCATTTGAAGAACTTGATGGCTTCCTGGGACGCGGCCTTGTCGGTCGCGGACTTGTGCATCAGGATGAAGGTCGCTGCGGTGATCGGCCAGGAGCCTTCGCCGGGCTGGTCGGTGAGGATCACGTAGTAGCCGGGCGCCTTCGCCCAGTCGGCGTTGGCCGCAGCAGCCTGGAACGAGGCTATCGTCGGCTGCACGGTCTTGCCGGCCTTGTTGACCATCGCGGCATGGGTCAGCTTGTTCTGCTTGGCGTAGGCGTACTCGACGTAACCGATCGCGTTCTTGGTCTGGCCGACGTTGCCGGCAACGCCTTCATTGCCCTTGGCGCCAACGCCCGTTGGCCATTCGACGGCCGTTCCGAGACCGACCTTGGTCTTCCACTCGGCGTTCGACTTCGACAGATAGTCGGTGAAGTTGAAGGTGGTGCCCGAACCGTCGGAGCGGCGGACCACGGTGATGGCGTCGGTCGGCAGCTTCAGCTTCGGATTGAGCTTGGCGATCGCGGGATCGTCCCACTTCTTGATCTTGCCGAGATAGATGTCGCCGAGCAATTCGCCCGAGAGCACGAGTTCGCCCGGCTTGATGCCTTCGAGGTTCACGACGGGGACGATCGCGCCCATCACCATCGGCCACTGCACGAGGCCGTCCTTTTCGAGGGCCTCAGCCTTCAGCGGCGCGTCGGTGGCGCCGAAGGTCACGGTCTTGGCCTGGATCTGCTTGATGCCGGCGCCCGAACCGATCGACTGGTAGTTCAGACCGTTGCCGGTCTCCTTTTTGTAGGCATCGGCCCACTTGGAATAGATCGGGAACGGGAAGGTGGCGCCCGCACCGGTGATATCGGCTGAAAACGCCGAGGTCGAGGCGGCGACGAGGCCTGCCGCGACGATTGTCTTGATGAAATTCATGGCTGGTCTCCATCTGGTGAGCGAAGCGCCTGTTAACGCCCGATCGCGCTCACGCCGCATCCGTTTAGGTGCGGTCAGTAGAGCTTTTACGAAGGTTCGATGACAGTTGGATGACACTCTCAAGCGATTGAAATCGCTAGAGTTTAGGTCCCAACCGGGGGTTTGGCCTGGGGGAAGCAGGCGGTAAAAGTGGCCCCGTTTTTGGGCACGCTTTCAATCAAAAGCCGGCCGCGATGGCGGTTAACAATATGTTTCACCAAGGATAAACCGAGCCCGGTTCCACCTTGCGCCCGGCTGTCGCCGACATCGACCCGGTAGAACCGCTCGGTGAGCCGCGGCAGATGTTCCGGGGCAATTCCGGGCCCGAAATCGCGCACCAGGACACGGACTTCCGGTGTGCCATCGGCGGAACTCGCCCGCACCAGCGAGACGATGACCTTGCCGCCGGAGGCGCCATATTTGAGCGCGTTCTCGATCAGATTTTCGAACAGCCGCAGCAGCTCCTCGCGATCGCCCGCGATCGTCACCGGCAGCTCGGGCAGATCGATTTCGATTCTGACCTGGCGCTCATGCGCCAGCGGCTCCAGCCCGTCGGCGACCTGGCGGATGATCGGCACGATGTCGACCGAGGTATCGGGCCGAACATGCGCCGACAATTCGACCCGCGACAGCGACAACAGATCGTCGATCAGCCGCGCCATGCGCGTCGCCTGCGCGTGCATGATGCCGAGAAAGCGCTCGCGCGCCTTGACGTCATCCTTGGCCGGTCCCTGCAGCGTATCGATGAAGCCGGACAGGGCGGCGAGCGGCGTGCGCAGTTCGTGGCTGGCATTGGCGACGAAATCGGCGCGCATCTCCTCGACCCGGCGCAGCGGCGTCTGGTCGTGAAACGTCATCAGCATGCACTTGTCGGTGCCGCCGAACAGCGTCGGCACCGGCACCGGCGTGATGATCAGCTCCATCCAGCGGTCGACCGGCACATGGTCGAGATAGGTCGCGCGGCGCGGTTCGGTGGTCGCGATCGCCTCGCGCAGGGCGGTGATGATTTCGGGCGAGCGAAGCGCGAACTGGGCAAGCTCGTTCTTGCGCAACGCAGGCGCCAGCTGGGCTGCCGCCGCATTGAGATGGAGGACGCGGCCGGCGCGGTCGAGCAGCACGGCGGGATCCGGCATGCCGGCCACGACGGCGCTGACCGCGGCGGCTTCGACCGGATTGACGCCGCGAACGTCCTCGCGCGAGGTGACCGCATCATGCAGCCGCCATGGCACCAGCGCTGCGGCGGCAATGCAGATAAAGGCGGCAATTGCGCGCGCCACCCCGAGTTCGCCGGTGGCGACGAAGACCGACAGAGCAAGGCCCGCGACCAGCAGGATAATGGCCGAATGCCGTAACCGGTCGGACCATGGGGCAAAATAGGAGGAGGAAGAGGAGGAATCGTCTATCGCCATTGTTGGCTTTGTTCCCTCTGTCTTTTGCGTCTTTTACGCGCTTTCAGGCGCCGGTGTCTCCACGCTCGCGCACATAGACGGCCTCACGTCTCGGTTCGGCGTCGGGGCCAGGCGCCAACTGGCGCAAGCGCTTCGACCGCGCCCCCAGGATAACCTCCCGAAGCGTCAGCAAGATTACAGATATGACAAAAGGCGCAATATAATAGAGGACCCGGAACAGCAGCATCCCGGCCAGGAGGTCCTCCCGGTCCATCTGCCAGAGCCCGACCAGCATGGCCGCGTCGAACACACCGAGACCACCGGGCGAGTGGCTGGCAAAGCCGAGCAGCGTCGCCGAGACGAAGATGACCGCGACGACGACGAAGCCAAGGTTGGGTTCATCGGGGGTCAGCACATACATCGCCAGCGCGCAGAACCCGAGGTCGATGATGCCGATGCCGATCTGCAGCAGTGTCAGCGGCCCGCCCGGCAGCGTCACGGTCCACGGCCCGCGGCCGACGCTACGGGGCTGGCTCCAGACCCAGACCACATAGCCGACGAGGCCGGCGATAATCGCAAACGCCAGGGCTCGGTTGAGCCAGGCCGGCAACTGATCGATCGAGGCCGCGGCTTCCGGGTGATAGGCGATGCCGAGGCCCAGCACCGCGGCATTGCCGAGCCAGAAGGTGAGCCCGGCCAAAAAGCAGATCTTGGCGACGTCGATCGCGTTCAGCCCCCAGGCCGAATAGATCCGGTAGCGCACCGCGCCGCCGGTGAAGACGCTGGCGCCGACATTGTGGCCGATCGAATAGGAGGTGAAGGCGGCAAGCGCGGTGATGCGGTAGGGGACGTGGGTGTGGCCGATCGCCCGCACCGCAAACAGATCGTAGAAGGTCAGCGTGAAGTATCCCGCCGCCACGAATAGCGCCGCCAGCACGATCTGGCGCGGTTCCGTGCTCTTGATGGCCTCGATCACCTCGTTGGAGTCGATGCCACGCAGCATGTGATAGAGCACGTAGCACGCGGTTCCGATGACCGCGATACTGATCACAACCCCGAGCTTATGCAGGACCTGCTTCTGGCGCAGAAACGAAATCGCCCTGCGTATTGCTTCCAGCATCTAGACCTCGAATTGCGATCCCGCGACGACGGCAACGGTGCGAATTCCGCCGACGCTCCGCTGCTCCCTAGGCACTCCAGTAGCGCGTTTTGGGCCGGAGTGGAATTCGTCTAACGACAATAAAACGCGGTTCTTCAATCTATTAGGCGGATTTGATGACAATGGGTGCACAGTTTTGCTGGATTCTGCGCGCCCAAACCGGGCTCCTGCCGGGTCCCTTGGGCAATCCCTTAACCAATCCCTTAACCAATCCCTTGGGCTGGAACGGGTCATGCCGGGGCGTTTCAAGCCGCGGGGGCGCTGCGCGAGACCACCCAGTCCCGCAGCCACGATCCCACCGCACAGCCGCAAAGATAGAGCGCAAACATGATCAGTCCGAGGTCGAGCCAATAGCCAAACCGGCCGGGGACCACGCGCGAAAGCGCGGCCGCGACCAGCACGACCGCCAACGCCGCCAGCCACCGCTTCCAGGTTTTCGATACGCCTTCGCCGTGCTGAACGATGGAAATCCAGCCCATCGCCAGGCCAAGCAGCAACGATCCCAGCAGCCAGCCCCAGAAAAACGTCGTCAGATAGGCCATCCTTACCTCACCACGAAATCGATGCGACGGTTCTGCGCCTTGCCCTGGTCGGTATCATTGCCGGCGATCGGCTGTGTGCTGCCATAGCCGACCGACGTAAAACGGTTCGCCGGCAGTCCGGCCTTGACCAGATAATCGGTGACCGCCTGGGCGCGCTTCTCCGAGAGCGCCTGATTGGTGGGTTCCTCGCCGTCGGAATCGGTATGTCCGACGACCTCGATATTGGCGTTCGGGCAGCGCATTGCGGTCTCGATCAGGCGGTCGAGCAGCCCGGCGGAGTCAGCCACGATGTCGGCCTTCCCGGATTCGAACCGGATCCTGGCCTTGCCGAGCAGATCGGTAAACAGCTGCTGGCAGACCGTTGGGTCGACCGGCGCCGCGGTCGGTTTGACCGAGATTTCAGGCTTGAATTGCCACCCCTGCGGAAACTCCTTGCCAAGGCCGGCTCGGATCTGGGTCGCGGCCGCCTCGTAAAGCGCATCGCCCGACAGTTTCACCTCGCGGTCGCTGACCACGAGCGTCCCGGTCGACAACCGCGACAGCGCGCCGAGCGCCGGCACCACGGCGGCGGCAAATCCTGACGGCGCACCGATACTCGCCTTCAGGTTGTCTACGACTTTCTCGCTGAAGAATTTGCGGCCCGCCGCCGCCACCAGCGCCGCATGGGCGTTGTTGTCGGGCACATAGCCGGTCAGCGTCAGCGTCACCGCGACCGGATCCTTGTAGGCCTGGAAGATGTAGGGCGGCGCCTTGATGTCGTTGGCCGCGACCGAATAGCCCTCGGGGAGATTTTTCAGTGCGGCAGCGATGGCTTCGCGGCCGCCAAGTTCACGCGCCATCCCTGACAGCGTGACCTTGTTGTCCGACAGCGTGATCTTTCCTTCCTTCAGTTTTGCAATCTGGTCGAGCAACAGCAGCGCGACATTGTCGAAGCGCTGCGGCGCGCCGCGCGCCAGGTTCATGCGGTCGGAGACTTCGACGCCACCAAGCATCGCGCGCGCGGCTTCCATCAGCTTGCTTTTGCTCGAAGGCAGCGGCGAACTGCCGCCCAGCGTCACCCGGACGACGTCGCGTTCAGCCGACCACACGAACGGCTTGGCTTCGGGAACGAGGCGGGTTTCATCGTTGACCAGCCGCACGCCCGGCACCGCTTCCACCGACGCAACCGCGCTCATCCGGCCCTCTTCCGAGAAGGCTTCGGCTGCAAACGTCACGTCGCGGCCCGCAACCACTATTCGCCTTTTGTCGAGGACGGTATCTTTCAGCGCTGTGGTAGAACGCTGCGCCAGGTCGGCTTCCAGCGGCACGGTGCTTGTCCAGGCGGCGAAACCCCAAAGGATGACGAGCGGAATCACACCCGGCCACCATTTGCCACTCCACCTGAAAAGTCCGTGCATTCGAGTTCCTAAGGGTCCGGAAACAGAGAGAAAACAAACCCTTGCGGGGCTGTCAAACCCGAAATAACGCAGAAGCGTCGGGGTGCGGATATTTGCCCAGCTAACCGTTTCTTCAACGGTCTGCCGCTAAGTTAGAAACATAATGAAACAGGCGGCAAGTCCTGATGAAAATGCTCCGCAACACCGTTATCCGCGCCGGACTGGAGGCGCTTTACTTCTCGGGCGCGCATTATTTGCTGCGACCAATCTTCGCAGGTGTCGGCGCAATTTTCATGCTGCACCATGTGCGCCCGCGCCGCGACGTGGAATTCCAGCCTAATTATCATCTCGAGGTCGAACCCGAATTCCTGCGCGCGGTGCTGGCGCATCTGCGGTCCCTCAACGTCGACCTGGTCAGCATGGACGAGGCGCATGCGCGGCTCTCCCAGGGCAATTTCGCGCGGCGCTTCGCCTGCTTCACCTTTGACGACGGTTATCGCGACAACCGCGATTTCGCGTTGCCCGTGATGCGTGAATTCGACGCACCCATGACGGTCTACGTCACCAGCGATTTCGCCGAAGGCACCGGCCGGTTGTGGTGGGTTGCAATGGAGCTGGCGCTCGCCAAGGCTTCCTCGATCGAGGTGCCGATCGGCGGCGTGGTTACCCGTCTTGATGCCTCGACGCCGGCGGCCAAGCAGGTCGCCTTCGACCGGCTGCACGAGTGGCTGCGCAGCCTGCCGGGCGAGCTCGACGTGCAACGCGAAATCTCCGCGCTCTGCACGCGCTATGATGTGGACGAGACGAAGATCGCCCGCGACCTCTGCATGTCTTGGGACGAGTTGAAGGCGTTTGCGGACGAACCGCTCGTGACCATCGGCGCGCATACAATCACGCATTGCAACCTGGCGAAGCAGACCGAGGCGACCGCCAGTTTCGAAATCGCCACCAGCCGGATGCGGATCGAGGCGGCGCTGCAACGCCCGGTGCTGCATCTTGCCTATCCCTATGGCGACAAGATCGCCGCCGGGCAGCGGGAGTTCACACTCGCCAAGGCGGCCGGCTTCAAGACCGCGGTGACGACCCGGCCGGGCATGATCTTCCCGGAAAGCGCCGGTCATTTGACCGCGCTGCAGCGGGTCTCGCTCAACGGCAATTACCAGGACGAGCGCATCATCCCCGTGCTGACCTCCGGCGCCGCCACCGCGATGTGGAACGGTTTTCGGCGCATCGACGCGGCGTAGTTGTCGTCATTGACGCCTCACTTCCCTTCTCCCCTTGTGGGAGAAGGTGGCGCGAAGCGCCGGATGAGGGGTCTCCATCCTCCTCGAAATCTCACCGTGTAGAGAGAACCCCTCACCCGTCTTCGCTTCGCGAAGCCACCCTCTCCCACAAGGGGAGAGGGGAAGAGTTGACTCGCCCTCCTCTCGCGCTCAAAACCGCCGGCAAGAGCAATGGAGGAACTCATGTTCAAGGATCTGTTTTCGCTCAAGGGCCGCGTCGCGCTGGTGACGGGTGGATCGCGCGGGATTGGCAAGATGATCGCGGCCGGGTTTCTCGCGCAGGGAGCGGCGAAGGTCTACATCACCGCGCGCAAGGCCGGCCCCTGCGAGGCGACCGCGAAAGAACTCACGGCGGCCTATGACGGCGAGTGCATCGCGCTGCCGATCGATATTTCGACCGTCGAAGGTTGCGACAGGCTCGCCGCCGAGATGATCAAGCTCGAGCCGAAGCTCGATATCCTCGTCAACAATGCCGGCGCCGCCTGGGGCGCGGAGTTCGACGAATTTCCGGAGAGCGGCTGGGACAAGGTCATGGACCTCAACGTCAAGTCACTGTTCTTCCTGACCAAGGCGCTGGCGAAACCGCTGCGCGCGGCCGCATCGCACGAGCGGCCGGCCAAGGTCATCAACATTGCCTCGGTCGACGGCATCTTCGTCAACCCGACGGAGACCTATTCCTATGCCGCGAGCAAGGCCGCGGTGATCCATCTGACACGGCGCATGGCGACCAAACTGGTCAAGGACAACATCAACGTCACCGCGATCGCGCCGGGCGCCTTCAAGTCGGACATGAACAAGGCCGCACGCGACCATTCGGATGAAGTCGCAAAACGCATTCCGGCCAAACGCATCGGCACCGACGAGGATATGGCCGGGATTGCGATCTATCTCGCCTCGCGCGCCGGCGATTATGTGATCGGCAACACCATCGCGGTTGATGGCGGCGTGGTGTACGCGAATGCGGGACTGGAGATTGCGGGGTAGAGGGCGCGATCCATCGCGGCAGGTGACAGCGGGGATCAAGTGAGGCAGCCGAGAATTTCTCCGTTCCCTCCCCCCTTGCGGGGGAGGGTCAGGGAGAGGGTTGCCACACGACGTGCTCTCTCGGCTTGCGTGTCGACGTGATGAACCGATGTTCGCAGAGGGGTCTCTTCTTTCAAACACCTTTTGTGGGGCTACCCCTCTCCCCAACCCTCCCCCGCAAGGGGGGAGGGAGCCCGTCGAGCGGGGCTCCCTAACAACTCACGTCTCGATTTTCACGTACTCGAAATCGCCGGGCTTGTTGTCGATGCCGACCTTGGGCGGCGAGATCCAGGAGGCGTAGGTGCCGGCTTCGGTGACCGGGGTCATCAGCGAAGCGATGAAGTCGCCATCGTCCGATGACGGCAGCCAATCGTTCTTGCGCGCGTTCCAGGTGGCGGCGTCGATCAACACGCCCTCCGGGGTCGCGTTGATGTCCTTGAACTCGCCGATATGGCGGTGGAAGGCGACGTCGGGCAGCGTCAGCTTGTACTGGTAGCCGGCGAGCGAGATGATCTTGTTCCAGCGCAGCATGCCCTTGGCGCAATCCTGCGTGTAGTCGTCGCGCAGGCGCATGTTGAGCGCGGTTAGCGCCGGCTCGTCGACGCGCTTGATCACGCCATCGACCAGCTTCAGCACCGGGTAGGTCGCGTTCTTCAGCTGATGGTCGTCGTCGATCTGGGTTTCCTTGTAGCGGCCCTTGATGCCGGCATTGAAGGCGTTCGCCGCGTTGGTCGAGACTTCCGAGCCGAACAGATCCAGCGACAGCGAATAATGCAGATGCAGCTTCTTCTGGATGGTCGGCAGATCGATCACGCCGAGCGCACGGACTTTTGCGATATCGGTCGGATCGGTGATGCCGGCCGCCTTCATCGCCTCGCAGGTGCGCTGCACGACGCGGCTGATGCCGGTCTCGCCGACGAACATGTGATGCGCCTCTTCGGTCAGCATGAAGCGGCAGGTGCGCGACAAGGGATCGAAGCCGGACTGCGCCAGCGAATGCAGCTGCATCTTGCCGTCGCGGTCGGTGAAGTAGGTGAACATGAAGAACGACAGCCAGTCGGGCGTCGCCTCATTGAAGGCGCCGAGCATGCGTGGCGAATCCGCGTCGCCGGAGCGGCGGCGCAACAAATCATCGGCCTCTTCGCGGCCGTCGCGGCCGAAATACTTTTGCAGGAGATAGACCATCGCCCACAGATGGCGGCCTTCCTCGACATTGACCTGGAACAAATTGCGCAGGTCGTACAGCGAGGGCGCGGTCTTGCCGAGATGGCGCTGCTGTTCGACCGAGGCCGGCTCGGTATCGCCCTGGATCACAATCAGGCGGCGCAGCGTGGCGCGGTGTTCGCCCGGGACTTCCTGCCAGGCCGGCTTGCCAAAATTCTCGCCGAACGGAATGACGCGATTTTCCTCCTGGGGAGCAAGGAGAATGCCCCAGCGATATTCCGGCATCTTGACGTAATCGAACTTGGCCCAGCCGCGCGGATCGACCGAATAGGCGGTGCGCAGATACACCAATGATTGCTGGAAGCCTTCCGGCCCCATGTCGCCCCACCAATCCATGTAGCCGGGATGCCAGCCCTCGAGCGCCTTGAGCACCTGGCGATCTTCACTGAGATTCACGTTGTTGGGAATCTTGGTTGAGTAATCGACGTTCATGAAGTTCATGGCGTGCTCCTTGCTCGCTCTCGTGTCCCGGACGCGGTGCGACGCGAAGCGGTGCGCCGCAGAGCCGGGACCATTTCAGTAACGGTCCGTGTGGATCCCGGTTCTGCAGCGCGTCACAAGCGTGCCGCGCAGCGACCGGGACACGAAATCTAAACCCGCGTCATATCGAACTGCGCCTTCTGGCCGGTGCCGTAGCGGCGCAGGGCGCCGTCTTCGCCGACGGCGTTGGGACGCTGGAAGATCCAGTTCTGCCACGCGGTGAGGCGCGAGAAGATCTTCGATTCCATGGTCTCGGGTCCGACGAAGCGCAAATTGGCTTCCATGCCGGTGAGGCCGTCGGGCGAAAAGGAGGTGCGCTCCTCCAGGAACACCCGCACCTCGTCGTCCCAGTCGATATCGTCGAGCGCGAAGGTGACGAGGCCGAGCTCTTCGGCCGCCTCGGCATCGAGCGTGGTGCCGATAGTCGCCTCGGCGCGCTCGAGATCGGACGGATCGGCCTGGAAGCGCGACTGCAGCCGCGTCAGGCCGTGGCTCATCGGATACGGCCCGAAATTCATCGCGGTCAGTTCGATGGTCGGCGGGGCGCGGTTGTCGCCCTGCTTCTGGCCGATCAGCATGTAGGAACGGTCGGCGGCGAACACGAGTTCGGCCAGCGTGCCGACGAAGCAGGAGCCGGGCTCGACCAGCGTCACCAGCGTGCGCGAGGTAACGTCGATGCGCTTGAGCACCCGCTTCCAGTATTGCCTGATCTCGTTGACCAGCCAGTGTGCCTTGTTGGCTTCGAGGAACGCGTCGCAGGCGACGACGCCGGCGCGGTCGCCATGCGACTTGAACAGCAGCATCGCGGTCTCGAGCTCGTTGATGCGCAGATGCAGGATCGCATCATCGAGCTCGCGCGCGACCTGCAGTGGCCAGAACGACGCGCCTTGCGCGATCAGGCCGTCGATATCGGCGGGCGGGGCTTCTTCCGGCGCCTTGATCGAGATGGTGGCGATGCGCTGGGCGCGGTCGATATCGACACTGACAAAGCCGTAGCGGATGCCGGCCTCGTTGATGGTGCGCTGGAGCGGCGTCAGCGCGAGACCCTTGCCATTGCCGTTGCGCTTCGAGAGGGCGGCGAATTCCTTGGCGCGGTCGGCGACCTTGGCCTCCAGCTTGCTGTTCGGCACGATTTCGTCGACCAGGCGCCATTGCACGGCGCGCTTGCCCTTGATGCCTTCCTCGATGGTGCAGAAATAATCGGCGTGATCGCGGCGCACCTTGCGCTTGTCGACCACGCGCGTCAGGCCGCCGGTGCCCGGCAGCACGGCGAGCAGCGGCACTTCCGGCAGCGACACCGCCGCCGAGCCGTCGTCGGCGAGCATGATGTGATCGGTCGCCAGCGCCAGTTCATAGCCGCCGCCGGCCGCGGTGCCGTTGACGACGCTGATGAAGCGCTGCCCGGAATTCTCGGAAGAGTCTTCCAGACCGTTGCGGGTCTCGTTGGTGAATTTGCAGAAATTGACTTTGTGGGCGTGGGTGGCGCCCGCCAGCATGCGGATATTGGCGCCGGCGCAGAACACGCGGTTCTTGCCCGAGCGCATCACCACGACTTTTACCTCCGGGTGCTCGAAGCGCAGCCTTTGCACGGCATCGGCGAGCTCGATATCGACGCCGAGGTCGTAGGAATTGAGTTTTAACTGATAGCCTTCGAACAGGCCGGCATTCTCGTCGACGTCCATGGTCAGCGTCGCGACGGCACCATCGACATCGAGCTTCCAATGCCGGTAGCGCGACGGATCAGTCTGGAAATCGATGTATTTTGCACCGCCTGCGAGGACGCGATCTTCGCCAGCCATTGGGCCACCCTGACGCTTTTGTTAGCCTTACCTGATATGCACAATAATGCATGTTTTTGGTTCAGTCTAGTCCAAAACTTCGAAACATGCATTTTGTTTCATGTTCGGTTGACAGAGCCAAAGGCTACCCAATCGGCCTTGGCAAGCTGTGGCCGCCCCCGTTTGACCTTGACGAGTTCGGCCAGGGCCAAAACCGGAAAACCGTCGGCGAACCCGTCGCCGCCGGCGTTGCGCAGGCCGAGCGCCTTGAGGTCGGCGAGCGCTTCCCCAAGCAGCCTTGCTGCGGCGTGCGGCTTTTGCATGCGCAGGCGCAAATTCGCGGTCGCGATCTGGATGCAGGCGCGCAGCAGGATTCGCTCGCGGCCGCCTTGCGGTGCGGCCGCCCACACCGCCTCAAGGATCTCCTGCGACTCCCAGAAATAACCGTGGTCGTTGAGCCGCAGCGCGTAGCGCAGCGCCGGATGCCGCGCCGGCACGTGGCCGCCGAACCGCGACGGCACGAGCGCGGTGACCTGCGCCAGCGTTTCGTAATCGGCGTCGGCTTCAACGGCCTCGCCCGGAACATAGGCCCATCGCGGCAGCGGAAGGTTGCCCGTGGCCAGAGGCAGCGTGGTCATCGGGGCATGACCCGACGACCGACAATCCCAAACAGTGCACGGAAAAATAGTTTACGCGGCCCGTCCCTGCGAGCCGTCAACACGCAACACCGCGTTTGCGAATTCCTGGACCGCATCCAGCGTCGCCCCCGGCGCCTCCCGATGCGGCTGGTGTCCCGCCCCCGGGATCACGGTCACATCGACGGGACAATAGCACTCTTCCTGGGCGATCTCGATCTGGCGCATTGTCCCATACTCGTCATCCGCCCCTTGCAGGATCGCCACCGGCACGCGGATATAGGCGAGGTATTCGGAAATGTCCCAATTGCGGAAGGCCGGATCGAGCCAGGCGCCGTTCCAGCCATAGAAGGCGTTGTCGACATCCTTGTGCCAGCGCGCCAGCTTTGCCTTCAGGTCGGAGGTCTCATAGGCGGCCTTGATGTTGGCGATCGAGCTCACCGAGATGTCCTCGACGATGAAATGCGGCGCGATCATCACGACGCCTTCAACGCGGTGATCCTGATGCGCCCCCGTATAGATCGCCGCGATCGAGGCGCCATCGGAATGGCCGACGAGCAGCCCGCGGCGAAAGCCGATTTGATCGAGCAGCTTTGGCAACACGTCGAGCGCTTCGCTGTGCATGTAGTCGACGGCACGCGGCAGTTTCACCGGCGTCGACGCGCCATAGCCCGCGCGCGAGTAAACAAAGACACCGGCGCCGGTGGCGGCCTGAAGCTTGTCCGGAAAATCGCCCCACAGGCCGGCCGAGCCGAGGCCTTCATGCAGCATCACGATGGTCGGCGCGTCCTGAGGCGACGGACCGATCATGCGGTATTCGAGATTGGCGGCGCCGATGGTGAGGAAGCCGGTGGGAGAGAGTGTTGTCATGTCTGTTGTACCTGCGACTCGAATCTCTCGTTCGTCATGCCCGGGCTTGTCCCGGGCATCCACGTCCTTGGAAGCGGCAAAGCAAGACGTGGATGGCCGGGTCAAGCCCGGCCATGACGGCTAGTTAGGTTGTCCATCCCGCAACTTGAACCGCTGGATTTTTCCCGTCGCCGTCTTCGGCAAACTGTCGACCACATCGATCCAGCGCGGATATTTCCACGGCCCGATCTTCTGCTTGACGTGCTCCTTCAGCGCGTCATGCAGGCCGTCGGTTTTGGTATCGGCGCGCAGCACCACGAAAGCTTTGGGCTTCAGCAGGCCTTCCGGATCGGCCTCCGGCACGACGGCGGCTTCGAGCACCGCGGGATGGGTGATCAGCGCGCTCTCGACCTCGAACGGCGACACCCAGATGCCCGATACCTTGAACATGTCGTCGCTGCGGCCGCAGAACGTGTAGCGGCCGTCGGCGTCGCGGATGTATTTGTCGCCGGTGCGGGTCCAGTGGCCTTCAAAGGTCTGCCGGCTCTTGCTGCGCTGGTTCCAGTAGCCCTCGCCGGCCGAGGGCGCATCGACCAGCAATTCGCCGACCTCGCCATCGGGCACGTCGGCGCCTGCTTCATTGACGAGCCGCACGCGGTAGCCCGGCACGGGGCGACCGGACGAGCCGTATTTGATGTCCCCGGGCGCGTTGGAAAGAAAGATGTGCAACAGTTCGGTGGAGCCGACGCCGTCGAGAATGTCGACGCCAAACCGCGCCTTCCAGGCATTGCCGACCGATTCCGGCAGCGCTTCGCCCGCCGAGGTGCAGACGCGAAGCCGCTGGCCGGCGGACGTGTCCTTCAGCGTCTCGTCATTGAGCATGGCCGCGAACAATGTCGGCACGCCGAAGAAGATGCTGGGGTTGTATTTGTTCATCAGCGCGAACATCGCCGCCGGCGTCGGACGATCGGAATTCAGCACCGTTGACGCGCCGACCGACATCGGAAAGGTCAGCGCGTTGCCGAGGCCGTAGGCAAAAAACAGCTTTGCCGCCGAGAGGCCGACGTCGTCCTCGCGAATGCCGAGCACCTGCTTGGCGTAGGTTTCCGCGGTGGCGGCGAGATTGGAATGCAGGTGGCGCACGCCCTTGGGCATGCCGGTGGAGCCCGACGAATAGAGCCAGAAGGCGGGCTCGTCGGGATGCGTCGCCGCGGTCGCAAAGGTGTCGCTCTCGCGCGCGAGTTCGTCGGCAAGCTTCTTGTGGCCATGCGCATCCTTGCCGGACACGATCACATGTTCGAGGTCCGGCATCCGCCCGACCATGTCTTTCACGACCGGCAGCAGCGCTTCGGACACGAACAGCACCCGCGCGCGGCAATCCGCCAGCACATAGGCATATTGATCTGCCGTCAGCAGCGTGTTGAGCGGCACCGGCACGATGCCGGCGCGGATCGCGCCGAGGAACACTGAGGGAAAATCGACGGTGTCGAGCATGATCATCGCGACGCGCTCTTCGCGGCGGACGCCAAGCCGGCGCAGCATGTTGGCGACGCGACGGCTTTGCCGCTGCAGATCGCCATAGGTGAGTTCGGAAACCGTATCGGTGAAGGCGAGCTTGGCGCCGCGGCCCTCGTCGACATTGCGATCAAGCAGCCAGGTCACCGCATTGTAGGAACCGGACGTGCCGCTCAAGACGCTTCTCCCAGATTTTAAGAATTATAATTCATATAAAGACCACCGAGCGCGCTTGCTGTCAATCCTCATCGGCATTATGTTTCCGAAACGCGCTGATTTGAAGCCAGGGCGAGCTAAGGGCTACTTCAGGGAAATGTCCGAAACCAGCGATCCCGAAACCGGCTTTCTTGAGCAGCTCGGCCAGCGCGTGCGCACCATGCGGGCGTTGCGCGGCATGTCGCGAAAGGTACTCGCGAAGGTCTCCGGCATTTCCGAACGCTATATCGCCCAACTCGAAAGCGGCAAGGGCAACGTCTCGATCGTGCTGCTGCGCCGGGTGTCGAACGCGATGGGCGCACATCTGGAAGATCTCATTCCTTCCACCGAACCTGTGCCGGACTGGGCTGTCATTCGCGACCTCGTGCGCAAGGCGACATCCGCGCAGATCGCGCAGGCCAAGGATGTGCTCGCGGGCGGGAGTACTGCGGCGCATCGCAAGATGTCGTTCTCGGGCATCGCGCTGATCGGCCTGCGCGGCGCCGGCAAATCGACGCTCGGCAAGATGCTGGCGAAGAAAATCGGCTGGAGCTTTGTCGAACTCAACAAGGAGATCGAGGCGCAGAACGGATTGTCCGTCGCCGAGATCATCGCGCTCTACGGCCAGGAAGGCTTTCGGCGCATGGAGCAGGCCGCGCTCGGGCAATTGCTGGCGCGCAAGGAGCTGATGGTGCTGGCAACCGGCGGCGGCATCGTCTCCGAACCGCTGACGTTCGACCTGATCCTGTCGTCGTTCTACACGATCTGGCTAAAGGCCAAGCCCGAAGAACACATGGCGCGCGTGCGCGGCCAGGGCGACCTGCGCCCGATGGCGGACGATCGCTCCGCGATGGCCGAACTGCGCACCATATTGGTCAGCCGCGAACCGCTCTACGCCCGCGCGTCGGCCGTAGTGGATACCGCGGGGCTGAACGTCAACGACGCCGCGTCGCGGCTGGTCGATGCGGTGGCGCCAGTGCTGCATGATGAAGCGCGGATGTTCGCGCGGGGCTGAGCGGGCGCGGTGTCTTCGTGCACCGCTCGCGAAATAACCCCACCATTAACCACGGCCGCGGTTAACCACCGCAACGGTTCCTTGCGGAAACACACCCTTTAATAGTGTTACCAAAGCGTTAAACGCAGGGAATACAGATCATGTCAGAGCGCCGCAAACTGCCGAGAAACCGCGTCTATTACGGTGGGAGGGTCACGTTCAACGCGCGCTCTTCGACGCTCGCCTGCGTCGTGCGCAACTTCAGCCAGTTCGGGGCCAGGATCGAATTTGAAAATTCGGCGCTCGTGCCCGACGAAGTGGATTTCGAAATCGAACGCAAGGGGATCTCCTGCCTGGCGCGCCTCGTCTGGCGCGATCGTTTCGCCGCGGGCCTGGTGTTTTCAGGCACAAGCGAGACGGGAGGCGTCGTTGAGCTTAACTGGGCGCGCAAGCTGCGCTCCAGCGAACGCGCGAACCGGCAACTGCGGTCGCGCCTCGATCAGCTGCGATCCGAACACTGATGCGATCCGCTCAGCCGCCAGCCAGGATGAAATCGCATGAGTACCCTTGAAGACGACGCTTCCATCCGCATCGCCGCGAAGATGCCGAGGAGCCGGCGGCGCCCGCTCCGCGCGATACTGGCGGTGTTGACGGCGCAGTACACGATCGTCGCGATCGTCGTCAGCCTGTCGGTTGCGGGCACGCTTCGCTATCTGGTGACACCGCAGATCGTCGCCAAGTTCGAAATGATCGCCGCCGCGCTCAGGCGGATTTAGTATCCCGTCAGATATCGGCAATCCGGCAGACCTCTTCGTGAAACACGAGGTAGCGCTTCGGCGCGATCAGATGCGGCGTGTTCTCGCGCCACCATGCGGCGGCCTCGGGACTCGATTTGGCAAGAATGCCGATAGCGGGTGCCGCCTCAACCGCATAACCGGCATTTCTCACGGCATCTGCATCGACTTCGTGCATGCCGGAGGGAATTGCGTTCATGACACGGGAGCGAAAATTTGGGCGCTGGATCGTAGGATGGGTTGAGCTCTTCGCGAAACCCATCATCATCTCGATCGACAACTGATGGGTTTCGCAAGGGCTCAACCCATCCTACGCAGCTACGTTCACAACAACATCGACTTGACCGATTCCGCGCCCTCCCGCAGCAGTGGCAGGAATCGCTCGATCATCTCGGCCATCGAGACGCGGTCGACATGCGCGCCCATGTTGATGGCGCCGACGATCACGTCGTCGTAGCGGCGCACGGGGACCGAGATCGAACGGAAATGCGGCTCGGCCTCACGATCGACCAGCGAATAGCCCTGTTCGCGATCGGCGCGCACGCAAGCGAGCAATCGTTTTGGATCGGTCACCGTGTGCGGCGTCATCGGCTCGCGCCGCATCGCCGCGAGCCGCGCCGTGAGATCGCCATCGTCGAACTGGCCGAGCATGACGCGGCCGACCGAGGTGCAGAACGCCGGCAGGCGATAGCCGATGTCGAGGCCGGCGGAGAACACCCGCGTCGGACTGCCGCGCGCGATGAACACGACCTCGTCGCCGTCGAGCACCGCGAGCGAGCTTATTTCCTGCGCGGCCAGCGCGATCCGGTCGAGCACCGGTTGCAGCACCGTGACCACCTGACTCGATTGCAGATAGGAGGCGGCGAGCGTCAGCACGCGCGGCGTCAGCGTGAACAGCTTGCCGTCTGAGGTGACGAAGCCGCCGTGCTCGAGCGTGAACAGGATGCGGCGGGCGGTGGCGCGCGGCAGATCGGCGGCGCGCGCCAGATCGCTCAAGGTCGCGGGGCCGCCGATCGTGCCGAACGCCTGGAGCAGGCGGATGCCGCGGTCGAGACTCTCGACGAAATCGGTGGCGCGTTCGTCGCCTTCGGCGCGTTTCAGCTTTGGCATTGGCTCTTCCGATTGGAAGCGTTCAAAATTGTGCTTGCTGTCCTTTCCAGTCATGGCATAATTCGCCCATTCGTTCAATAGGCGAACAAACTGCCTCCGACGAAAGGGCTGAACGCCATGATGAGCCAGGAAGCGAACGACCTGATCACGCGCACCGGGGCAAAAGACCCCTGCGGGAAATTGATGCGGATGTACTGGCAGCCGGCCGCACTGGTCGACGAGCTTCAGGGCCCGCGGCCCGTCAAAGCCGTCAAGCTGCTCGGTGAAAACCTCGTGCTGTTCCGCGACGAGAACGGCAGCTACGGCCTGATCGACCGTCATTGCGCGCATCGCGGCGCCGATCTCGCGTTCGGCCGGCTCGAACATGGCGGCCTGCGCTGCGCGTTCCATGGCTGGCTGTTCGACACATCGGGCCAGTGCATCGAGACGCCGGCGGAGCCGAAGGGCTCGAACCTGTGCAAGGGCATCAAGCAGCGCTCCTATCCCGTGGTCGAGAAGAGCGGCATCCTCTGGGCTTACCTTGGCGAAGGCGAGCCGCCGGCATTTCCGGAGATCGACTGTTTCATCGCACCCGACAGCCATACGTTTGCGTTCAAGGGCCACATCAATTGCAACTGGCTGCAGGCGCTCGAAGTCGGAATCGATCCGGCGCACGCCTCTTTCCTGCATCGCTTCTTCGAGGACGAGGACACTTCCGCCAGTTACGGCAAGCAGTTCCGCGGCGCGTCCGCCGGCACTGACATGCCGATGACGAAGATCCTGCGCGAATACGACAACCCGATCATCAATGTCGAGCATACCGAATATGGCCTGCGGCTGATCGCGCTGCGCGAGATCGACGAGGAGCGCACCCATGTGCGCGTCACCAACCAGCTGTTCCCGCACGGCTTCGTGATTCCGATGAGCACGGAAATGACGATCACGCAGTGGCACGTGCCGGTCGATGACGAGAATTGCTACTGGTACGCGATCTTCACCTCCTACACGGCGCCGGTCGACAAGAAGAAAATGCGCGACCAGCGCCTCGAACTCTATGAACTGCCCGACTACAAATCGCGCAAGAACAAGTCGAACGATTACGGGTTCGATCCGCACGAGCAGGCGACCGAGACCTATACCGGCATGGGCGCCGACATCAACGTGCACGACCAGTGGGCGGTGGAGTCGATGGGCGCGATCCAGGACCGCACCAACGAACATCTCGGCACCTCGGACAAGGCGATCGTGCAATATCGCCGCCTGCTGCGCCAGGAGATCGAAAAGGTCGGCGGCGGCGAGAAGCCGTTCATGTTCCTCGACGCGTCCCGCGCGCGCAGCATCCAGGGCCCCGCCACCATGGACGGCATCGGGCCGACGCGGGGCTGGGAAATCTACTGGATGGAAGTCGACGTCAAACGCCGCCGCGGCGCGCCATGGGCGGCGCCGGTGCCGGGCGAGATATCGGACAAGATCCGGCATTTGACGGCGGCCGAGTGATGGGGTCGAGGATGCCAGCTACCGTCATTGCCTGCGACAAACGCGAAGCGTTTGCGCAAGGGAGCGTAGCGACGAAGCAATCCATCCATCCGTTATTCCGCCCGATGGATTGCTTCGCTTCGCTCGCAATGACGACGAGACAGGGAGCGGCGCATTGAGCTTTGTCGAGCGTCACGGCCTGTGGTCGGCGGAGCAGAAGGAGGCGGCTAGCCGCCTACGCCGCATCGTCGAAGAGCAAAAACTCGAAGTGATCCGGCTGTCGTTCCCGGACCAGCACGGCATTTTGCGTGGCAAGACGCTGGTCGCGAGCGAGGCGCTGGCCTCGCTCGAGAGCGGCTGCTCGATCACCACGACCATGCTCGCCAAGGACACCTCGCACCGCACGGTGTTTCCGGTGTTCACGTCCGGCGGCGGGTTTGGCATGCGCGAAATGGAAGGTGCTGCCGACGTCTTGATGGTCGCGGATCCCACCACGTTCCGCGTGCTGCCATGGGCGCCGACGACAGGCTGGCTGCTGTGTGACCTCTATTTCAACGACGGCCGCCCCGTGCCGTTCGCGACGCGAAACCTCTATCGCGGCGTGCTCGATCAACTCGGCCAGCGCGGCTACGATTTTGTCGCGGGCCTCGAAGTCGAGTTTCACATCTTCAAGCTCGAAGACGCGCGCATGGCGCCGGAGGATGCCGGGCAGCCGGGACAGCCACCTTCGGTGAGCCTCCTGTCGCACGGCTATCAATACCTGACCGAGCAGCGCTACGACCAGATGGAGCCGGTGCTGGAAATCATCCGGCGCGACGTGCTGGCGCTCGGCTTGCCGCTACGCTCGGTCGAGGTCGAGTTCGGCCCGAGCCAGTGCGAATTCACCTTTGCGCCGACCAGGGGGCTGACGCCCGCCGACAACATGGTACTGTTTCGCAGCGCCGTAAAACAGGTCGCCCGGCGCCACGGCTATCACGCCACCTTCATGTGCCGGCCCAAACTGCCGAACGTGTTCGCGTCCGGCTGGCACCTGCATCAATCGATCGTGTCGCGCGCCAGCGGCGAGAACGCGTTCATGACCAAGAACGATGGCGAAGTTCTCAGCCCCTTTGCGCGCAGCTATCTCGCGGGACTGCTGACACATGCCCGCGCCTCCGCCGTATTCACGACGCCGACCATCAACGGCTACAAGCGCTACCGCACCTATTCGCTGGCGCCGGATCGCGCGATCTGGGGCCGCGACAACCGCGGCGTCATGATCCGCGTGCTCGGCGGCCCCAATGATGCCGCAACGCGCCTCGAAAACCGCATCGGCGAGCCCGCCGCCAATCCCTATCTCTACATGGCCTCGCAGATTCTCTCGGGGCTCGACGGCGTCGACCGCAAGCTCGATCCCGGACCCTCCGCCGACACGCCCTATGAGACCAAGGCGGCGCTGCTGCCGAAAACGCTGCGTGAAGCTGTGACCGCGCTCAATGATGATCCGTTTTTTCGCGGCGCGTTCGGCCAGGAATTCGTCGACTATTACGTCCACATCAAGAACGCCGAGATCGAACGCTTCCAGGCCGAAGTGTCGGAGTGGGAACATCGCGAATATTTCGAGATGTTTTGACATTCTTCGTCGTCCCGGCCTTGAGCCGGGACCCATAACCACAAATATTTGTGGTTGCGAGAGGTCGTCGAACAGCGCGCTCGATGGATCACGCGGTATGGGTCCCGGCCTTCGCCGGGACGACAGAAATACAGCTCAAAATTCTCAAACTCATTCGATCACTTCATCGGCCCGGGCAAGCAGACCTGCTGGTACGGTCAAGCCGATCGCCCTTGCGGTCTTGAGATTGATGACAAGCTCGAACTTGACCGCCTGCTCGACAGGAATGTTCGCCGGCTTTTCGCCCCGCAGAACCTTGTGCACGAACGTCGCGGCGCGCTTGAACAGCACCGGCCCGTCCGAACCATAGGACATCAGGCCGCCGGTCTCGGCAAAGCCACGGATAATAGTTGCAGCCGGCAGGCGATGTGCAAGGGCGAGCTCGACCATGCGTTTGGTCGGCAGGCTGGCCTGAAAGACGACCGCGCCGGCCTTTTCCTTCACCGCCGTTGCAAAGGCCGCTTCCAGTTCTTCCGGGCCACGAACCGTGATGACGGGAGCGATTTCGCTTGATGTACCGGCGCCGGCGCGCTGGGCTTGTTCGAGAAAGGATTTTGCAAATACCGGATCGGCGGCATTGGCAATCAGCGCGACCCGCCGTGTCGATGGCAGCATGTCGCGGAACAGCTCGACACATTTGCCATGGGTTTCCGCGCCCATCTGCGATAGGCCGGTGATGTTTGCGCCAGGGTTGGCAAGACTCTGAACCAAACCGGTCCCAAGCGGATCGCCCGACAGAATGACGATCGGGATTTCGCGCGTCGCCTGCTTCGCTGCGAGGGCGCACGGCGTGAAGAGCGCCACGATGACATCGACTTTGAGCCGAACCAGTTCCGCCGCGAGTTCCGGCAGGCGGCTGAGTTGTCCTTCGGCAGAACGAAACTCGATAACGTAATGCTGTCCTTCGATGCGGCCGAGTTCGCGCAAACCTTCACGAAGTTCCTTTCCGAACGAAGGCACATCCGCATTACCGATGACGAGCACGCCGATCCGGCTTAGTTGCGCCTGCTGCGCTCGCACCGCGAACGGCCAAGCCGTCGCGCCGCCGACAAGCGCAATAAAATCCCGCCGCTTCATGTTGATTTCCCAACCCTGATGCCGCTTCGTAGCAGGCGGCCACACTTGACGGTACCATGACGGTCCGCGCACGGGAAAAGTTTTAGACGGTCCTGTCAATCACCGCCGATATTAAACCACGGCGTTTTGCTTGATGATCTCGCGGTAAAATGACGCACTCAGTTTCGGCGTGCGGCGCTGGGTGTTGAAATCGACGTGGTAGAGGCCGAAGCGTTTCTGGTAGCCGTCCATCCATTCGAAATTGTCGATCAGGCTCCACAGGAAGTAGCCGGCCACCGGGACGCCTTCCGCCGTCGCGCGCTGCAGATGGAACAGATAGTTGCGCAGATACATGACGCGGTCGACGTCATAGATGTTGCCGTCCGCGGCCGGCTGATCGGTCGACGACGTCCCGTTCTCGGTGATGTAGATCGACTTCACGCCCCAGATCTTCGCCGCGTGACGCGGCGCCCAGTATAGCGCCTCCGGACCGATCCTCAGCCAGGACGCATCCGTATGCGGGAACGATGCCGGAAACGGCGCCAGCATGTAGCCGCGAGAATTGTCCGCCGCCACGACGTAATGATCGGGCGTGTAGACATTCAGCCCGACGAAATCGATCGGCGATGAAATGATGCTGATATCATCGGCGGTGTGTTTCGGGGCGTCGGCGTGTGCCAGATAACTTTCCGTGAATTTTCCCTCGAGGATGGCGGTCAGGTAGCCGGCATTGAGCTCGCGCACCGCGATCTCGGCGGCGCGGATATTCGCCGGCGTCTCGATCGCGGGGATGCAGTTGACCATGTTCTCGGCGAGGCCGATTTTGGTTCCGGCCTTGGCGTGGGCCCGGATCGCCTGCACGGCAAGGCCGTGTCCGAGGGCGACATGGTGACGAACCTGGTTCTGTTCGCCTTGCGACAGTTTCAGGCCCGGCGCGTCGAGGCCAAGGCCATGGCCGAGATGAACCAGCCTCGAACATTCGTTGATCGTGAAAATGTGCTTGACGCGATCGCTTAAGCGTTCCGCGACGTAACCCGAGTAATCCGCAAAGGCTTTCGCAGTGTCGCGTGACATCCAGCCGCCGAAGCGGTCTTGCAGCGCCTGCGGCAGGTCCCAATGATACAGCGTGGCAAACGGTTCGATGCCGTTTGCCAGCAGCTCGTCGAGCAACCGGTTGTAGAAGTCGAGGCCCTTCGGATTGGGCGTGCCCGTTCCTTCCGGAAAAACGCGAGGCCACGCGATCGAGAAGCGATAGGTCTTCGTCCCCAGCGCCTTCATCAACTGGACGTCGTCCTTGTAGCGATGAAAGTGGTCATCAGCGACGTCGCCAGTGCTGTGATCGGCAATTTTTCCGGGCGTGTGCGCAAAACGATCCCAGATCGACGGCCCTCGACCGTCCTCGTTGACGGCCCCTTCGATCTGATAGGACGAGGTCGCGGTGCCCCATCGGAAATCAACCGGAAAGGCCGCAATGGATTTCTGGTCACTGGGTCTGCTTTGGGCATCGGCCGATTTGACCGATCCCGCCGACAGGCCGAGCGCCGCCCATCCTGCGATCTTGCCAAAACGGCGCCGGGAAAATCTGTTCGACCACATGCGTTCGTTCCCGGACCAGAGCCCTCTTCAGCACAAAGCTATTTGTCGCATTCGACCTTTGACGTCGCCGCAACAAAGCCGCCGGCGGCGGCCTGCGGCTTTGGCGGCGGCAGGGAAGCGACGGCGACCGGTTGTACGGCGAGTTGTTGCTTGCGAAGCGTCTTCCGGAAGACGAACGGCATGTTCGGTAGCGCGCTCCACACGGCAACGAAACGCGGCGGCCACAGCGCGGCGCCAAACAGGAGAAATGCCGCCGCTGTCCACAGCGACTGCCAGTTGTGAACACCCTCATTGAAAAAGAGGAAAAGCGCAGCCGCCGCGAGCAGGCCGGCGAACGCCATCTCGGCGGTGACGCCGTCGTCTGGCTTTCGACGGCAGAGCAGCGCCACCATCCAGACCGGCACAGCCGCCATGGCCACGCTGGCAAACGGGAAATCCCGCGAACGCGGATCGAACACGAGGCCGAGCGCGACCTCTACTGTGATCAGCGTGGTGACCATCATCACAACGCCCAGGACCAGCGCAGGCACTGATGACGGCCAGCCCTCGCGCGGGCCGAGCAATTCCCGGAACGACGGCAACGGCCGCCCGGCCATCAACGCGTTGGCGCACAGCAGCGGCAGCGTGATGGCCGCGGTCAGAAGCCATCCCTGGTTCAGCAGACCGGCGACGCCATAGTTTTCATAGAAGGCCTTTTCGGCCGCCAGCCCCAGCAGGATTCCGCCTGTCGTCGCGCAAGCCGACACGGCCAGCCACGGCGCCAATCCTGTCGCCGTCCGCCGACGCCAAAGCGTCAACAATGCAACGGCAAAGACACAAATGCCGAAAGCAAGGCCAGCTCCCAGTTGCAGCTTCCAGAACGGATAATTGCTGACGGCCGCTCCGTGCGCGTGCTTGATCTGACGGCTATCGCCGTCGAGAAGGCCCCAATGGGCACCGACCGTGCCTTCCCACTGGCGCTTCCAAGACTCGTCGTAGGCCTCAAACACGTTGACGCGGATTTTTTCCCGCGCCGCCCGGTCGAGCAGCTCGGAAATGAAGCGGGCCTGATTGATGCGTGACGGCAGCGAGACCTCCCGCATGCGTCCCTTGCTCGGCCAGCCCGCCTCCCCGATCAGGATTTCCTTGCCGGGAAACGCCCGCGCGACCTTGTGGTAGATATCGATAACATGCCCCGCCGCGTTTTCGGCCCGGATCGGCTCATCTTCCCAGAACGGCAACATGTGGACCGTGACGAAATCGACGTCGGCCGCCATCTCGCGGTAGCGCAGCCAGTAATCCCAGGAATCGGCGTAAGTTATCGGCGTCGTGATACGCGACCTGACCGAGCGGAGGATTTCGCGAAGGTCTGCCACCGTCATTTCGCCCCGGAGCAGCACCTCGCTGCCGACGATGACGGAGGTCACGGTCCCCTGATAATCCTTGGCCAGCGATACCGCAGTGTCGATCAGCGTTGTGTTCTTCACGCGGTCGCGTCCGAGCCAGATGCCGAGAATGACTTTCAGCCCGACCTTCGACGCCAGCTGAGGCACCCTGTCGAGCCCGTTCTCGACCGAGTAGGTGCGGATGCAGTTCGATATCCCGGCCAACTGACCGAGATCTTCCGCGATCTGCTCCGGACTGATGATGATGTCGGAATTCCACGGCGTCTGCCCGCTCCGGAACGGCGCGTAGGACACGCAGTCGAGCTTCTTCGCAGGATCGATCAGCGCATGATCCAGCAGCACCGGCGCCGCCAGCCAGTACCAGACCGCAACAATCATGCTCATCGAAACAAGGAAAAGCGCCAGCGGCACGCTCTTGCGGGAAGCGCCGGTCGGCCGGGTCGGCAAACCAGATCGCAACGCGGTGGGAGCATCGAGGGACATCGCGCAATGCCTTGGGCTAGATCAGGAGCAAGCGGTGCTCAACGTCGTATTGCGGCGCGGTGGTCGCGGCGCCGACAATCGTGAAAACCGGCCGGTCAACAGGAAGGCAATTGAATATATTGCTAAACATACTTTGGCCTGATGGAGGTCACGATTCGGCTTGCGGGTTTGATTGCAGGCGGCCCCGATGGAACATGTCAGTTTGACGAAAAAGAGTATACCAGCGTTCGTCATCTTCCAACAATCCCGGGCCCCCTGGCGTGTCCGTGTTCGTTCTGGCTGACCTGCACGCAGCGTGGGCCAGCCGACCACTCTAGGTGAGCTGCGCCAGCCAGACGGTATGACCGCCACAGTCCGGATCTTCGACGACATGCGCCACCACGTCGAAACCATTTGCGCAGAGCAGCGCGCGGTATTCGGCAGCGTCCAGGCTGGCATGATAGAGCGGCTCGCCCCTGTAGCTCCCGATCGCTTCGCCGTGCGCCGGACCGCTCGTGAACATCAATGCCGCGCGCGGCGCAGCGTGCTGCCGGAAGATGGCAAACATCCGGCGCTGGTCATCGGGACAGAGGTGGAAGAAGCTGTCCCAGGCCAGCAGACCGTCGAAGCGTCGCGCAAGCGAGAGCGTGCGCATGTCGGCGACGTGCCACGCGAGATCGGGAAAAGACGCCGTGCAAAGGGCGATCAGTTCCGGCGAAGAATCGACGCCGGTCACATGGCATCCCTGCTGGGTAAGATAACGCGCGATCGGTTCACCTGAGCCGCAGCCGATGTCGAGCACAGAAGCTGCACCCGGCAGCAACGCGCGAAACCGGCCGAGCCACGTGCGCTCCATCAGCCGGTTGCCGCGGTCCTGCGCCCAGGAGCGGGCGTGGCGTTGATAGAGTCTGATGATCCGGTCGGCGTCAGTCATAGCGGCATTTTGGCGTGGACGTTGTGAACGCGCCAGTCTCTCAACTCGTCATGCCCGGCTTGTCCCGGGCATCCACGTCTTGTCTCCGCGAAACAAGAACGACGTGGATGGCCGGGTCAAGCCCGGCCATGACGGAGAAATCAAATCCCCAGATAGCGGTGCTGCAAATCCGGCTCGGCGATCAACTGCTCCGACGTGCCGCTCCACACCGTGCGGCCGCGCTCGATGATGTAATGCCGGTCGGCGATGCGGGAGAGGTTGGCGACGTTCTTGTCGATCACCAGCACCGATTGCCCACGTCCCTTGAGCATCGACAGGCAGCTCCAGATTTCCTCGCGGATCAGAGGCGCGAGGCCTTCGGTGGCTTCGTCGAGGATCAAGAGTTTTGGATTGGTCATCAGCGCGCGGCCGATCGCGAGCATCTGCTGCTCGCCGCCCGACAGCGTCATGCCCATGTTGCCGCCACGTTCGGCAAGGCGCGGAAACAGCGCGTGGATTTTTTCGATCGTCCAGGGATCGGTGTTGCCGGCGCGATTGCCGGCAGCCGCGACCAGGTTTTCGTACACGGTGAGATTCGGAAAGATCTGGCGGCCTTCCGGCACCAGGCCGATGCCGAGTTTTGCGATCTTGTACGACGGCAGGCTGCGCACCTCCTCACCGGCGAAACGGATGGTGCCGGCGCGCGCCGCCGTCATGCCCATGATCGAGCGGATGGTCGTCGTCTTGCCCATGCCGTTGCGGCCCATCAGGGCGACCATTTCACCTGACTGAACCTTCAGCGACAGGCCGAACAGCACCTGGCTGAGGCCATAGCAGGTTTCGATGCCATCAATTTCGAGCAGAGTTTCAGCCGTTTTTGTTTCAGCCATGAGCGACCACCACGTGCTGATCGCCGAGATAGGCGCGCTTGACTTCATCGTTGTGGCGGATCGCATCGGGATCGCCCGACGCGATGACGCGGCCGTACACGAGCACGGTGATGCGGTCGGCGAGCGCGAACACCGCCTCCATGTCATGCTCGACCAGCACGATGGTGACTTCCTTGCGCAGTTCCTTCAGCAGCGCCACCATGCGCGCCGACTCGGTGACGCCGAGCCCCGCCATCGGCTCGTCGAGCAGCAGCAGTTGCGGCTTTGTGGCGAGCGCGACCGCAAGCTCGAGTTCGCGTTGTTCGCCATGGCTGAGTTCGGACACCGGCACGTCGGCGCGCGCCCCGAGCCCGACCCGCGTCAACGCGGCCTGCGCCGCGTCACGCAGAGGTCTTTCCTTGCGCGCATTGCCCCAGAACCGGAACGAGTGTCCGTCATGGGCTTGCGCCGCGAGCGCGACATTGTCGGCCGCGGTAAAATCCGGCAGCAGCGAAGTGATCTGGAACGAGCGCGCCAGCCCGAGCCGGCTGCGCTTATAGGACGGCAGGGCGGTGACGTCGCGGCCGCCGAAAACAATGGTGCCTGAGTTCGGCATCAACTGCCCGGTCAGCTGGCTGATCAGCGTGGTCTTGCCGGCGCCGTTGGGGCCGATGATGGCGTGCAATTCGCCAGGTATGACGTCGAGCGACAGATTGTCGGTGGCGAGGATGCCGCCGAACCGCCGCACCAGATTTTCAACGCGGAGCAAGGGATCAGCCACGGTTAAACCTCCCGAGCAGGCCCATGATGCCGCCGCGCGCGAACAGCACGATCAAGAGCAGCAGCGGCCCCATGATCAGCGCCCAGTATTCGGTGAATTGCGACAGCAGTTCTTCCAGCAGCAGAAAGAAGATCGTACCGATCACAGGGCCGAACAGCGAGCCCATGCCGCCGAACACCACCATCACCATGAGCTCGCCGGAGCGGGTCCAGTACATTCCGGCCGGGCTGACAAAGTCGGTATTGTTCGCCAGCAGCGCGCCGGCGAGGCCGCAGATGGTGCCGGAGATGACGAAGCAGACCAGCCGGTAGCGGTTGGCGTGGAAGCCGATCGCCTGCATGCGCTGCTCGTTGGAACGCACGCCCTGCACCACCAGGCCGAAGCGCGAATTGATGATCCGCCAGATCAGGTAGATGCCGCCGAACAGGCAGGCCAGACAGAGATAATAGAACTGCACGCGGTTCGACAGGTCGATCAGGCCGCCGAAAGTGCTGCGCTTGTAGATGGTCAGGCCATCGTCGCCGCCGTAACGCGACATGCCGGAGGCGATGTAATAGGCCATCTGCGCAAAGGCAAGCGTGATCATGATGAAGTAGACGCCGCGCGTGCGCAGACTGAGCGCGCCGATCACGAGCGCGTAGAGCGCCGACACGGCAAGCGCCACCGGCCACTGGATGAAGCCGGAGCCAACGCCTTCAAAGGCGAGGATGCCGACCGCATAGCCGCCGATGCCGAGATAGGCGGCATGGCCGAAGCTCATCATGCCGCCATAGCCCATGATGAGATTGAGGCTGGCCGCGGCCAGCGCGAAGATGATGATGCGGGTGAACAGCGTCAGGATGAAGATGTTGCCGGTGAGCTGCGAATAGAGCGGCAGCACGACCAGTCCGGCAGCGACCAGCGCCACGACGACGTTGCTTGTATTGAACTGTGATTTCATCGCTTGGCGGCCGGAAACAGCCCCTCCGGCCGCACCACCAGCACGATCGCCATCAAAAGATAGATCAGCATCGACGACAGCGCGGGTGCAGCGGTGGAAGCGGCGGCGGAGCTCAGCACCATGCGCAGGAGATCAGGCAGGAAGGCACGGCCGAGCGTATCGATCATGCCGACAAAGATCGCGGCGAGGAACGCGCCGCGGATCGAACCGATGCCGCCGATGACGATGATGACGAAGGCGAGGATGAGGATGTTCTCGCCCATGCCGATCTGCACGGTGAGGATCGGCGCCTGCATCAGCCCGGCAAGGCCGGCCAGCGCCGCACCAAGCCCGAACACCAGCGTGAACAGCAGTTTGATGTTGATGCCGAGCGCGCCGATCATTTCGCGGTTGGAGGCGCCGGCGCGGATCAGCATGCCGATCTTGGTCCGCATCACCACGACATAAAGCAGCGCGGCGACCGCGAGCGCGACGATGATGATCGACAACCGGTAGGCCGGATAGTACACGCCGGGGATGATCTGGACCGGCACGGTCAGCCAGGCCGGCAGCGGCAGCGCAAGGCCGGCCGGGCCCCAGATCAGCCGCACCGCGTCATTGAAAAACAGGATCAGCCCGAACGTAGCCAGCACCTGGTCGAGGTGGTCACGGCCGTAGAGATGCCTCAGCGCGACAAACTCCAGCACGATCCCGAGCAGCAGCGTGGCGCCGAGCGCCAGCAGGACGCCGAGGATGAAGCTTCCGGTCCAGGCGGTGAAGGTCGCGGCGAAATAGGCGCCCATCATGTAGAGCGAGCCGTGCGCCAGATTGACGAAGTCCATGATGCCGAACACCAGCGTCAGGCCGGCCGCCAGCAGGAACAGCAGCAGGCCGAACTGCAACCCGTTCAGCGATTGTTCGACAAGAACCAAGCTCGACCCCTAAAGCTCGAAACAAAACAGCGGCAGCGCCGTTGCGCCGCCGCTATTTTTATTGGGCGATGATCTTCGCCGAAACACTCATACCGCGACAGATCATGTGCCGGAAGTACCCGATCACTTCATCGGGCATTTATCGTGGAAGCCATCCTGGCTGTCCTTGACGATGGTGGCCACCGTCTTCAGCGCCAGCTGGCCATCGGCATCCTTGACCACGTCCTGCAGATAGAAGTTCTGGATCGGAATATGGTTCTTGCCGTATTTGAACGGACCGCGCACCGACTTGAAGTTGGCTTTCTCCATCTCGGCCTTCATCGCGTCCTTCTTCGTCACGTCGCCCTTGACCGCAACCACCGCGCTGTTGATCAGCTGCGCGGCATCATAGGATTGCGCGCCATAGAAGGTCGGGCGCAGGTTCGGATATTTCTTGCGGTAGTCCTCGACGAACTTCTTGTTCTCGGGATTCGGCAGGTCGTTGACCCATTGCTGGGCCCCGGGAACGCCGAGCGCGTTCTCCTTCTGCAGCGGCAGCGACAATTCATCGATGGTGAACGCCGTATAGAGCGGGATCTGCGCCTTGATGCCGGCCTGCGCATACTGGTTGAGGAACTGCACGCCGGCAGCGCCCGGATAGAACACGAAGATCGACTCGGCCTTGGAGTTCTTGGCCTTGGTGAGTTCGGCGGAGAAGTCGAGCTGGCTCGGCCACACCGTGTATTCCTCACCGACCACCTGGCCCTTGAACGTGCTCTTGACGCCGGCCAGCATGTCCTTGCCGGCGGCATAGTTCGGACCGATCAGGAACACCGACTTGACGCCCTTCTGGTTCATGTAGGTGCCCATCGCCTGCGGCGTCTGGTCGTTCTGCCAGGAGGTCGAGAACACGTAAGGCGAGCACAATTCGCCGGCGAGCTGCGAGGGACCGGCATTGGCCGAGATCAGGAACGTTTTGGAATCGACCGCGGTCTTCAGCGAGGCCAGCAGCACGTTCGACCAGATGTAGCCGACGATGAAGTCGACCTTGTCGGACTGGATCAGCTTTTCGGTCTTCTGCTTGCCGACATCCGGCTTCTGGCCGTCGTCCTCATAGATCACCTCGACCGGCCTGCCGTCCATCTTGCGGCCCAGATGGTCGAGCGCCAGTTCGAACGAGTTGCGCATGTCGTTGCCGATCGCAGCCGTGGGGCCGCTGAAGGTCGAAACGAAACCGATCTTGATGCTGTCGGCGCCAAGCGCGGGCTGGGCCAGCGCCAGAGCCATTGCGCCCGCCAGCCAGAATGTCTTTTTCATATTCACTCCCCTCCTCATTATCTATTTGTTACGCCAGCCAATGCGGCTGCCGTTCGAGGCCTGCGCCTTCGTATGATCCCGGTAAGCCCGGATATTTTGTGCGCGAAATCTCCGGCCCGCAGCAAGCACGAACCGAACGCTCCGATTAGAACCTTCGGCCCATACCCCAGCGGCCTGCACCATAATTCGCAGACGGCGCCGAAGGCAAGAACTATAGTTCCGGTTGCCGGGGCAACAAATGTCGCAGGCTCGGCCGCGGCACGATCGGAAGAGACAGCGTGCGCCATCATGTTCATGGCGCCTGATCCGGTTGGGGCGCGGCGCTTCGTCGCCACTCCGCCCAGTTCGGCCGGTCGAGCTGGAACAGATCGGTGCAGCGGGCGTACCAGCCGCTGCCGTGCATGCGGCCGATCAACTGCAGCGCAGGCGTATCGATATAGCAGCGCGCTTTGTCCTGAACCGCGGAATCTTCGACGTGCGCGCAGAGGATGCGGCCGATCACGGCGGTCTGGCGCGGTCCGGTCACCATCGAACTCAGCACCCGGCACTCGAAGGAAACCGGGGACTCCGCAATGCGCGGCGGCCGTATCGCATGTGACGGAGCGGCGGTGAGGCCCGCCAGCGCAAGCTCGTCGATATCGGGCGGCGCATCGATGCAGGTGACGTTCATGGCCGCGGCATTCCGTTCGGAAACTAGGTTCACCACGAACTCTCCGGTCGCGAGAATATTCGTCGCGGTATCCTTGAAGCGCCCCGGCCCGGCGAGCAGCCCGATCGCAAGCGTCGGCGGCTCATGCCCCAACACGTTGAAGAAGCTGTAGGGCGCCGCGTTGATGACACCGTCTTCGGACAGGGTCGTCACCCAGGCGATCGGCCGCGGCGTCACTGTGGCCGTCAATATCTTGTAGCGTTGTTGAGCCTCCAGCGTCTCCATGTCGAACAACATCGCCGGCCCCCGCGCTCAGACCGCCACGACCGGATGACGCAGCCGGCCGATGCCGGCCACTTCCGCCTCGACGACATCGCCCGGCCACAGCCATTCCTGCGGTGTCCGCCCCGCGCCGACGCCGTCGGGCGTGCCGGTCGCGATGATGTCGCCCGGCTCGAGCGTGATCGCGGCCGAAATGTCCGATATCAGCAGCGGCACCTTGAACAGCATGTGGCGGGTGTTGGAGCGCTGCTTCTCGACGCCGTTCACCGTGAGCCAGAGATCGAGCGCGTGCGGATCGCCGATTTCATCTGCCGTCACGATGCACGGACCGAACGGCGCATAGGTGTCCTGGCCCTTGGAATAGATCCACTGCCCGGCGCGGCGGTTGTCGCGGGCGCTGACGTCGATCATCACGCTGTAGCCGAAAACGAAATCGAGGGCCTGCGCTTCCGATATCCGGCGCGCCGTTCGGCCCATCACGACGGCAAGCTCGACTTCCCAGTCGAGTTGCCGCGTGATGGTCCTGTTGTGCTCGATGGCCTCATTGGGCCCGATCACGCTGGTCGGAGGCTTTGAAAAGATGATCGGCTGCTTCGGCAATTCCTTCGCGGTGTCCAGCGCCCGGGACGATTCCGCGACGTGCTCGACATAGTTCAGCCCGATCCCGAAGATGTTCTTCCGCGGCCGCGGGATCGGCGCCAGCAGCTTGACATTGGCCAGCGGCAGCGCGGCGCCCACCGGCCACTGGCTTGCATGATCGCTTAAAATCTTCTTCAGCGCCATCGTTGCCAGCGGCCCGAGATCGATCAGATCGAGCATCGAGGATGGCAATGCTGTGCCGGCATGCGCGCCGATCCGCTCGACGTCCACGACCAGGTCATCGACGATGGCACCGAGGCGGGCCGCCGCCTCGATGTTGGCGCGGTAGGTAACAAGACGCATGGTTGGATCCTTAAGATGTCAGCGGCTGCCGGCCTTGATTGTCGCCATAGGCTTCCTCGCGATACAGGCCGAGGGCATGCATCACAGGCAGATCGTTGAAGGTGAACAGGCAGGCATCGTCGCTGGCAGATCCGTTGACATGCTCATGCCAGGACCAGGACGGCACACAGAAGATGTCGCGCTCCTTCCATTCGAAGCGCTTGCCGTCGATGATCGAGTGACCGCTTCCCTTCGCCACCTGGTAGATGAAACTACCGGTGTGACGATGGGCCTTGGTGGCCTCGCCGGGCCGCAGCAGCTGCATGGACGCACCGATCGTCTGCATCACAGGACCGCCGGTGACGGGATTGACGTAGTTCATCAGCACGCCGTCATAAAGCGAGCCGTCGGAGGCCTTGCCGTAGCGCTGCAGCGCCTCGTAGGTCGGCCCCCACTCGTATTTCAGGAGCGGTGAATATCCGCGCGTCCATTCCGCGCCCGCAGGACGCAAGCCGGGATTGCCCCAGGCATGCGTCATGTCGTCGACGGGATAACCAACCTCCTGCTGCATCTTCGGATGCACCGCGTAGAAATTGGCTTCGAGCGTGTTCACGAGCGGGATGTCGAGACCGTCCTGCCAGATGCACGGCGTGCCTTCGCTGGCGACGCCATGCTCGTGCCACGTGCCATTGGGCGTCAGCACGAAATCGTTGGCGCCGAGCGTGAGCTTGTGGCCGTCGACAATGGTGTAGGCGCCCTCGCCTTCCATGATGAAGCGCAGCGCCGAGGCCGAATGGGCATGGGCGGAGGCGACCTCGCCGGGGTGCATCACCTGCAGACCGGAATACAGCCAGCCCACGGCGGCGGCATGATCACGGCGACCGGGATTGTTCAGATAGATGACGCGGCGGCCGGCCTTTTCGGGAGACACCAGTTCGACGGACCGCAGCACATGCCGGCGCAGGTCCTCATAGCGCCAGAGCACGGGGACGGATGACGATTTCGGCTGCCAGGGCTCGATCTTGTTGGCGACCGTCCACAGCGCACCCGCGTCCAGATTTTCCAACTCGTCGTAATAGGCGAGCAGCTCCGGGGTGTCCTCGACATTGGCGCGCCCGGCGACGTCTTCCCGGTGGTTTTCGCGGCGTCCTGTTGCCATTTCGCTCTCCCTGGATTGCCAATCATATAAAATAGGATATATGTTCGAAGCAACATAAAATTTTCGAAAGAAGTCGAAACCGGCAAATGGCGACCGCGAGAGCAGGAAACATGGCAGGCGTGGCAAGCGACCGCCGGATCGTCAGCGAAGGAGCGGGCGAGCCCGCAACATTGAGTGAAGTCGCCTATCAGCGTCTGCGTGCCGACATCGTCTCCGGCGCGCTCGACGCGGGCAAGCCGCTGCGGCTCGAAGCGCTGAAGCAGCGCTATGGCCTAAGCTTTTCGCCGCTGCGCGAGGCGTTGATGCGGCTGCAGTCCGAGCGCCTGGTGTTCTCGACGGCGCTGCGCGGCTTTTCCGTCGCGCCGCTGTCGCGCGAGGAAATGAAGGACGCGACGGAAACCCGCATCCTGATCGAATGCGAAGCGCTGCGCCGATCGATGCAGGACGGCGACGATGACTGGGAAGCCGGCATCGTGGCCGCCTTCCATGCGCTCAGCCTGCAGGCCGAACGGCAGTTGCGCCTCTCCGGCGAGGTGGACGCCGTCGACATGCATGCGATGGACGAGCGGCACTATCAATTCCATCGGGCGCTGATCGCCCATTGCCGGTCGCCGCGGCTGCTCGACCTGGCAGACCAGCTCTATGTCGAAACCCAGCGCTACCGGCTGCCATGCCTGGTCGGCCCGGTGGCGGGAACGCCGGCGCGCGACGTTGCCGCCGAACATCAGCAAATCATGGACGCCGCGCTACGCCGCAGCGAAGATGCCGTGCGTTACCTGGCCGAGCATTACCGGCGAACCGCAGACATCATCGAGGCGTCGACCGCGTGGCCGTCGTCAGCGTAACGGTCATCCGTTTGCGCTGGTCCAGAACGCGCGCAGAGTTGCTCAAACCTGATATTCAGCCCCATCGATGACGTAAGGCGCGTGGCGGAAATCCCTGATGGTGGCGACCTTGTCGGCCGACCAGTTCAGCAGCATGAAGTATTTCAGCTTCGAGTTGGGCTCGTTCGGATCGAACACCAGAACCGCCGGTTGCCCCTCCACCAGGCCAGGCACCAGATGCCAGTCGCTGACTTTGGAATAGTTGCCGAAGTAACGCGACACTTCGGCCTTGCCGGTCATGCGGGCCTTGTTGACGAGATCGAGCCGTACGTCATCCGCAATCATGGCGCGGATGGCGTCGAAATCCCGCGCATTGAAATGGGCGACATAAGCGCCGAGCCGCTTGCGATCGGCGTCGGACAATTTCGGCTGCGGCGCATCGTCAGGCTCATCGGCATATTTTCGAAGTTGTGCGCGGCCGCGAACCAGCGCGGCCTTGGCCGCGGCAAGGCTCACGTCCATGACAGCGCAGATTTCCGCCAGCGAATATCCGAGCACATCCATCAGGATCACGGATGAGCGTTGCGTCACATTGAGGCGCATGAAGGTGCGCAGACTGGCGTTCGCGATCTGGCGGCTTGTCACGGCATCGAGCTGGTCGGCCATCATCTCCGCCTCCTCCCCCGAAAAAAGCGCCTCCTGGCGCTTGCGCCTACGCAAAAAGTCCAGCGCGGTGTTGTGTGCAATCCGGAACAGCCAACCCTCGGGATTGCCGCTGGAAAACGCTCTAGGGGCTGACAAGGCTTCCACCGCCTTGATCAGCGCGTCCTGCAGCACGTCCTCGCCGTCGATCACCGAACCCACCATGCGCGCGCAATAGCGATGCAGTTTTGGCCGCAGCGCGACCAGAAGCGCATCGATATCCGTCGCGGCTGGCGAGGCTTCAGGTAACTCTGTCATTCGCGCTTCCGAAGAGCTCATATCTCGCCCAGCATCCGATAATTGCCGACGATGGTAACGGCGCGCGCCAGCGGCGGTTCAGCGCAACGCTCCCGAATACCACTCTGGAAGGCGGCAAACGATGCCAGTTTGGGCAACGCGCTGGCGCCATCATCGGCCGTGGTCTCAACGAAATGGATGAACGTATCGTCTTCCAGCCGCAGCGAGAGATAACGGACGCCCTCCGGCTGCAGCGCCTTCAGTTCGGCAAACACCGCGGCGACCAGTTCGGCGTTCTTCTCGGTCATTTCAGGTTTTGTTTTATACCTGATCAGGGTCCGTTTCATGTGCTTCTCCATGGCGTGGGTGCTGCAGAACCTGGCAGCTCGACCCAAGGACGTCTGGCGGTGGGCAAAGGATGCAGGCTCGAAAAGAATATTTTCGGCCATGTGTTTCATCCCTCACGATGCGCTTTCGCTATCGGTCGATTGGCAAACACGGCTTGAAGCTTCTCTTGGAAGCAGTGCACAAATAACTACATAATGAGGGCACGGAGACATCTCGAACCGAGGCCGGATTCCATGACGACAGTGCCGAAACGTCAGCACCACGTGGTGATCGTCGGCGCCGGTTTCGGCGGGCTGGAAGCCGCCTTCGGGCTAGCCGGCGCACCTGTCAAAATCACGCTGATCGACCGGCGCAACCACCATTTGTTCCAGCCGCTGCTCTATCAGGTTGCCACCGCATCGTTGGCGACCTCCGAGATCGCCTGGCCGATCCGTTACCTCTTGCGCGACCGGCCCGATGTCACGACGCTGTTCGCCAACGTCAATGGCGTCGACGCCGCGGGCAAGCGCGTGCTGCTCGATGACGGCGAGGCACTGCCCTATGACACGCTGATCCTTGCCACCGGTGCGCGTCACGCCTATTTCGGCCACGACGAATGGGAACCGTTCGCACCCGGGCTGAAAACGCTGGAGGACGCCACCACGCTGCGGCGGCGCATCCTGGTCGCCTTCGAGCGCGCCGAGCGCGAAACCGATCCGGCGCGGCGCGCCGCGCTGCTGACTTTCGTCATCATCGGCGCAGGCCCCACCGGCGTCGAACTCGCCGGCACCATCGCCGACCTCGCCAGGGACACGCTGCCGAAGGATTTCCGCAACATCGACACCAGCAAGGCGCGCGTGGTGCTGATCGAGGCAGGTCCTCGCGTGCTCGCGGGCTTTCCCGACGATCTCTCGGCCTACGCGCAAACCTCACTCGAGGGCCTCGGCGTCGAAGTGATGCTGGGAAAGCCGGTGACGGAATGCAGCATCGATGGCGTGGTCTATGGCGACACCAGGCTCGACGCGAAAACCATCATCTGGGCCGCGGGCGTACGTGCCTCACGCGCGGCCGAATGGCTGGGCGCGCCCGCCGATCGCGCCTATCGCGTGCAGGTAAAGCCGGACCTGACAGTGCCCGGTCATCCCGATATTTTCGCTGTGGGTGACACCGCAACGATTGCAGATGCGAGCGGAAATCCGGTGCCCGGCATTGCGCCGGCGGCCAAGCAACAGGGCCGCTACGTCGCTGCCCTCATCAAGGCGCGGCTCGGCGGCGGGACGCTGCCACCGTTCCGCTACAAACATGCCGGCAGCCTGGCGCAGATCGGCAAGCGCAAGGCGGTGATCGATTTCGGCTGGATGAAGCTGCGCGGCAATCTCGCCTGGTGGATCTGGGGCATCGCCCACATCTATTTCCTGATCGGCCTGCGCCACCGGCTCAGCGTCGCCATGAGCTGGCTCTGGATCCACGCCAGGAATCAGCGAGCGGCGCGGCTGATCACGCAAGGGAGCAGCAAGGTGACGGGGTGAGCGATCTTCTCCCTCGCCCCGCTCTTGCGGGGAGAGGGTCGGGGTGAGGGGCTCTCTCCAAGAGTGACGTCACTCGTGAGACCTGTACCCCCTCACCCGGATCGCATCTGCGATGCGATCCGACCTCTCCCCGCAGCGGGGTGAGGTAAGAAACCGCGACGGCGCGACCCTCACTTCACCAATGAACACCCGCCGTCCGCCATCGGCCGGAACGCCTGATCGGCCGGGATCGTCGAGACCAGCTTGTAATAGTCATACGGATATTTCGACTCCGCCGGCTTCTTCACCTCGAACAGGTACATCGGGTGGATGACGCGGCCGTCCTGGCGGATGGTGACGTCGCCGAACAGCTTGTCCTTACCCTTGAACTTCTTCATCTGCGGCACCGCGTCCTTGGCGTGGTCGCTGCCGGTCGCCGCCACCGCGTTGAGATAGGCCAGCGTGGAGGCATAGACGCCGGCCTGGTTGCCGCTCGGCATCTTGCCGTTCATGCCCGGCCGCGCCGCAAAGCGCTTTGCGAACGCGCGGGTGTCGTCATCCATGTCCCAGTAAAACGCCTCCAGCAGTTGGAGCCCCTGCGCGATCTTCAATCCCATGCCGTGCACGTCGTTGACGAACAACAGGAACGCCACCATGGTCTGGCCGCTCTGCTGGATGCCGAACTCATTGGCCTGCTTGACCGCATTGATGGTGTCGCCGCCGGCATTGGCAAGGCCGATCACCTTGGCCTTGGAACTCTGCGCCTGCAGCAGGAACGACGCGAAGTCCGACGTGCCGAGCGGATGCTTGCTCGAGCCCAGCACCTTGCCGCCATTCTTTTCGATGTAGTTGGTGGCTTCGGCCTCGATGCCCTTGCCGAGCGCATAGTCGACCGTGACGAAGTACCAGTCCTTGCCACCGCGCCCCATCATCGCCGCCGCCGTGGTGTTGCCGGTGGCCCAGGCGTCGTTGACCCATTGAATGGTGTTGGGCGAACAGGCCTTGCCGGTCAGGTCGGAGCTCGCTGTCGATGACGCCAGGAACGTCATGCGGGAGTCCCGCACCAGCGCATTGATGGCGAGCCCGACCGCCGAGTTCGGCACGTCGACAATGGCATCGACACCCTCGACATCGAGCCATTTGCGCGCGATCCCCTGACCGACGTCAGCCTTGTTCTGGTGATCGGCATAGACGATCTCGACCTTGATGTTCTTGCCGCCGCCGCCAAAATCTTCCGCCGCCATGCGCGCGGCTTCCACCGACCCCATGCCGTTGGTGTCCTGGAAGATGCCGGAGATGTCGTTGAGCACGCCGACCCGGACGACATTTTCGGAAATCTCCGCCCGCGCCGGTCCGAACGCGGCGCAGGATAGCGCGAGCGCCAGATAGACCCTGGTATTCTTCATCATTCTCTCCCTATCGATGTGATCGTTGTTGTTCCCGGACTGCGCCGGGTTTGAATTCAGATCTGCCGGTCCGGCAGCCGCACGACGAGGCCGTCGAGCTCCGGCGTGATCTTGATCTGGCAGGACAGCCGGCTGTTTGGCAGCCGCTCGGCGGCGACGCCGTGGAGCAGCTCATCCTCCTCCTCGCTCATCGTCGCGAGCCGCGCGATCCAGCCTTCATCGACATAGACATGGCAGGTCGCGCACATGGTGTTGCCGCCGCACTCGGCCACGATCTCGTCGACGCCGTGCGTGGTTGCGACCTGCATGACGCTGTCGCCGGCGCTCGCGTCGACGCGTTCGGAACGGTTGTCGGGGCGATTGAAAATGATGGTCGGCATGATCAGGCTCACGCTGCTTTGATTGACACGGGCAGGCTTTCGAGGCCGCGGAGCGTGTTGTTGAAACGGCGCGTCGCCGGCCCCGTGATCTCGATCGCACTGACCCGTTTGGCCAGCGCCGAAAGCACCGCCTCGCCTTCCAGCCGCGCGACCAGCTGGCCGACGCACATGTGGATGCCGGAGCCATAACCGACATGGCCACTGGTCTTGCGGGTAACGTCATATTCGTCAGGCCGGTCCCATCGCCGCGGATCGCGGTTGGCGGCGGCGAGGAACATCAGGATTTTCTCGCCCTCGCCGATCCGCGACCCGCTGATCTCGACGTCCCGTGTCGTGGTCCGGAAGAACGTCTGCACCGGGCTTTCGAACCGCACCGCCTCCTCAAAGGCGTTGCGCGCCAGCGTCGGGTCACTCCGCAGCCGCGCCCATTGATCGGGAAAACGCGCCAGGCAATAGACCGCCGCGCCGATGCCGTTGACCGTGGTATCGAGGCCGGCGCTGAGCAGCGAGCGCACCAGCAATGGCGCTTCCGCCGCCGTGATGTCGCCGGCATCGGCGCGGGCATGGATGCAGTCGCCGAAACCGCCGGGCGCGAGATTTTCGCGCTGGCATTGTTCGGCGACATAGGCCTGATGCGGCGCGGAGCGTTCGATCGCGTCCTGGCGCAGCTGGTTCGGCGGCCCGAACGAATTGAAGACGAGGCTCGCATAGGGCAGCAGGTTTTCGCGCCCCTCCGGCTTGAGCCCGAGCGCATCGGGAAACACGGACAGCGGATAGGCCTCGGCGAGATCGGCGATGGCGTCGAAGCTGCCTTTGGCGAGCAGCGCTTCCACCCGGGATTCGGCGGCTGCGACAAAGCTGCCGCGCAATTGCTTCATCACCGTCGGCGAGAGCACCCGGCTCAGCACCGCCCGCGTGCGCGCATGTTCCGGCGGATCGGCCTCCAGAATGATGCTTTGCGGCCGCCAGGCCTTTTCCTTCGCAAAGTCGCTGAGGCCGACGCCGCGGCTGGAGCAGAAGGTCAGGGGATCGTTGAGGACGGCATGGACCTCGGCATGGCGGGCGACGCCGTAGACCTTCCATTTGTCGAACCAAACGACCGGCCCGGCTTCCCGGAGCACCTCGTGGGCGGGATGCGGGTCTTCGAAGAACTCGATCGAGAACGGATCGATGTCCATATGCGGCACGCCTGCCGATGGCGTGAAGCCTGATGCACTCATTCCGACCTCCCAAAGTTTGTTCTTGTAAAGCGCTGGCGCATGTCCCTATCTCTCAAGCCTAGCGTTTGCAGCGATGATCAGGGACATGAGCAGTCAACCACCCGCCAGGAATGCGCGCCGGCCGAGACCGGTGGAGGTCGCAGATGCCGATGACGGCCCGACCCTCGATCTCGAGCGCTACGTTCCGGCGTTCATCACCTTCATCGCCAACAAGCTCTCGAACAGCGCCACCGCGTTCTATCAGCGCAATTTCGGCGTCAACGTCACGGAATGGCGGATCATGTCGCTGTTGGCGATCGAGCCCGGCATCCCGGCCTCGCGGATCTGCCACGTGATCGGCTTCGACAAGGGGCCGGTCAGCCGCACCCTGTCGATGCTGCAGAAGCGCGGCCTGATCGCGATCCGGACCGCCCCGGACGACGGACGCACCCATTCGATATCGCTGACCGCGAAGGGACGCGCGACCCACGACAAGGTCATCGTCGCCGCGCTTGAACGCGAACGACGGCTGCTGTCCGTCCTGCGCAAGGACGAGCGGGAAGTGCTGATCGACCTGCTGCGCCGCGTCCACGGCAATCTCGACGCCGTCAAGGGCGTCGGTGGCCCGTAGGCGGCCCAGCAACGACCATTTCATGTGATGCGCGGCGGTCCGCGCCGCGTATGAAGCGGCGGCGTTCCGTGACCCGCCTTTGCTTTCGGGCATCCATACCTCCCTGCGAGACCCGGCAGCTGGGCTGCTTCTGTGGCCATCATTGATCGCGAGACTGTCACGAATTAGTTGCCGTGGCAACAATAGAGTGTTGCTAAGGCAACGAAATGGTTATGCCCGGCCTTGCCGCCTTCGCTAAAGCTTCGGCGGGCCGACCACTCGTGGCCCCGTCGAAGCCCTGGCGGAGACGGGTGCCGGGCATCCACGTCTTTGCATCCATTAAGCAAGAAAGACGTGGATGGCCGGGACAAGCCCGGCCATGACGAGAAAGCGAAAGTACTGACTGCTTTTGGGCCAGACCCTGACGATGATCGCGCGCTACGGCGCGCCGTCTATTTCGACAGCGGACAGCCGCCGTCCTTCTCGGGCCGGAATGCATCCTCGCCCTTGATCGTGCCGACCACTTTCAAAAGGTCCCATTTCGACTGCGACTCATCGGGCTTCTTGACCTCGAGCAGATAGAGCGGATGGATCTTTCGGCCGTCGGCGCGAATGAAGCCCTTGCCGAACAGGGGATCGTCGGTCGGGATCGCCTTCATCGCTTCGACAACGGCCTTGCCGTCGGTGGCGCCGCCAGCCTTGTCGACGGCCTTGAGGTAGTGAATCACCGAGGCATAGACGCCGGCCTGCATGTCGTTGGGATAGTTCTTCTGCGGGTGGCGCTCGGCAAACTTTGCGGCGAAGCGGCGGGTGCCGTCGTTCAGATCCCAGTAGAACGGATTCATGATCTGCGCGCCCTGTGCCGCCTTCAGCGTCAGCGCCGGCAACCCGTTCATGCCAAGGATCAGGCCGACCAGCTTCTGCTTCTGGGTCAGGCCGAATTCGGCCGCCTGCTTCATCGACGTAATGGTGTCGTCGCCGGCATTGGCGATGCCGACGATATCAGCACCCGAGCCTTGCGCCTGCAGCAGGAAGGAGGCGTAATCCGCCGTCCCCAGCGGATGACGGACGGCGCCGACCACCTCGCCGCCGGCGGCCTTAACCGCTTCCATCGCCTGCTTTTCCAGGTCATGCCCGAACGCATAGTCGGCGGTCAGGAAGAACCATTTCTTGCCGCCCTTCGCCACCACCGCCTTGCCGAGACCGTGGCCATAGGCGTAGGTGTCGTAGGTCCAGTGTACGGTGTTGGGGGTGCATTTCGCGCCGGTCAGCAGCACGGTTCCGGCGCCGGAGCCGATGAACACCTTGTTTTTCTGTTCGCTGATGCCGGCGACCGCGAGCGCGATCGCCGAGTTCGGCAGATCAAAGATCGCATCGACGCTTTCGTTTTCATACCAGCGCCGCGCGATGCCGACGCCGATGTCAGGCTTGTTCTGGTGATCGGCCGCGACCACCTCCACGACCTTGCCGGCGGCCTTGCCGCCGTAATCCTCGACCGCCATCTGCGCCGCGACCACCGAGCCGATGCCCTGGTAGGTCGCGAACACGCCGGACTGATCGTTCAGGATACCGATGCGGACTTTTTCCTGCGCCTGCGCGCCCGAGACGAGCAGGACCGCGGCCGCAGCAACCAGCGGCGTCTTCAGCCGCGAAAAAACATGACCCATCCGGACCTCCCTGTGTTTACAACTCCAAAAGGCAATCTTCACGCTGCCGAAATTACTTATATAATATAAGTATTTTTCGGAGAGTCAATCTCGACCGGGAATCACCGAACAATGCAAAAGACCCGCAGCCGCGCCGCGGCGAAAAAAACCCCGCTGGTTGAAACCGCCGATGACAAGAAAAAGTCGCTCGATCTGAGCGCGTTACAGCAGACGCCCGGGTTCATGATCCGGATCCTGCAGCTCTTGAATTTCGAAGCTTTCTTCCGGCACTTCCAGGCGCTGGAAGTGTCGCCGGTGGAATATTCCATCCTCATGACCGTGCGCGACAACGAGGCCGTGACGCAGAGCGAACTCGCCGCAGTGCTCAAGATGCAGCTGCCCAACCTCGTGAAGATCCTGTCTGCCATGGAAGAGGCCGGCATCGTGAGGCGCAAGCGATCGTCCCGCGACAAGCGCGCGGTCGAGCTTTCGCTCAGCGCGGCCGGGCAAAGACGGGCCGATGAGGCAAGCCGGGCTGGCGAGATCTTCAATGAACAGACGCTCGCCCCGCTCAGCAAGCCAGAGAGGGCGGCATTTCTTCACATGCTGACGCGGCTGGTCGAGGCCTACCGGCGCGAACTTTCGCGAAGCGAAATCGCTTGATATCTAGCCGGCGCAGCCGATCCACTCGGTCGACGCGCCGTCGTCCAGCGTCGCTACCGCGCCTGCCCGCCGGGTCAGCACCGCGCGCTGGTTGATGTAGCCCTTGTCGGTGATCTCGCCACCATCGACGGAGGCAGGCTCGGCCAAAAGCAACGCGCGCGTGGCGTGGCCGGATGAGTTGCCGCCCTGCGCTTTCAGTTTGGCGAGGCCCTGCCCGATCGCGGCGCGAACTTTTTCGTGACCGATGACCTCGTCGGCGCCGGCGCCGTCGGGCAGACCGGCATGGGCACGACAAGCGGCGATGTTGGGGAACACCAGAAAACGGACTTCATCGCCACCATGGCCGGTGACGACGATGTCCTGCGCCAGCGGCGCGAGTGCTGCGATGCCGGCGACGCGCAGCGTGCCGACATTGACCCAGGTACCGGAGTTGAGCTTGAAATCCTCGGCGACGCGGCCGTCGAAGAACAATCCGAGTTCTGGTCGCTCAGGATCGGCAAAGGTCACGGCATCGCCGATCAAATAAAAGCCTTCCGCATCGAATGCCTGCGCGGTGAGTTCCGGCGCCTTCCAGTAGCCCGGCGTGACATTCGGTCCGCGCACCCGCACTTCGAGCTTGTCGCCTGACGGTACCAGCTTCAGCTCTGTCCCTGATATCGGCACGCCGATATTGCCGGAGCGCCTGGCCTGGAAATGGCAGTCGGTCGCGAGCGGCGAGGTTTCGGTCGAGCCCCAGGCCGATACCATCGGCAACGCGCGGCCGCTGGTTTTGATCGAGAGTTCCTCCAGCGCATCCCAGAGATTCTGCGGCAGCGCGGCACCCGCATAGAACGCGAACTTCACCTCGCTGAAAAACTTGCCGCACAGCTCGTCGTCACTGCGGAGCGCCGCGATCAGCATATCAAAACCGCGCGGCACATTGAAATACACCGTCGGCATCACGCTGCGCAGGTTCGCCAGCGACGTCGCGAACAGCCCCGGCGCTGGCTTGCCGCCGTCGACATAGAGCGTGCCGCCATTGCGGAGCACCAGATTGAAATTGTGGTTGGCGCCGAACGTGTGGCTCCACGGCAGCCAGTCGAGAATCACGAGATCGTCGCGCGCCGCCTCGAGGAACGTCCAAGTCTGCGCCTTGGCCTGCTGGCTCGAGGTCAGCATGCGCTGGGTGTTGATCACAGCCTTCGGCGTGCCAGTCGAACCCGAGGTGAACAGGAACTTTGCAATCGTGTCCGGCGTCACCGCCTTGAAAGCCTTTTCGACGGCCGGCGTTTCCGGCGTCGCCGCAACCGAGCGGAACGGGATCACATCGCTATCGCTGGAATCGCTGCTGACGATCGCAGCCGAGTGCAGCGGTGCAATCGCCGCGAGCGCCGCCGCGAATGGCTTGGCGCTGGAGACATAGATCGCGCCGGGCCCGAGCAGCTTGATCATGCCCTTGAGCTTGTCGAAATCTTTCGACATCAGCGAATAGGCCGGCGAGATCGCCGCCGAGGGCACGCCGACATGCTGGGCGGCCAGCGCGAACAATGCATGGTCGACGCTGTTGTCGGACAGGATCACCAAGGGCCGTTCCGCGCTCAGCCCCTGCGCCAGAATCCACGCCGCAGCCGAGCGAACCTGCCGCAATGCACCGGCATAAGTGACCTTGTTCCACGGCGCATCCGGCGTCTTGCGGTCGGCAAGAAAAATCCGCTCCGGCGTCTGCCGGGCCCAATGTTCCAGCCAATCGCCGACGCAGCGCGCGCCTGGCTTCAGCGGCACCGTCGATTTCAGGATGATGCTGCCGTCCGCGCGGCGATCGGCAGAGATCGCAGGCCTCGCGAACAGCGCTTCGGATGGGTCGCGGCCTGTGGCGGCGGCTGTCGTCATCGGTTTCCTCCTCGCGCGGCCCGTCGGCCGCCGGCCTCTTTGGGCCGCTCTTGCGCATATTGTTGGTCACAACAATTGTTGTCGTCAACAACAATATTTCCTTCCCGGCCGCAAAGCGCTAGAAGGAGAGCGACGCGGGGAGAAGCATGTGTCCAGCAGAGCGACCCAACCAGCCTTGAAAACCCCCGTTTCCGCGAACGACAAGCGCGGAAATGGCAAGGCACGCCACCGGGAGCAAGATATCGAGGTCGGCCTCGACGGGCTGGTCGGCCATGCCGGCTACGCGGTGCGGCGCTTCCAGATCTGGATCTTTCAGGACTTCATCCGGACGCTGGCGGCGGTCGATATCAAGCCGACGCAATATTCGGTGCTGACGGTGATCGGTGCCAATCCGGGCCTGAGCCAGATGGCGGTCGCCAAGCGGCTCGGGATCGAGCGCGCCCGGCTGGTGCACCTGCTGGACAGTCTCGAAGATCGCAAGCTGGTGCGGCGCGTCCAATCCAGGACCGACCGCCGTTCCCACGCGCTGCACCTGACCGGGCGGGGCGAGGCATCGCTGCGGCAGTTCAAGCTGCTCGCGGCCGAACACGAGCGTCACGTCGCCGAGAAGATCGGGGCCGCGAATCGGGAGCACCTGCTCCGGATTCTGGCGGCGTTCACCTGAGCGCGCGGGCGCGACGAACTCCAAGCCCCACAACTGACAATGCCGCCTACAAATTAGGCAGAGACAAGGCGCCGCGCTTGGACCGCGGACACGCCTCGTTTTCCGACAAGGCAACTAACCCACGAACATTGCAGGGTTATTGCCGTCTCTTGGGTTGCATCCCTAATTGTACACAATGGCACATCGCTTGCTTCAATCCGGACGGAACTCCTCGCTTTGGTAAGTCGACCGTGACTGACCTCAGCCAACCCAGGACGGGGCATCAATTGACTGAAACCGTTGCTGCGATCGTCGCCGCGCACCGCGCCGGCACCATGACGCCGGCGCAAACCGTCGCGCGCAGCTATCAGCGCATCCGCGACCACAACGATCCGGCCGTGTTCATCTCCCTGCGCGACGAAAGGGACGCGCTGGCGGAGGCGCAAGCGCTGAGCGCAAAGGATCCGGCGACGCTTCCGCTGCTGGGCGTGCCGGTCGCGGTGAAGGACAATATCGACGCGCTGGGCCTGCCGACCACGGCCGCCTGCCCGGCGTTTTCTTATTCGCCGACGCAGGACTCGACCGCGGTCGCAAAGCTGCGCGCGGCCGGCGCCATCATCATCGGCAAGACCAATCTCGACCAGTTCGCGACCGGCCTCGTCGGCGTGCGCTCGCCCTATGGCATCCCGACAAATCCGATCCGCGCCGATCTCGTTCCGGGCGGATCGAGTTCGGGATCGGCAGTCGCGGTGTCAGCCGGATTGGTGCCGCTGGCGCTCGGCACCGACACCGCCGGAAGTGGCCGTGTGCCGGCGATGCTCAACAACATCGTCGGGTTGAAGCCGAGCCTCGGGCTGATCTCCAATGCCGGGCTGGTGCCGGCCTGCCGCACGCTGGATTGCATTTCGGTGTTCGCGCTCACGGTGGATGACGCCGTGGCGGCGCTATCAGCGATGGCCGGCCCCGATGACGCCGATCCGTTTTCACGCGACCGGCCGCTCGGCGCGGTCACCGCGTTTCCCGGACAGTTGCGGCTCGGCGTTCCCCGTAGCGGTCAGTTGATCTTCTTCGGCGACCGTGAGTCGGAGCAGGCCTATGGCGAAGCGCTGAAGCGCTGGACCTCACTCGGCGCAACCCTGGTCGAATTCGATCTCGAACCGTTTTATGAGACCGCGCGGCTGCTCTATGAGGGACCGTGGGTCGCCGAACGTTTTCTCGTGATCCGCGATCTCCTGGCATCGTCGCCGGATGCGATTCATCCCGTCACGCGCGAGATCACCATGGCCGGCGCGCGGCCGACCGCGGCCGATACCTTCGCGGCGCTCTATCGTTTGCAGGCGCTGCGGCGCGTCGCCGAGCGCACCATTACCGACATCGACGCGCTGGTGCTGCCGACGGCGCCAACCGCCTATTCAACGGCGCAGGTGCTGGCCAATCCGATCGAGCTCAATTCCAGGCTCGGCACCTACACCAATTTCGTCAATCTGCTCGATCTCTGCGGGCTGGCATTGCCGGCGGCGATGCGGCCGGACGGCATCCCGTTCGGCATCACGCTGCTCGCGCCGGCCGGCCACGACGCGCAGCTCGCCAGCATGGGCCGCGCCTTCCATGCCCACACTGGACTGAAGATGGGCGCCAAGGGCCTGACGCAGCCGCCGCTCGCAGCGCCCTCGCCACAACTCAGCGGCGACGAAATCGCAATCGCGGCGGTCGGCGCGCATCTATCCGGCATGGCGCTGAACGGCGAGCTGACGTCACTCGGCGGACGCCTGCTGGAGGAAACCTCGACCGCGCCGAACTACAGGCTCTATGCGCTCGACACCACGCCGCCAAAACCCGGCATGCTGCGCGTCAAGGCTGGCGCGGGATCGCAGATCAAGCTCGAACTCTGGGCGCTGTCGGCGGCGGCGTTCGGAAAGTTCGTCGCCGCGATTCCGCCGCCGCTGTCGATCGGCACCATTCGTCTCGCGGACGGCCGCGGCGTGAAGGGGTTTTTGGTCGAACCGGCGGCTGTTACAGGCGCACGCGATATTTCCGCATTCGGCGGCTGGCGGGCGTTCATGGCGCAGAGATGAGAGGCGAGTAGCGAGTAGCTAAGCGAACCTCCCTATTCGCTATTCGCCACTCCCCATTCGCCCACTTACACCGACACCGCGTAGAGCTCATACTCCCCGCGCACCAGTTCGATATGCGCACGCATCGCGGCCGCGGCGCCGGTTTTGTCGCCGCGCATGATCGCGACCACGACACGGTCGTGCTCGGCGTGCGATTTGGCGAGGCGGCCGAGATTGCGGAACTGGGCACGCCGGAACGGCTGCACCCGCACCCGCGTCGCTAGCGTCATCTCGGCGATATAGCCGTTCTGCGAGCCGGCATAGATCGCGTTGTGAAAGCGCTCGTTGACTTCGTGGAATCTTTCAGGATTGCCGGCGTAGCTCAGCACCCGCAATTCCTCGTGGATGCTTTCGAGCTTCTGGCGATCCGCCGCCGGCATCCGCTCCGCGGCAAGGCCTGCGCACAGCGCTTCCAGCTCCGCCATCGCCTCGAACATTTCGGTTAGCCGCTCGATCGACGGCTGCGCCACCACGGCGCCGCGATGGGCGCGGGATTCGACGAGACCGCTCGCCACCAGCTGCCGCAGCGCCTCGCGCACCGGCGTCCGCGACACGCTGAAGCGCCGCGCAATATCGGTCTCGTCCAGCCCCGACCCCGGCGCCAGCACGCCGCGCACGATCTCGTCCGCGAGCTGCAGCCGAAGTTCCTCCGCGCGCGTGACCTTGTCCGCCTGCGGCGAGGCGCGGTCGACGCGCCGCACCACCGGCTCGCCTTCGGGGCCGGATTGCGGGCTGCGGGTAGGAAGATCGTCAAGGCTCATGTCGTTTGACCCAAATCCTTTCGAAATCCTACCCTACGAGGCCGGCTCGTCGATGATGCTGACGTGGGCGGCGACGATTCTCCACCCCTCAGGAAACCGCACCCAGGTCTGCATCTGCCGCCCCACCTTCTTGCCGCTCCACGCATCGCGATAGAACAACGTCGAGGCAACAGCGGTATCGCGGCCATAGCTGGTGATCACAGTCTTGTCGGTCGTACGCATCAGCCCCACCGGCGAGCGGCCGGCGCGGAACGCCATGATGGCCTCATAGCCGTAGAGGTTTTCGTTGATGCCGTAGCGCAGCGTGCGGGGATCGTTGCGGAACAATTCATCCAGCACCGCGACGTCGTTCGATACCAGCGCCGCTTCATAGCGCGCGAATTGCGCTGACACTTCAGCGAGCACGTCGGGAAGATCGATATCCATGGCTAAATTCCTCGCTAAATTCCTCTTGGCGCAGGCGCCGCAGCAACGCCGGATTGCTCCAATGCACGAGAGACGCGAAGCGCGATATCCTCGCGCCAGGGTGCGGCGATGATCTGGACCCCGATCGGCATCGGCTCCAGCGGCACCGGCACCGCGACCACGGGCAGTCCGATGAACGAAATCGGCTGGGTATGGATGCCGATATTGGCGCGCACCGGTAGTTCGACGCCGTCGAGCTTGAACGTTACCTGCCCGAGTTTGGGCGCGGTGCAGGGCGTGGCAGGCGCGATGATCACGTCGACCGATTTGAACAGCTCCAGCACTTGCATGCGATACCAGCGGCGGAATTTCTGCGCCCGATCGACCAGCGGCGCCGGCACCATCGCGCCCGCGATCAGGCGATCGCGCACCGCCGGATCGAAATCGTTCGGGCGCTTGCGCAGGCGATCAAGATGCAGCGAAGCGCCTTCGGTGGTGGAAATCACGTAAGCTGCGGCGCGAGCTCGCGCGGCCTCGGGGATTTCGATCGTCTGTGTCGCATCAAGCGCCTTGGCGACGCGCGCGACGGCCTCGACCGCTTCAGGGAACACATTCTCCTGGAAATAGCCGCCGGCGATTGCGACGCGCAGCCCGCCGATACCATGCGCCAACTGCGACGTCACCGGCTCAACCGGCCGCGTCGTGCACGCGGCATCATCGGCATCCGGCCCCTGCATCGCATCATAGGCCAGTGCGAGATCGCCGACGCTGCGCGCAAGCGGTCCGAGATGATCGAAGCTCGCGACAAACGGAAACGACCGTGCCCGCGACAGCCGGCCATAGGTCGGCTTCAAGCCAAAGATTCCGCAGAAGGACGACGGCACCCGGATCGAGCCATTGGTATCCGAGCCCAGCGCGATCGGCACCAGGCCGCCGCCGACCGAACTGCCGGAGCCGCCGGAGGAGCCACCCGTCATGCGCGTCGGATCGTGCGGATTGCGCGACGGGCCGTCGTGGACGTTCTCGCCGGTGAAGTCGTAGGCGTATTCGCCCATGTTGAGCGCGCCGACCAGGACGGCGCCTGCCGCCTCCATGCGCTCGACCAACGTCGCATCGCGCGAAGACGGCGCGAGGTCGCGGTTGATCTTCGAGCCCGCGCGCGTCGGCAGGCCCTTGACGTCGAACAGGTTTTTCACCGCGAATGGCACGCCCGCGAGCGGGCCGACTTTCTGTCCCGCCGCAATCGCCGCATCGACGGCGCGGGCTTTCGCACGTGCGCGATCCGCGGTGACGTCAGTGAAGGAGTTCAGGACGGAATCATGCTTGGCGATCCGCGCCAGCGCGTCTTCGGTCGCGGCGAGCGCGGTCATCTTGCCGCCGGCCACGGCCCGGGCGATCTCTTCTGCGGTCATGGCGCGGTCAGGCTGCGAAGACACTGGCGGGCTCGGTTTCGTCGGGCAATGCAAATTCATCGACCAGCCGCGCCAGCCTCAGCGATACTTCAAGATTCGCGCGCACCGCCGGCCGCCAGGAATCCTCCACCGGCAACGCCAGCGCTTTCGCGACGGCGTCGATATATTCGTCCAGGGGTTCGGCCATTTCGCTCCCATTCAGGTTTAGTGAACCGGCAACGGCGGATGCGGGATCGCCGTCAGCAGCTCCTTTGTATAGGCGTCCTGCGGATTGCCCAAGACCTGTTCGGACGGGCCATGTTCCACGATTCGTCCCGCGCGCATCACGATGACACGATCGCACAAGAGGCGCACCACATTCAAATCATGGGAGACAAACAGATAGCTCATACCCATCGACGACTTGAGGTCCTGCAAGAGATTGAGCACCACCGCCTGCACGGAGACGTCGAGCGCCGCGGTCGGCTCGTCGAGGATCACGAGCTTTGGGTGCAGCGCAATCGCGCGAGCGATGCCGACGCGGGCCTTCTGGCCACCGGATAATTGATGCGGGAAGCGATCGAGCAGATTAATGGGGAGACCGACCAGCCCGGCGAGTTCCTCGCAACGGGCGCGCAGCGCATCGCGTCCCCTGATGTCGCCGAGCTGCATGATCGGATCGACGATGGCGCGCGCCGCAGTAAAGCGCGGGTTGAGGCTGTCGGTCGGATCCTGGAACACCATCTGGATGCTCTTGCGCAGCGGCATCCGTGCGAAGGCGTTGGGCAGCATGGTGCCAATCTCGTCGCCGTCGAACACGATGCGGCCGGAGGTCTGATCCAGCAGCCGCATCACCATCATCGAAGTGGTCGATTTGCCGCAGCCGGATTCACCGACCAGGCCGACGCTCTCACCGCGGCCGACCGTAAAGCTGATGCCGTCGACGGCGCGGAATAGTTCGGTCTCGATCGGCGGCTTGCGGGAAAACAGCTTGCCGAGAACGGCCGTGGCGCCCTGGCGCGGATATTCCTTCACCAGTTTCTCGACCAGCAGCAGCGGCTTCTCGTCACCCCCGGGCTTGACCCGGGGATCCATCGCTTCAAAGGAATCTTTCGAAGATTGATGGATGGCCGGGTCAAGCCCGGCCATGACAGGTGGTAGCGCCGCCGCGTCTTCCTCCGGCAACAGATCGCGCAAGGAGACGCCGATCCGCGGCGTCGCGCGCATCAGCTTCCTGGTGTAGGCATGTTCAGGGTTGGCAAAGATATCGGCGGATTTCGCGGTCTCGACTACGCGGCCCTTTTCCATCACGACCACACGATCGCAATAGGCGGCTGCGAGGCCGAGGTCATGCGTGATCAGGATGGTCGACATGCCGCGCCGCTTCGTGAGCTCGACGATCAGATCCATCACGGCTTTTTGCGTCGTGACGTCGAGACCCGTGGTCGGCTCGTCCGCGATCAGAAGCTGCGGATTGCAGGCCAGCGCCAGTGCGATCACGACGCGCTGGCACATGCCGCCGGAGAGCTCGAACGGATAGGCGTGGTACCGCTCGCGCGGCCGCGCGATCTTGACCTGTTCCAGCGCTTCGATCGCCTTCTCGCCGCGATCACTGGCCGCCGACTGCACATGCTGGCGCAGCACATCCTCGATCTGGTCGCCGACCTTGCGGATCGGATTGAGCGCCGCGCGCGGGTTCTGGAAGATCATCGAGATTTCGCGGCCGCGCAAATCCCGCATCTGGTTCTCGGTCGCGGCCTTGACGTCGATGCCGGAAAACATCACCGAGCCCTCGGCGATCTTGCCGGCGCGGTCGAGGATCCGCATCACGGCGTAAGAGGTCACCGACTTGCCGGAGCCGGACTCGCCGACGATGCCGAGCGTCTCGCCCTTGGCCACGGAGATGTTGACGTGCTGCACCGCTTTCACGATGCCGCGCCGCGTGGCGAATTCCACCGTGAGGTCGTTGACGTCGAGCAATGGCTGCGCGGTCATCGGTATGTCCTCAGGTTCTTCGCTGCGGGTCGACGATGTCACGCAGACCGTCGCCGAGCAGGTTGAAGCAGAACACCGCGATCATCAGCGCGAGGCCCGGGAACAGCGCGATCCACCATTCGCCCGACACCATGAAGCCAGCGCCCTCCGCGACCATGATGCCCCATTCGGCGGTCGGCGGCCGCACGCCAAGGCCGATGAACGACAGGCCCGCGGCATTGAGGATCGCGTAACCCATGGTCAGCGACATCTGCACGATCATGATCGGCATGATGTTGGGCAGGATGTGCACCAGCAAAATCCGGAACTCACCATTGCCCGACAATCGCGCCGCCTGCACGAAACCTGCATTGCGGCGCACATTGGCCTCGGCGCGGGCGACGCGGGCATAGAGCGGAAAATTCACGATGGCGGTCGCGATGATGATGTTCTGCACGGTATTGCCGAGCGCAGCGACGATACCCATCGCCAGCACGAACAGCGGAAACGCCATGATGGTGTCGGCGATACGTCCGACAATGCGGTCGGTCCAGCCGCCGAAATAGCCGCCGGCGATGCCGGCAAGGCCGCCCATCAGGAACACCAGCGCCACCGAAGCCACCGCGATGAACACATCCAGCCGTGTGGCCACGATGACGCGGCTGAAGATATCGCGGCCCAACTGATCGGTGCCGAACCAGTGCGCCGCCGACGGCGCCTTCAAGGCAGCTGACGTGTCGCTGGCGAGCGGATCGTAGGGCACGATGTAGGGACCGAACACCGCCGCGAACAGGATCACGATCAACAGCCCAAAGGCAAACGCTGTGACGCGGTTCTCGCCGAGCACATAGCGGGTGTGCTCGAAGATCGCTGTCAGTCCCGAGGTTCGCGCGGGACCGACAGGTTCGACGGCGGGCGCAACGGTGCTCATGCTCTACCCTTCCAGCCTTACGCGCGGATCGATCACGCCGTAGAGAATGTCGATGACCAGATTGAGCAGCACGTACATGACTGCCATGGTCAGCACAAAACCCTGCACCGGCGCGAAATCCGACGAGATCAGGGCCTCCACCGCATAGGAGCCGATGCCAGGCCAGGCGAAGACTTTTTCCACCAGCACGTTGGCCCCGAGCAGGAACGAGAACACCATGCTGAGCGTGGTGATGACCGGCAGCATGGCGTTCCGAAAGGCGTAGGTGACGATCACGGTGCTCGGTGACAGGCCGCTGGCGCGCGCCGTGCGGACGAAATCCGAGGCCAGCACCGCCAGCATCGAGGCCCGCGTCATGCGCGCGATCGGCGCCAGCGAGAATATCGCCAGCGTCGTCGCGGGCAGGATCAGCTGGCTCAGCGCGGAACGAAACGCCTCGAGATCGCGCGCGATCAGGGTGTCGATCAGATAGAAGCCGGTCACCGTCGGCGGCGCGCTGTAGAACACGTCCAGCCGGCCGAGCGGCGCCGGCGACCAGCCGAGCCTGAAATAGAAGACATAGACCAGCACCAGGCCGGTAAAGAACACCGGCAGCGAGACGCCGGCCGTCGTCGTTATGCGGCAGAGATGATCGATCCACGAGCCGGGCCTTGTGGCGGCGAGCACGCCGAGCGGGATGGCGATCACGATGGAAACGAACAGGCCGAGCAGCGTCAGCTCGGCGGAAGCCGGCAGGCGATTGCGGATTTCGGCGGCGACCGGCTGGCCGGTGGTCAGCGAATTGCCGAAATCGCCATGCGCGAGATCATTGGTGTAGCGGAAGAACTGTTCGATCAGCGGCTTGTCGAGGCCGAGTTTTTTCCGGATCTGCTCGACCGCCTCCTTGGTCGCGGCGGGCCCGGCAAAGTACGCGGCGGGATCGCCAGGCAGCGCCCGCGTCAGCAGAAACGTCACGATCACGACCCCGATCAACGACGGGATCGCGAACATCAGCCGCTTGCCGATCATGGTCAGCATGGCAGGCGCTCCGCGCCGGCGAATAGCGAATGGCAAATAGTGAATGGACGATCGCGGCTACGTTCTTTCATCCTTCACTACCCCTATTCGCCATTCGCTACTCACCATTCGCCCCTCACGCCTTCACCAGCGCGCGATAATCCAGCCTGCGGTGGAACCAGTATTGATAGCCCGAGATGTTCTTCTGCATCGCAACGTTGACGAAGGGCTGATACAGCGGAATCCGCGGGATATCCTTGTAGGCGAGATCGACGAAGCCCTTCACGTCGCTGTCGTAAGCTGCCTTGTCGCCGGTCGAGGCCGCGTTGCGCGCGCCGTCGATCAGCTTGTCCATCTCCGGCGACCTGTAGCTCATGGTGTTGAAGACGGAATTGTTGCCGTGATAGCACCAGTAGAAGAAGTATTCGGGGTAATCGAGCCAGCCCGAGAACACGTTGGTATAGAGCGGCATTTCCTTCTTGTTCAGCTCGGTACGCCAGTTGGCGCCGGGGATCTTGTTGATCGTGGCCTTGATGCCGATCTGGGCGAGGCTCTCCTGCACCAGCACGCAGAGCGGCTCGTTGACCCCTGCGAAATTGAGATCGAACGAGATCGTGGTCTCGAAACCGCTGGCGTAGCCGGCTTCCGCGAGCAGCGCCTTCGCCTTGGCCATATCGGTGGAGAATTTGGTCGGCTGCGGCCACGCCACTTCGGTGGCCTTGTCGGCGGACGCGCCGAACATCGGGTTGGCGAGGCCGAACAGCACGACGTCCATGATTTTCTGATAGGGCAGCGCGTAGGCGATCGCCTGGCGCACCTTGGGATTGTCGAACGGCGGCTTGGTGACGTTCATGCCGATATACTGGATGCCGTTACTGAACGGCAGCGACACCACGTTGAGCTTGCCGTTGGCCTTCATCTCCTGGAAATCCTTGAACGGCAGTTCATAGGAGATATCGGCGTCGCCACGCTCCAGCAGCGCGCGGCGGTTGCCGGCCTGCGGCACCATACGCCAGATCACACGTTTGATCTTCGGCAGGGGACCACCGACCCAGGCGTCGTTGCGCTCCATGATGACTTCGGTGCCGGCGGTCCACTTCGACAGCTTGTAGGCGCCGGAGCCCGCGGTCTGCTGTTTTGTATATTCGAGACCCCAGGGATCCTTCTCGGAGGCGTTCTTCTTCACGAGCTCCGAATTGACAATGCAGGGCACGATGACGGCGAGATCGGGGATCGTCAGGCGGTCCTTCTTGGCAAAGTCCACCCGCAGCGTGTTGTCATCGACGACAACGAACTGCTCCGGCTTGGTCAGCGAGCCCGCGCTCATCTGGAAGGTCGGAAAGCCGCCGACCGAGACCGCGCGATCGAGCGACCATTTGACGTCCTTGGACGTCACCGGCGCGCCGTCGTGGAATTTCGCGTTCTTCTTCAGCTTGAATGTCACCGACATGTCGTCGATCTTCATGTCGTCGGCGAGTTCGCCCTTGAACTTGTCGCGGTCGTAATACGGCACGCCGCCGGGCCCGCTCTTCATCTCATGGGTGATCAGGCGGTCGTAGCAATTCCACGACACTTCATAGCCGGGCACGTTGGTGCCGACGCCATGGATGTCGAGGTTGTTGGGACCGCCTTCCGAGACGATCAAAAGCGTCTCCGACCGCGCATCGGCCTTGGCGGGAGAGAAAATGGCCGGCGCCGGCACCAGGGCGCCCGCGGCGACCCCCGTGACGGATTTCAGGAAATCGCGACGCTTCATGGTGATGCTCCAACGCCTGAGGGGAACGGCTTTGGAACCGGGAATCGCAAGGTTCGTGCCAAACCTTAATGGAAAACTAAACACGATCTAATTGACTGATAATACGAATGAATATGAATTTCTGATGCATTCGGCTCCTCAAAGCGAGGCTCAAATTGCATACAAAGAGGCATGTTTGCTCACTAATTATGCAAATATTCTGAGCGCCTGTTTGATGTGCGGCTTCGTCGCACCCGTCAGGTCGGCCACACCAGATCCTGCAGTTCGACGAGGTCGCCGGCTTTCTCCTGCCAGCCTTCGATCTTGATATGCCGGATCGGGTCGCTGTGCTGATGCAGCAGCATCAGCGCCATCAACCGCCGCTTCATCGCCGGATGGATATCGGCGCTTGAATACCCAAACCCCTCGAACAGGCTGCGTACCCGTCGCCTCACCCCCGCGGTCATGAAGGCGCTCGGCCCCAACAGGTCATACTCGCCAAAACCCGTCATCACGTCGCCGAAGTCGAACAGCCCCGAGAGACGCCACCCATTGCCGTCGCGGCTCAGCAGAAAATTCTCCGGAATGTATTCGCCGGTGAGGATGACCGGCGGCTTGTCCAGTGGAATAAGCGTCGCGGCATCGCGCAGGATGTCGTCGAACCCGGCAAGGAACTTTGGCGGCAATCCGAGGCGCGTGTGGCGCGCGCGACATCCCTCGATTTGTTTCGGGATGAAGTCAGCCCATTGCGGCTCGATGCTTGCGAGCTCTCCGAGCGGGGCGCGCTGCACTTCGGCGATAGAAGCGCCGATCTGCGCAAGTACGCGCTCCTTCTGGTCTTCAGGCAACCCCGGCCAGACCTCGGAGCCGACGACACCGTGCAGCCGCGTGACGATGAGATAGGGCCAGCCGTCGCGCTCGCCTTCGAACAGAATTTCCGGAATCGGGAGGCTCAATTGTCCGCGCAACTGCCTCAGCGATGCGCGCTCGGAGACAAACTGGCCGCGAAGCATTGGCGGGAAAAGCTTCAGGATCAGGTCATCGCCAAGGCCGACGACGAGGTTGGTACCGGTCGCGAAGACATGCGGCGATGTTGCTTTCAGGCCATGGCCGTGCGCGACGTCTGATGCCACCGGCAGCCAGCGGGACTGGTCGGCGCGCCAGGCATGGAAGGCTTCGTAGTCTGCGAGGGCCGGCAGTGAAGGTGTCATTACTCAACCGTCATTGCGAGCAAAGCGAAGCAATCCATTCTTTCTTTCCTTGGGAGCGATGGATTGCTTCGCTTCGCTCGCAATGACGGAAAAGTCGAAACCCTACGCGTCCTATCGGTCCGGATTCGCCCGCTCGAACTGGCGCAGCAGACGGTTGCCCCGCTCGGCGGCGAGGTCGAGGGCGGCTTGCGCGGGCCGCTTGCCACTGAAGACCTGCTCCAGTTCCTCGTCGATCGCGTCGCGGATCAGCACGAACGAGCCAAGCCGGATTCCCTTGGAGTGCTCGGTCGGCGGCTTCAGGGTCATCTGCTCGATCGAGATCGCCGCGCCGGGATTGCGATCATAGAACCCCTGCGCCCGTGAAAGATCGAAGGCGGCGCGGGTGATCGGCAGGTAGCCGGTGTTCTGGTGCCAGGCCGCCTGAACTTCCGGCTTCGAGAGAAACGCGAAAAACTTCGCGACCCCGGTATATTCATCGCGTGGCCGGGCCCGCAGCACCCACAAGGTCGCGCCGCCGATGATGGTGTTCTGCGGCGCGCCGTTTACGTCGGGATAATACGGCATCAAGCCGTAGCCGACCTCGAATTTCGAATTGGCCTTGATGTCGGCGCGGGTCGCCGACGAGCCGATGAAGATTCCGCACTCGCCCTTCTGGAAGCGCGGCTCGGCCGACTGGCCGCGGCCGCTATAGTCGTACACTTTCGTGGTCTGCCATTCCGCCAGCTGCGTGATGTGGCGCACCACGGTCGGATTGTTGAAGGTCAGTTCGGCGTCGAGACCGCCAAACCCATTGCCCTTGGTCGCCAGCGGCAGGTTATGGAATGCCGAAAAATTCTCGACATTGATCCAGGAAGGCCAGGAGGTGGTCAGGCCGCACACCGCGCCCGCCGTGCGCAGCTTCTTCGCCGCGGCCCCCACCTCGGGCCAGGTCTTCGGTGCCACTTCCGGATCGAGACCGGCGGCGCGGAACAGGTCCTTGTTGTAGTAGAGGATCGGTGTCGAGGCATTGAACGGGAACGACAGCATGTTGCCGGCGACGTCGGAATAATAGCCGGCGACGGCCGGCAGATAGGCCGCCGGCGAGAACGGCTCCGACTGGTCGCGCATCAACTCGAACACCGGATAGATCGCGCCTTTTGCCGCCATCATGGTCGCGGTCGCGATCTCGTTGACCTGAACGATGGCGGGCTGGCTGCGCGAACGGAAGGCGAAGATCGCCGCCGTAACCGTTTCGGTGTAATTGCCCTTGTAGGTCGGAACGATCCGGTAGTCGGATTGCGAGGCGTTGAAATCGGCCGCGAGCTTCTCCAGCTGCTTGCCGAGCTCACCCGACATCGCGTGCCACCACATGATCTCGGTGGTCGCTTGCGCCGGAGACACCAGCACGGTGAGTGCGAGCGCGACGAACTGAAACAGCCTCAAGATCGACTTCACTGATGAATCACTTTGCCAAAACCGCTTGTCTGGGCCGCGATCAAATCTGCGCGCTGCGCCCTCATAGATGCCCGCGCCGGACGTTTCAATCCACTACCGCCGTCGCAGCGCACAATTAACGATTGCAGCGGCTCCGGATAGCCAAGTGTGGGCGCTTTCTGCTAAAAAAATATTGAACCTTTTCTTCCCGCCGCAGACTTCTTCACAAGGGGATTTGTTGCCTGTGTATCGCCGCGCCGACCTTTCGCGGACCATAATGCTTGTTCTGGCGTTGTTCCTGACAGCGGCCTCAACGAGCGCTTTTGCGCGCGAATTTCGCGCCGCCGATACCCAGAACGAGAGTTATCCGACCGTGCAGGCGCTGCACTATATGGGCAGCCTGGTTGCGGAACGCACCGGCGGCCGCCACGAGATCAAGGTGTTCCATTCGCGCCAGCTCGGCGAGGAAAAGGAAACCCTGGAGCAGACCCGCGCAGGCGCCATCGATATCAATCGTACCAACGTCGCATTGATCGGGACCATGGTGCCGGCGATGAATGTGCTGGCGATGCCGTTTCTGTTCCGCTCCATCGAGCATTTGCAGAAGGTGCTGGATGGACCAATCGGCAATGAGATCCTGGACAGCTTCGAACCTTACGGCTTCGTCGGCCTCGCGTTCTACGATTCCGGCGCCCGTTCGATCTACAACCACGTCCGTCCGGTCACCTCGATGGCCGACCTCAAGGGCTTGCGGATTCGGGTGCAGCAATCCGAGCAGATGGTCGAGATGATCCGCTCGCTCGGCGCCGATCCGGTCGCACTGCCCTACGGTCAGGTGCTGACCGGGCTCTCCACCAAATTGATCGACGGCGCCGAGAACAACTGGCCGTCCTTTGTCACCACCGATCACTACAAATTCGCCGGCTTCTACACCCTCACCGAACATACGATGAGCCCCGAAGTGCTTGTCATGTCGAAAAAGGCGTGGTCTGGCCTGTCGCCCGAGGACCAGAAGGCCTTTCGCGAAGCCGCCATGCGTTCGAGCCGCTTCATGCGCGGGAAATGGCGCGATCTCGAAGAGCGCTCGCGCAAGCAGGCGGAAGACGCCGGCGTCAAGATCGTCACCGATTTCGACCGCAAGCCGCTCGAGGGGGCGATGGCGGGAATTTACGCCAAGGCGCAGCAAAACCCCGCGATGGCGCAGCTCATTGAACGAATTCGTGGGGTGCAGTGAGTTGGCCGCAACCTCGCAACGGGACGGATCAGTGGAACGGCCGGCGAGCCTCGCCGTGCGCGGCCGTATTCGCATCGTCCAGGTGCTGCGCGCGGTCCCGATCCGCTGGCGCATCCTGTCGATCGCGGCCTTGAACTCCGCCGTGGTCGTGGTGCTGGCCGCGCTGATATGGAACGGCGCCAAGGTGCTCGGTTCGGCCTGGGAAGATGTCCGCCACGTCAGGGAATCCGACAAGATCCTGGCGCTGCTCGAAAGCGAAACCAGCCGGCTGCAGAACCTGATCCATCGCTACATCAACCAGCCGAGCCCCGAACTGTTCGCGGAGATTCTGCTGCTGCGCGAAGCCGTGCTCGGCACGCTGACCAACCGCGCCTCAAACGACCCGATGCTTTCGGGCTCGGTCGAACAGCTCGAGCAGGTCACCGACCGCTTCCTCAACGGTTTCGGCGAACTGCGCGCGGTGCAGGCGACGATCGCGAAAACCTACGAGCAGCAGGTTCTGGGCCCGGCCAGGGACATGGCCGGGCTTTATTCCATCATCGAGGGCGCCACCGGGCACCGCGATGCGCTGATCTGGCCGTCGCTCGGAAAATCCCGCGAGGCGTTTACCGGGATGCTGGTCGCCGCCAACGCCTATTACCTTTCGCTGGCGTCGGCGTCGGCCGAGGACGCCCGCCGGAATACCGAGACGATCGAAAAGACCATCCCTGTCATGTCCGACCTCGCCGACAATGATTTGCAGCGCATGGCGCTGACGCGGCTGCATGCGAAAACCCTGGCGCTGCGCGAGGGACTGGCGAAGCTGACCGAGCAGCTTGCGGTCCGGACCGAATTGTTGCGCAACACCATCGACGCCAGCCAGGCCGATGCGATCGGCGTGATCGACCGCCTGTCCGTGAAGATGCGCCAGCGCGAGCAAAAGGCGCAGGAAACCTTCGACCGCACGCTGGCCGGCATTTCGCGCCGGGTGCTGTCGATCGCCGTGATCTTCCTCGGCATCATCCTGTCCGCGGGTGTCCTGATCGCGCTCTCGATCCGGCTGCCGCTGCAGCAGATCATGGCGTCGATGCACGCGATCACCTCGGGCAATTACGATCGCGCCGTGCAGGGCACGTCAGCCAAGGACGAGGTCGGCGCGATGGCGCGCGCGGTGGAGGTGTTCCGCGAAAACGCCATCGCCAAACGCAAGACCGAGGACGAGCTGCGCGCGTCGAAGGAAAAGGCCGAGGGCGCGCTGCTCGAGCTCAATGCCGCCCAGCAGAACCTGATCGACGCCGAACGGCTGGCGGCGCTGGGCGGCCTGGTCGCCGGCGTCGCCCACGAGGTCAACAACCCGATCGGGATCAGCCTGACGGTGGCATCGAGCTTCGCGCGCCGCGCTGATATCTTCGAGACCGAGCTGCGCACCGAGCCGCTGCGCCGCTCCAAGCTCGACGAGTTCGTCAAGAGCTCGCGCGACGCCGCCGGGCAACTGGTGGCCAATCTGCACCGTGCCGGCGAACTGATCCAGTCGTTCAAGCAGGTGGCGGTGGACCGCTCCCATGCCGAGCGCCGGCAATTCAGCCTCAGCGAGGCCACCGACCAGATCGTGGCGAGCCTGCGCCCGGTGTTGAAGAAGGCGACGATTACGCTGTCGGTCGACGTGCCGGAGGGTCTGTTGATCGACGGCTATCCCGGCTCCTACGGCCAGATTTTAACCAATCTTTTCCTCAACGCAGCCAATCATGCCTTCGCCGACGGCCGTTCCGGGGCGATCTCGCTTTCGGCACGGGCCCGCGGCAGTGACGATGTCGAAATCATTTTTGCCGATAATGGGGCCGGAATGACGCCGGACGTCCAGCGGCAGGCGTTCGATCCGTTCTTTACCACGCGCCGCAACGAGGGCGGTACCGGACTGGGCTTGCATATCGTCTATAATCTTGTCACTCAACAGCTCGGCGGCCGGATGATGCTGGAGTCAAGGCTAGGACAAGGCACCACTTTCCGCATTATCATGCCTAAGGTCGCCAAGGGAATTGTAACCAGCGGACCCACGATCACAGACGCAGCAGCCGACGGAACCCCTCAATGGCCGAACAGGACGATGTCCTCCACCTGATCGACGATTCCGAAACCGCCCCGGATGATTCGTCTGCACGCAAATGGAAGATCGCCGTCATCGACGACGATCATGCGGTGCATGAAGGCACGCGGTTTGCGCTGAGCGACTACAACCTCCACGGCGCCACGCTGGAAATCCTCTCCGCCTATTCCGCGGCCGAAGGCCGCGTCCTGATGCGCGACAATCCCGATATCGCCGCCGTGCTGCTCGACGTCATCATGGAAACCGACGTCGCCGGCCTCGACCTCGTTGAGTACATCCGCAACGACATCAAGAACGAGACCGTCCGCATCATCCTGCGCACCGGCCAGCCCGGCCAGGCGCCGGAGCGCCGCGTCATCGTCCAGTACGACATCAACGATTACAAGGCCAAGACCGAGCTCACCGCCGACAAGCTGTTCACCTCGCTGACCGCCGCCTTGCGCAGCTACCAGCAACTCGAGCGCATGGTGCAGACAAGGCGCGGGCTCGAAATCATCATCGACGCCGCCTCGACCCTGTACGACTTCAAATCGATGCAGCGCCTCGCCGAAGGCGTGCTGACGCAACTGGCTTCGCTGCTCAATGTCGATTGCGCCGGTATACTGGTGCTGCGCGACGACGGCGCCCCTGGCAGCGAATTCTCCGTGCTGGCGGGCTCGGGCTGCTACAGTCGCTTTATCGGCACCACCAGCTCCAAGTCGCTCGATCCGGATTTGCGGCAGATGGTGGAAGACGCCTTCACGCGCCGCAAGAACGAGTTCGCCGACCACCGCAGCGTGCTTTACCTGCGCACCGGCTCCGGCCGCGAGGTCGTGGTGCTGCTGCAGGCCGAACGCCAGCTTTCCGACACCGACCGCGCGCTGGTCGAGATTTTCTCCAGCCGGCTGTCGATCGCGTTCGACAATGTGATCCTCTACCAGCAGCTGCATGCGGCCAATACCCAGCTCGAAGACCGCGTCGCCCAGCGCACCCGCGCGCTGATGCAGGCCAACCGCCGGCTTTCGGCGCAGTGGCTGCGGCTGCAGCGCGCCAACGGCTTCAAGAACGAAATCCTCGGCACCGTCGCCCACGACCTGAAAAATCCGCTCGGCGTCATTCTCGGCCGCACCGAAATGCTCAACGAACTGATCGGCGCCGGCTCGCCGAAGGAGAACGTCACCGCGCAGGTCGACCACATCCGCGACGCCACCAAGCGCCTGACCTCGATGGTCGATCATCTGATTTCGGACGCGATGGCTGATGCCTTCGACATCACCATCCGCCGCGAGCCGGTCGACGTCGGCGCCCTGGTAGCCGAAGTCACCGACGCCAATCTGCCCTCGGCGGTCAACAAGCAGCAGGCCATCAGCGTCTCCGCACCGCCGAATTTCGTCACCATGTGCGACGTCGACCGGATCCGCGAGGCGATCGACAATCTGGTCAGCAATGCCATCAAATATTCACCGATCGGCGGCAAGATCACGGTCGGCGTCACCCATGAGGGGGATAACACCGTCGTCCGGATCACGGACGAGGGCGCGGGCCTGTCGCCCGAGGATCTCGGTCGGCTGTTCGGCCGCTTCCAGCGGCTGTCGGCCAAGCCGACCGCGGGCGAAAGCTCGACCGGCCTCGGTCTATCGATCGTCAAACGCATTATCGACATGCATGGCGGCCATGTGACCGCGGATAGCCCCGGCCCCGGACAGGGGTCGACCTTTACGGTTACACTGCCTGCAGCAGAGACACCATGAGCCAGAGCCAGCACATCATCATCGTCGACGACGAGGCGCCGGCCCGCGAAATGGTCGGCGATTACCTCAAGATGCACGGTTTCGCCGTGACGCTGTGCGACGGCGGCAAGAGCCTGCGCGGCGTCATCGAGACCAATGTGCCCGATCTCGTCGTGCTCGACCTCAACATGCCCGAGGAAGACGGGCTCTCGATCATCCGCGACCTGAAAAGCCGCATCAATGTCCCCGTCATCATGCTGACGGCGACCGCAAGCCCGATCGACCGCGTCGTTGGCCTCGAGCTAGGCGCCGACGATTACATTGCAAAGCCCTGCGAGCTGCGCGAATTGATGGCGCGCATCCGCTCGGTGCTGCGCCGCAGCGCGCCGGTCAAGGCGGTGGCGCCCGAGGCCGCCGGCGCCAAGGCGGAAAAGGAACAGTTGGTGCGGTTCGGCACCAAATGGCTCGATCTCGAAGCCCAGGCCCTGCGCGACGACGAGGGCAACGAGCATCCGCTCACCGCGTCCGAATTCGGCCTGCTGAAAGTGTTCGCGGCCAATCCGAAGCGGGTGCTGTCGCGCGAGCGGCTGCTGGAGCTGGCGAATGCGCGCGACGCCGAAGCCTTCGACCGTGCGGTCGACCTCCGCATCATGCGGATCCGGCGCAAGATCGAGATCGACCCGACCAAGCCCGCCGTCATTCGCACCATCCGCGGCGGCGGCTATCTGTTCTCGCCGACCGGCGAAAAGGGTTAGCATCCATGTCGTCCCGGCCTTGAGCCGGGACCCACGCCGCAGCGGTCGTGTTGGCGTGCTGTGGTAGTGACCTCGCCAAACAACAACGCCCTGTGGTTATGGGTCCCGGCTCAAGGCCGGGACGACGATCGATTTGTGGGTCCCGCGGAACGATTTTCGATCTGAGATCCTCCCATTTTCCGCACATTGAAATTATTGTTATTTTCGGCCCGAATGTTTCGTCGCGGCGGCCCCGACGAAACAATTCTCCCCGGCACGAAACCATTTTCCTCTTTCGGTGCAGACATCCCGAAACGTTGATTAACTAGAAATCTCCCAACGACACGCCGCCAAGCGGTGAACTGGGAGTTTGTCATGCCGAACGTGATTGCCATCAACGCTGCAGCCCGCAAGCACATTGCCGATGCCCGCGCTACATCGGACGAATCGCTGCTGGAGAGCATTGCCAAGGGCAACCGCACGGCGATGCACGTGCTTTATTCCCGGCATCACGTACGGGTTTACCGCTTCATCCTGCGCATGGTGCGCGATACCACGATGGCGGAAGACCTCGTCAGCCAGGTGTTTCTGGACGTGTGGCGCACCGCCAGCCAGTTCGAAGGCCGCTCCCAGGTTTCGACCTGGTTGCTGTCGATCGCCCGCTTCAAGGCGCTGACCGCGCTGCGCCAGCGCAAGCATGAGGACATCGATCAGGACGACGTGCTCGAGATCGCCGACGAGGCCGACACCCCGGAAGCGTCGCTCGACCGCAGCAACACCAGCGCCATCCTGCGCGCCTGCGTCGCCAAGCTGTCGCCGGCGCACCGCGAGATCATCAACCTGGTCTACTACCACGAGAAGTCGGTGGAAGAGGCCGGCGCGATCATCGGTATTCCCCAGAGCACGGTGAAGACCCGGATGTTCTATGCCCGCAAACAATTGGCCGACTTGCTTAAGGTCGCCGGCGTGGACAGCATCGCCGCATAAATCGCTGATTATTCAGTCGGTTAGATAGGTATTGGGAGCGGAAACCGGGTCGATTTCGAAGCCAAAGATTAAAGGCGACGAAACAAATGAAACAATTGGCGACATCACCCGGAAAAACTCTGCCCCTATACCCATCATCAGCAACGCAACACCAACGCCGAACAGGAGATCGAACATGCTGAAGCCGTCCTTCCGCCTCTTCATCGTCCCGCTCGGCGCAGTCGCTACCCTTGCTTCGCTGTCCGCTCAAAATGTCAGCCCTCGCGCCCAGCGCGATACCGGTTCGATGTTCGTGCGCGAACAAGTGGTCGATTGCAGCACCAAGAGCGCCGCCGAGGTCTGTGTGATCCCGGACGTCGTTCGCTAAACCAAGTTTCTGACGACCGACCAAGGCTTAACCTCCCAAGAACCTCCAACGACCCGGCCGGGATGCCCCCCAGCCGGGTCGCTCTGTATTTGGGGAGCCGGGCCAATGCGCCGCGCCAAGAGCCAGTTGGCGGGCTCCAACGTCCGGGACGGGGCCTGGACAAAAATCTCGAAAACAACCCCATGCAAAGTAAAGGGACTCCCCTTCATCCGGACTTGGATACCGCTCGTGATTTATTTGCAACTAATTCGCACTTGCATTACCATCAAGCAGTTTCCGGCCCCTGTCCGGAACGCAGGGGAGGCCATCCATGTTCGTCTCGTTTCGCGCAGCCACTGGCGCGTCTGTTTTGCTCGGCCTTGTCTCGGGGGCGGCGATCGCGGCCGGCGATTTGTCGCGGCAAACGCCGATCGAGCTCACCGTCACATTGGGCTCGCCGGGCAAGCATGAATTCGCGCCGAAGCAACTGAAGTTCGAGACCGGCAAGCTCTACAAATTGATCCTGCGCAACGACAGCAACGATCCGCATTATTTCACCTCGCACGCCTTCTCAGCGATGGTGTGGACGCGAAAGGTGCAGGTCACGCAACAGCGCGACGGCAAGACCGTTACGCTCGCCGAGTTCAAGGGCGCGATGCGCGAGATCGAGGTTTATCCGGGGCAATCCGCCGAATGGTGGCTGGTACCGGTCGCCGCCGGCCGCGCCACCGATCTGCGCTGCGACATCAAGGGCGCTGAAGGCAAGACCCACGCCGATCTCGGCATGACCGGCGAGATCGTGATCGAGTAATGTTGCACTTCCTGCTTGACGCGATCGAGCCGCTCATGATGTTAGCCGCTGACAATGGATGCGGCGGCAAACCCGGATGAAGTTCGGCTGCGCAAGGGATCCTCGCTCAGGGAACGATTTGTCCAGGCGGGCTCCGGCGTTGTAATTCTTCTGATTATTGTCCCGGGCCTGCTTACCTGGGCCTCGGGCGGCCGACCGTTCATTCCTGCACTCTGGGTCGTGCCGCTCGGATTGTTCCTGATCGGCGTTGCCGCTCTTGAACGCAATGTGGCCTGGATCATCACGCAAGACGGCATCCTGATCGGCGAGCAGCGTCCGCTTGGCAAGGTGCACAAGCGAATGATCAGCCATCACGACATCGCAGAGGTCCGCGTCCGCAAGAACAGGTTCAGCTACCCAGCGAGTTTCAGCCTGGTGTGCAGGTTGGCCTCCGGAGGTGTCTTGATCTCGCCACCGCTGCCGGACATCACGCGCGTCAACGAAACCACCGCAACGGTTACGGGATTGCTCGGTCTTCCCGATGCCGCGCCCATCGACAACCCGCTCGAGGCCGGCAACGCCGAGATCATCCTTGGCTCGCCGGTCAACCCCGATCTGGGCCGCGTGATTCGAATCGCCGTGCCGGTTGTGGCCGGCCTGTGCGCTCTGCCGTTCCTCATCGCATTCTGGATCGGTGAGTGGGAGATGGCGCTCGGATTGCTCTTGCCGCTCGGCTTTCTCGCTGCCTTTGCACTCTACCGCCACGCGCACCGATTAGCCGGCGCGTGCTGGACCATTCGGCAAGGCGAGATCCGTATCGAGCGGATTGCGTTAAGCGGTAAGCCATCCGCCGAGACGATCCGAACAGATGACGTCGCAGCGATCGAGGTCGACGAGCCCGATTCCAAGGACCGCACCAGCACCATCAGCATTCGGTTGCACACGGGCCAGACCTTCTGCAGCCCGACAAAGCACGACGAAAATGCGGCACGTGCCGTGCGCGCAGAAATCATTCGGCGTCTCAATACTCCTCCGGATGCCGGAACATTGTCCGGATAGAGGACCTCTGCTGCAAAAGCCGCGGTACTGTTCTCGCATCGGGCATGATAGGATTCACGCCAGGGTTAGCTGCGACAGGTGGTGCCGATGTTCGAAGGCTGGGATGCCGTTGTATTGGCCCGGGCGCAGTTTGCCTTCACGATGTCGTTCCACATCATATTCCCGGCCTTCTCGATCGGGCTCGCCAGCTATCTCGCGGTGCTTGAGGCGCTGTGGCTGTGGACCGGACGTGAGGTTTTCATCAACCTGTTCAATTATTGGCTGAAAATTTTCGCCGTCGCCTTCGGCATGGGCGTGGTGTCGGGCATCGTGATGTCCTACCAGTTCGGCACCAACTGGTCGGCCTTCTCCGACAAGACCGGCCCGGTGATCGGCCCGCTGATGGCCTATGAGGTGCTGACGGCGTTCTTCCTCGAGGCGGGCTTCCTCGGCGTGATGCTGTTCGGCCTCGATCGTGTCGGCCCAAAACTGCATTTTTTCGCAACCTTGATGGTTGCGGTCGGCACGCTGATTTCGGCGTTCTGGATTCTGTCGGCCAATTCCTGGATGCAGACGCCCACAGGTCACGCCCTCAATGCTGAAGGCCAGTTCATCGCCGTCGACTGGTTCAAGGTGATCTTCAATCCGTCATTCCCTTACCGGCTCGTGCATATGGTGCTGGCGGCGTACCTGACCACCGCGTTGGTGGTCGGCGCGGTCGGCGCCTGGCATCTGCTGCGCGACCCGCACCTGGCCGGCCCGCGGGTGATGTTCTCAATGGCGATGTGGATGGCGACGATCGTCGCCCCGCTCCAGATTCTCGCCGGCGACCAGCACGGGCTCAACACGCTGGAGCATCAGCCGGTGAAGATCATGGCGATGGAAGGCCATTTCCAGAGCCACAAGGACGGCGCGCCGCTGATCCTGTTCGGCTGGCCCAATCAGGCCGCGGGCAGGATGGATTACGCGATCGAAGTCCCCAAACTCGGCTCGCTGATCCTCAAACATTCCCTCGACGCGCCGATGGCCGGCCTCGACACCGTGCCGCGCGAAAACTGGCCGCCGGTGCCGATCACCTTCTGGTCGTTCCGGATCATGGTCGGCATGGGATTGCTGATGGTGGGGCTCGGCCTCCTCAGCCTGCTGATGCGCTTCCGCGGCACGCTGTACAATTCGCGCCTGCTGCACATCTTTGCGGTCGCGATGGCTCCGTCGGGGTTCATCGCGGTCCTGGCGGGCTGGATCACCACCGAGACCGGGCGTCAGCCGTTCACGGTGTATGGATTGCTACGAACCGTGGATTCGGCGTCGCCGCTGGCGGCGCCCGCGGTCGCCTCGTCGCTGATCGCCTTCATCATCGTCTATTTCGTGGTGTTCACCGCCGGCGTGATCTACCTCCTGCGCCTGATGGCACAGCCGCCGCATCACGGCGAGGAAGGTCCGCGCAGCGACGTCCCTGCCCGTGCCGCCGGCATCACGCCGGCCGCCGGCGTCGCCGCCGAGGGAGCGATCCGATGATAGCCATCGACCTTCCGACCATCTGGGCCTTCATCATCGCCTTTGCGGTTTTCGTCTATGTCGTGATGGACGGCTTCGATCTCGGCCTCGGCATCCTGTTTCCGCTGTTTCCGAAGAAGGAAGACCGCGACGTCATCATGAACAGCGTCGCCCCGGTCTGGGACGGCAACGAGACCTGGCTGGTGCTCGGCGGCGGCGGCCTGATGGCGGCGTTCCCGCTGGCCTATGCCGTGCTGATGCCGGCGCTCTACACGCCGATGATCGTGATGCTGCTCGGGCTGGTATTCCGCGGCGTCGCCTTTGAATTCCGCTGGCGCACCACGCGCGAACGCAACCGCTGGGACATTGCGTTTGCCGGCGGCTCGCTGCTGGCGACGCTGGCGCAGGGCATCGCGCTCGGCGCCATCCTGCAGGGCATTCAGGTCTCGGGGCGACATTATGCCGGCGGCTGGTGGGACTGGCTGACGCCGTTCAGCATCCTGACCGGCGTCGCGCTCGTGATCGGCTATGCGCTGCTCGGCTCGACCTGGCTTGTCATGAAGACCGAAGGCGAATTGCGCGACCGCGCCTATCAGCTGAGCTGGCTGCTGCTGGTCGCGATGCTGTGTGCCATCGGCATCGTCAGCATTGCAACGCCGTTCCTGCATGTGCAGTATACCCATCGCTGGTTTGCCTGGCCCAACATCATCCTCACCGCGCCGGTGCCGGTCGCGGTGGCCGCCGTCACCGTGATGCTGCTGCGCAGCCTCGCCAACAAGTATGACTACCAGCCGTTCTTCCTGACGCTGGCGCTGTTCGCGCTGTCCTATGCCGGGCTCGGCATCAGCATGTACCCTTACATCGTGCCGCAGAGCATCACGATCTGGCAGGCGGCCTCGCCTGAAAACAGCCAGCTGTTCATGCTGGTCGGCGTCGCCATACTGATACCGCTGATCCTCGGCTACACCGCGTGGGCCTATTGGGTGTTCCGCGGCAAGGTCAAAGCCGAAAGCGGCTATCACTGATGGCCAAAGTGTTCTCCAGCGAAAAAAGCTCCAGCGAGCCGACACCGCGGCCGCTGACGCAACGCCTGCTCTGGTTTGCCGCGCTGTGGCTCGGCGGCGTTGGCACGGTGACGCTGATCTCGTACGGCCTGCGGCTCTGGATCGCGCCGAAATGACGCCTTTGCCACAATCACCGGCGATTGTGATATCAGAAAATAGAAGTCATTCCAGCAAGATACCGGCCCTGCCGCCCTAAACTTGCCATCAAGCTGGCCCTGAGATTTGATAGTTCCGCTGATTTGGCCAAAGCGCGCTAGTCATCGCGCTTTGGTTTCTTTGTTTGCGCATGATCTTTTCGGAAAACCGCTTCACACTTTTCCGGATCATGCTTTAGAACGCCAACCAATTGGCCAACGCGCCAACAAGGAGAGCTCCGCAATGACGAAGTTTCGGCACCTGATCTGGATGATGATCGCAACGAGCGGTCTGATCCTTTCAGCCTCGCAGAGCAATGCGCAGCTGCGCCAGCCCGATGTGGGTGACCAGCCGGGACTGATCGCCGACGAATCCGTCCAGCTCGATCCGCAGTTCAGGAAGACGGCGGTGCTCTACCGCACCAACGAAGCGCCGGGCACCATCATCGTGGTCACGGCCGAGCGCCATCTCTATCTGATCCAGGGCGGCGGCCGCGCGCTACGCTACGGCATCGGCGTCGGCCGCGAGGGTTTCACGTGGCAGGGACTCGTCAACATCACGCGCAAGGCGGAATGGCCGGACTGGACGCCGCCGCCGGAAATGATTCAACGCCAGCCCTACCTGCCGCGCTTCATGGCCGGCGGCCCGGGTAACCCGCTCGGCGCGCGGGCGATGTATCTCGGCACCACCGTCTACCGCATTCATGGCACCAACCGCCCCGACACCATCGGCACCGCCGTCTCCTCCGGCTGCTTCCGGCTCGTCAACGCCGACGTCGCCGATCTCTATGAGCGCGTCCCGGTCGGCACCAAGGTGATCATCCGGCAGAAGCCCGAACTGTAATTGCAACGGTACCGTCTCTTCCGCAGATCCATTTCCCTGAAATTGGTGAGTTAAAAAATGCTACGTAATTTTCGAGGCGGCCTCCTCATTGGGCTGGCGGTCGCAACTGCGGTCGCGGCTGGCGCAATCACATATGAACGCTATGACACCAAGACCCTGAAGCGGACGCTCAAGCGCGGCGAACTGCTGTGCGGCGTCAACAAGGGCCTGCCCGGCTTCTCGATCCCCGACGACAAGGGAGACTGGACCGGCTTCGACGTCGATTTCTGCCGCGCGGTGGCGGCGGCGATCTTCGACGATCCGAAGAAGGCGAAGTTCATTCCCCTCGACGCCAGCGAGCGCTTCAAGGAGCTGTCGAGCCGCAAGGTCGACATTCTGTCGCGCAATTCCACCTGGAGCATGTCGCGCGAGGTCAACAACGCTCTCTATTTCCCGGCCGTCGCCTATTATGATGGTGAAGGCTTTATGCTGCCGGCCTCGCGCAAGATCGATTCCGCGCTGGACCTGAACAACAGCAAGATCTGCGTGCAGGAAGGCACCACCACGGTGCTCAACGTCGCGGATTATTTCCGCGCCAACAACATGAAATACACGGAGATGAAATTCGCCAAGCTGGAGGATGTCGTCAAAGCCTATAATGAAGGCAAGTGCGACACCCTGACCGCCGACGTCTCCCAGCTCTACGCGCTGCGCATCAACCTCTCCAAGCCGGACGATCACACCATCCTGCCTGACGTCATCTCGAAGGAGCCGCTGGCGCCCGTGGTGCGGCAGCGCGACGACGACTGGATGATGATCGTGAAATGGACGCTGTACGCGATGATCAACGCTGAGGAACTCGGCATCACCTCCAAGAACATCGACGAGGCGCTGAAGTCGAAGAAGCCTGACGTGATGCGGCTGGTCGGCACCGAAGGCGCCTACGGCGAGGACCTCGGCCTCTCCAAGGACTGGGCCGCCCGCATCATCCGCCACGTCGGCAATTACGGCGAGATCTACGACCGCAATGTCGGCGCCGAATCCAAGCTGAAGATCCCGCGCGGACTGAACTCGCTCTGGAGCAACGGCGGCATCCAGTACGCCCCACCGATCCGGTGACGGCCGAAAGCCGGCGAACGTAGCCACACACTCACTGTCGTCACCCGCGAAAGCGGGTGATCCAGTACGCCGGGACGTTTCGGATCAATCACGACTGCCGCCGCGTACTGGGTCGCCCGGTCAAGCCGGGCGATGACACCGCCAATGTCGCGGCAGGCGCAGCTCAATAACTCTTCATCCGCGCCAGCTGATCGGCGTGGTAATTGCTGTCGCCGAACAATTCCTGGCAGACCCGGGCGCGCTTCATGAAGAAGCCGATGTCGAACTGGTCGGTCATGCCCATGCCGCCATGCATCTGCACGCCTTCCTGTACCGCCCGCGTCGCGGTGGTCCCGGCGCGTGCCTTTGCAACCGCAACCGCGGCACTGGCGTTGGCAAAATCGCCGTCCAGCGTCTGCAGCGCCTTCAGCACGGCGGCGCGGGTGATCTCGATATCGATATAGAGTTCGGCGGCGCGGTGCTGCAGCGCCTGGAATTCGCCGATCAGTTTTCCAAATTGCTTGCGCTCTTTCAGATAGGTCACGGTTCGGCCGAACACCTCTTCACTGAGGCCCACCATTTCGGAGGCGACCGCGCCGCGGCCGATATTGAGCACGCCTTCGAGCAATGCCCCGCCCTGATCGACCTCGCCGAGCACGCTGTCGGCGTTGACCTCGACATTGTCGAATTCGATGCGCGCCGCATTGTGCGAATCCACCATCGCGGTGCGTTCCACGGCAAGACCCTTGGACTTGGGATCGACCAGGAACAGCGTCAGCCCGTTGCGCTCGCCGGCGGAGCCAGCGGTGCGCGCCGCGACGATCAGGAGATCGGCGGTGTGGCCGTCGACAACAAAGGCTTTTGCACCACTCAGCTTGAAGCCGTTGCCGGAGCGCACGGCCTGCAGCTTGGTCTGCAGCGGGCGATGCTTGGCGCCCTCGTCGATCGCGAGCGTCGCGAGCAGCGAGCCGTCCGAAATTTTGGGCAGATGCGCGGCCTTTTGCGCGTCGCTGCCGCCGCGCGTCAGTGCGGAGGCCGCAAGTACGGCGGTCGACAAGAACGGTGACGGCATCAGCGTGCGGCCGATTTCCTCCATCACCACGCCGGCCTCGACGGCGCCTAAGGCGCTGCCGCCGAAATTCTCAGGCACCAGCAGGCCCGAAAGGCCCATCTCGGCAAACGCCTTCCAGAGCTCGCGGGAAAATCCCGTAGCATCCTTCGTATCGCGCAAGCTTCGCAGATGCGACACCGGCGCCTTGTCGCTGATAAGGCCGCGCGCGCTGTCGCGCAGCATGGATTGTTCTTCGGTGAGGACGAGTGCCATGGAGGAGTTCCGGTCTAAGTGTTTCGAACGAGTATCTTTGAGATCGTCGTTCCGGGGCGGCGCGAAGCGGCGAACCCGGAACCTCGAGATTCCGGGTTCACGCTTCGCGTGCCCCGGAATGACGGCGTCAGTTAGCGTCTCACGCCCCCGGCAGATCGAGGATGCGCTTGGCGACGATGCCGAGCATCACCTCCGAGGTGCCGCCTTCGATCGAATTGGCCTTGGTGCGCAGCCAGGCGCGCGGGCGGGCGCCGCCTTTGGAGCGCTCGCTTTCCCATTCCAGCGCGTCGACGCCGCCGGCCGACATCAGGATTTCGTAGCGGCGCTTATTGAGCTCGGTGCCGTAATATTTCATCGCCGAGGAAAACGCCGGATGCGACTGGCCGGCTTTGGCCAGATCAACCGCGCGTTCCGCTGCCGCCGACAGCGCCGCCTCATCGATCTCGAAGGTCGAGATCTGGCCGCGCAGCATCGCATCGTCGAGCCGGCCCTGCTCGTCGCTACCGATGGAATCGGCCGCGACCTGGCCGAGCGGCCGGCCGACGCCGCGCTCGCCCATGCCCGAGATCATCGCGCGCTCGTGCTGCAGCAGATATTTCGCCACATCCCAGCCGCGGTTGACTGTGCCGACCACATGCGATTTCGGCACCCGCACCCCATCGAAGAAGGTTTCGCAGAACGGCGAGTAGCCCGAGATCAGCAAGATCGGTTTTGTCGTGACGCCCTTCGACGTCATGTCGAACAGAATAAAGCTGATGCCGTCATGCTTCTTGGCTGACGCGTCCGTACGCACCAGGCAAAAAATCCAGTCGGCGTAATTGGCATACGACGTCCAGATCTTCTGGCCGGTGATGACGAAATCATCGCCATCGCTCTCGGCGCGGGTCTGCAGCGAGGCAAGGTCCGATCCGGCGTTCGGTTCGGAGTAGCCTTGGCACCAACGGATCAGGCCCGCGGCGATCTTCGGCAGATGCTCCTTCTTCTGCGCCTCGTTGCCGTATTTCAGCAGCGCCGGCCCGAGCATCCAGATACCAAAACTCGACAGCGGCGAACGCGCACCCATCGCCGCCATTTCCTCGCGCAGCACCTTGTGCTCGGCGCGATCGAGCCCCCCGCCGCCATATTCCTTTGGCCAGTCGGGCACGGTCCAGCCCTTGTCGCGCATCCGTTCGAACCAGACGCGCTGCGGCTCGGAAGAGAATTTGGCGTTGCGGCCGCCCCAGTACGTGTCGCCTTCGGACGTCATGGGCTTGCGCATTTCTGGCGGGCAATTGGCCTCGAGCCAGGCGCGGGTTTCACGGCGGAATTGATCAGGATCGGACATGGTGCGTTTCCATATGGGGCGAGTTGAAACGACCTTAGTCGCCGCATCGCGGAATTCAACATCTCTCTGCGCCGCACCATGCGCGGACTGCCGTAGTCACGCGCCGGGATCGGGTGTATCGCAGGGGCGGCAACGATTGAAAAACAAGAGGAAACCGACATGCGGCTGAAGTTGCTTTCGCCTGGCGAAATGAGCCCCGACCAAAAAGAGACCTACGACGAGTCGATTGCCGGCAAGCGCGGCGCGCCGCCGGCGCCGATGATGGCCTGGCTCAACAGCCCGCAGATGGCCAAGCATGCTACGCGGCTCGGCGAGCAACTCCGTTTCAACACGATCTTTCCGGCAAAGCTTTCCGAGATCGCGATCCTCGTCACCGCGCGGCACTGGACCTCGCATTACGAATGGTACGCGCATAAGCGCCTGGCGCTGAAAGGCGGCATGGACCCCAAGATCATCGACGACATCCGCGACCGCCGCACGCCCACCTTCGACGACCCCAAGGGCCAGATGATCTACGACGTCGCCAAGTCATTGCATGAGGGGCACGGCGTCTCCAAGCCGTTGTATGACGCGGCGGTGGAATTGCTAACGGTGCGCGGCGTGACAGAGGTCATCGGCCTGTGCGGCTATTACACGATGGTGTCGATGACGCTGAATACGTTTGAGTTCGGACTGCCGGATGGAGAAGTTTCGGACTTGGCATAAGATTTGGAAACGCATGGTTTCTGAATTGCCAGTACCCGTCTCCCGGATTCTCCCTACTTTAAAATCTCGGCAAGGCAAATGGAGGCATCGACATGCCCGACAACACGCCTATCATATCAGGCACACGGATCGGGCATGTTCACCTGAAAGTCGCCGATCTCGAACGCGCGCTGGGGTTTTACTGCGGCGTGCTCGGCTTTGAGATCATGCAGCGGATGGGCTCGGCCGCGGCGTTCATCTCGGCCGGCGGCTATCATCATCACATCGGCCTCAACACCTGGGAAAGCAAAGGTGGCCATCCGCCGCCGCCGGGCACCACCGGGCTGTTCCACACCGCGATCCTCTACCCCACGCGCCCGGCGCTGGCGGACGCGCTGCATCGCGTGATGCAGGCCGGCATTGCGCTCGACGGCGCCAGCGACCACGGCGTCAGCGAGGCGCTCTATCTGCGCGACCCTGATGAGAACGGCGTCGAACTTTACCGGGACCGGCCCAAGGAAGAATGGCCGCGCGCCGCCGACGGTTCGCTGTCGATGTTCACGAAGCGGCTGGATCTCGAGGATCTGTTGCGGGCGCGGGAGGCGTAGTCGTGTCCCACCGTCATTGCGAGCGAAGCGAAGCAATCCATCGCTCCGCCCGCGGCGCTATGGATTGCTTCGTCGCTACGCTCCTCGCAATGACGCCGTCTTCCCACGAATCATGATCAGCACCGCCGCAATCAACTCCAGACCGATGCAGCCGTAGAACGGCAGCGAATAGCTGCCCGACATGTCTCGCAGCAGGCCGACCACGCCGGGCCCGAAGGCATAAGTGATCTGGTTGATCGCGGTGATCAGGCTGACCAGCACGCCGAACGAGCGCGGATCGAATTCGCGCTGCACGATCAGCGCCGGCAGCGTGATCAGATTGCCGACCGAAAATCCGAACAGCGCGCAGGCCGCCATCAGCGCGTAGTCATTGTGCACGTTGATGACGATCCCTAGCGCCACGGCCTGGCTGACGAACGAGAGCGCGGACGCCAGCCGCTGGTTCATCTGGTCGATCACGAACGAAAACAGCACGCGGCCGACCACCGCCATGGCGGTCAATAGCGCGACCGCGATGGCGGCGCGCTCGCGCCCGATCACCGAATCCAGAAACGCGATCAGATGCACGATGAAGCCGACCTGCGCGAACAGCACCAGCGCGAAGGCCGACGATACCGTCAGAAATCCGATATCGCGAAATGCCCGCGCGCGAATCTGGATCGGCGACGGCGCGTCCGCGGCGATCACCGCGCCCCCGTTTGCGCTCGCATGGTCCGGCGGCCGCCCGACGTAAAGCAAAATGACCGGTACCATCAGCGCGACCATCACGACCGCAGCGGCAATCATCGCGCCCGGGAAACCGAAATAGCCGATCGCCAGTACCAGCAGCGGCACGCCGGCGATACCGCCGAAGCTGGCGCCGTTCAGCGCCAGGCTGATCGCCATGCCGCGCTTCTTGTCGAACCAGAGGCCCAGCGTGTTGGTGATCATGCCGAGGCTGGTGCCGGCCCAGCCGAAGGCGAGAAAAGCGTTGGCGAGATAGAGCTGCCAGGGTTCGCGCACCTGGCCGATGGTAACAGCGGCAATGGCCATCGTGCCGATGCCGGCGATCATGCAGTTGCGGGGACCGAACGCCCTGATCGCCTCGCTGACGAAGGCCACCAGCGCCGCGCCGGACAAATAGAAGAACGTCGTGCCGAGCGAAATCAGCGACGCCGGCCAGCCGTGCAGCCGCTGCAACTCGGCGACATAGACGCTCTGGCCGTAAAAGCCGAGCCCCCAGCCGAAGGTCGCGAGCAGGAAACAGACGAGCACAATCCGCCAGCCGTCATAGCGGAGCGAGGTTTCGTCGATAGCGGTGTGAATGGGGCCTTTTAGCATTCTTGTTCTTTGTTCTTGCACCGTCACGCCCGGCCTTGTGCCGGGCATCCACGTCTTTCTTGCTAGCGGCCACGAAGCGCGTGGATGGCCGAGTCATCTAGCGCGAAGACGCGTTTCGCGCTTCTGCCCGGCCATGACAACAACTAATAGCAGAATCACAAGAGCAATAATTCGACCGCCGCCGAAATGTCAGCAGCTGTCATCAGGCCTTCTTCGACGGCTCATAGAAGAACCGCTCGCGAAAGATCCGGTCGCCGCGCCATTCCTGCATCGCGACTTCGTCGATCCGCATCGCCGCGCCGGACGGATAGGTGAAATCGAAGATCCAGTGGATCGCGACACGATCGCCCTCGAGGACCGAGGAAACGCAGGTCGTGACAACGCTCGACACCCGCTCCAGCGTCGCGCGCTCCTGCCCCACCAGCACGTCGCGGCCGACGCGCGGCGGCGCTGAGTTCTCCTGCATGGTGGCGTCTTCGGTGTAATAGCGCTCGATCGCGCCGGCATGGTCGCCGGAAACGACGACGGCGATGAATTCGTCAAGACGCGCGCGTGAGGGCATGAGGCCTCCAGATCAGGATTGCTACTAGATAGTGGGGCCGGCAAGTTCGTCAACTTCCCGCAGCTTCGCCCGCCGCCGCGCGAATGATGCGAGCGACAGCACCGCGAGCCCGAGCAGCACCGGCGGGAACACCACCATGTTGACCATCGACCAGCCGTAATGCGCCAGCAACTGGCCTGACGAGAACGAGCCGATCGCCATCATCCCGAACACCAGGAAATCGTTGAAGGCCTGCACCTTGTTGCGCTCCTGCGGCCGGTGCGTCTCCAGCACCAGTGCGGACGCGCCGATAAATGCAAAGTTCCAGCCGACGCCGAGCACGATCAGGCAGGCCCAGAAATGCATCGCCGATATCCCGGACAATCCGATCAACGCGGCGGCGGCCTCCAGCGACAGGCCGAGCGCGACGATACGCGGCGCGCCGAAGCGTGCGATCAGCGAGCCCGTGAAGAAGCTCGGCCCATACATCGCCACGATGTGCCACTGGATACCAAAATTGGAATCGCTGACGGTGAGCCCACACATCTTCATCGCGAGCGGCGCTGATGTCATCACCAGATTCATCATGGGATAGGCAATTACGCCGCACAGCGCCGCCGCAATGAATCGCGGCTGCCGCGCGATCTCGAACAGCGGCCGGCCGCCATGCATGTCCGCCGCCGCAGGTTTTGGCGCATCGACGCCGGACAAAACCGCCATCGCGACCAAAGCGACGAAAGCCTGCATCAGAAAGCTGAAGGCGAACAGATAAGGCGGCCAGATATCCATGGTCCATTGCACGAGCTGCGGACCGAGCACGCCGGCGAACACGCCGCCCGCCATCACCCACGACACCGCCTTCGGGCGGAACGCGACGCTGGCGCCGTCGGCGGCGGCAAAGCGATAGGATTGCGACACCGCGCCGTAGAGTCCGCCAAAGAAGGTCGCGCAACAGAACAGCCAGAACGCGCCCTGCAGGATCGCGAGCGCGCCGATCAGACCGGTGAGCACGCCGCAGCCGGTGCCGATGATGAAGGCGATGCGGCGGCCGTAAGCGCGCGAAATCATACCGGTCGGCAGCGTGCCGGCGGCAAGGCCCAGCACATACATCGAGAGCGGCACGGTCGCGAACGAGATGTCGGGCGCCAGCGTCGCGCCGACGATCGAACCGGTGGCGAAGATCACCGCCGAGTTGGCGCCGGTCAGCGCCTGCGCCGCGGCGAGCCGCAGCACATTGGCGCGCGCCCGCGCGTCATCGACGATCTCTGCGGTGGCAGTGGCATCCAGCATCGGCATTCCCGCCCGGCAGGCCCCGGCGGGAGCCGCAATTCATTGGCTTGTTTGATTTGCGGTACTATGGAGACGTGCAGACGTGCGATCAACCGACGCAAACGGGCGCGCGCTATGCGCTGGGCTCACCCTTCATTGATCGCTCGAACACCAGAATCAAATTATTCGCCGGCATCGGTACGGTTTCGATCAATGCAAGCCCGACGCCTTCAGCCAATCGGCTGACATCTTCAATATCGCGCACGCCCCATTCGGCGTCGCGATCGCGCAGGCTGGTGTCGAAGACGGCATTGCTGAGCGCGGTGTGCTTGCCGTCGCGCTTGAAGGGCCCATAGAGAAACAGCTGGCCGTCGTTGCGCAAGTAACGCGCCGCGCCGGCGAACAATCCTTCCGCGACGCGCCAGGGCGCGATGTGAATCACATTGGCGCAGAACACCGCCAGCAATTCGGAAGGCCCGCTGCCGTCCTGCATCGCAGGCGACCATGCGGGATCACTGAGATCAATCCGCATCGCAGGACGGATGTTCGGCAGGCCCGCATGCGCGCGCCACGCCGCAATACTGTTCAGGTGCGCCTCGTTGAAATCGCTCGGCCACCAGGTGATGTCGGGCGTATGACGGGCGAAATGCACCACATGCTGGCCGGTGCCGCTGCCGGCCTCCAGCACGTCGCCGGACTTGCCGGCGAGGAATTTCTGCAGCACCGCCCAGATCGGCGCATGGTTGCGATGGAATGCGGCCGCGTCCAGCCGGCCGTCGGCCTCAATCGGACGGCCATCCTTGCCAAACTCCACCACAAACTCAGCCACCGCAAAATCTCACTTCAAGTCTCCGCAATAGATTTCCTTCAGGAGCTGCAGGACGCGCAGGGCGCGCTGGTCGACGACGCGGTAATGCAGCGTCTGCGAGGCACGCCGGAATTCGACCAGGCCGTCGGCACGCAATTTTGCCAGATGCTGCGACAGCGCCGACTGACTGAGCTTGGCGACGCCGACGAGTTCACCGACCGTCATCTCGCCGCGCACCGCGAGAAAGCAGAGAACCAGCAGCCTCTTTTCGTGACCGAGCAATTTGAGCAATTGCGCGGCCTCACCGGCCTGTTTCGCCAGCTTCTTCAGGGACGCCTCGTCCTCGGCGCCGTTACCGATGGGCATCTTGTTGGTTGTTGCCGCTTCTGCTCTCATCGCCTTTATCCGGATCGAAATCAGCGCCGACAAGGCGCGGTGTACCAGTTTATCGCGCCCATGGTTATTTAGCATTGACTAAATTAGTGAACGACGATAAACCCGCGAAAAAGCAACAAAAGATGCGGCCAAGTGGCGGCAAGGGGAATGAAACGTGCGGCCTGATCTCTGGCGCAGCATATCTCTACTGTCGAGCACGGGCGCGCACACGCGGCTCGGCCGGCGCTCCCTGCTCGGCCTCGGCGCCGCGCTGACCGGCGGCTTGGCGCTCGGTCCAAAACAGGGAAATGCAGAGCCCTCGCCGGCTTCCCCGCCGGCGGACGCGCCTTGGTCGCAATCGATCGGGCCCGGCGTGGTCGACCGTCCCTATGGCCGGCCCGCCGACACCGAGGCCGGCGTCATCAGGCGCAACGTGCCCTGGCTCACCGCCGGCACCGAATCCTCGATCAGCTTTTCGCCGCTGCAGGACCTGCACGGCATCATCACGCCGAACGGCCTGTTTTTCGAGCGCTATCACGCCGGCCGGCCGGACGTCGATCCTGAGCAGCACAAGCTCATGATCCACGGCCTGGTCGAGCGCCCGCTGCTGCTCTCGATGAAGGACATCGTCCGTTTCCCGCAGGTTACGCGGATCCATTTCATCGAATGCCCGGCCAATGGCGGCATGGAGTGGCGCGCCGCGCAGTTGAACTCGCTGCAGTTCAATCACGGCATGATCTCCTGCGCGGAATGGACCGGGGTGCGGCTGTCGACCCTGCTGGAAGAGGTCGGCATCAAGAAGGAAGCCAAGTGGGTCATGGTCGAGGGCGCCGACGGCGCGCACATGAACCGCAGCCTGCCGCTCGACAAATGCCTCGACGATTGCCTCGTGGTGTACGCGCAGAACGGCGAGGCGCTGCGGCCCGAACAGGGTTATCCGCTGCGGTTGGTGGTGCCGGGCTGGGAAGGCAATGTCAGCATCAAATGGCTGCGCCGGATCAAGCTCGGCGACAAACCCTGGCATTCGCGCGAAGAGACCTCGAAATATACCGACCTGATGCCGGACGGCACCTCGCGCGGCTTCACCTGGCTGATCGACGCCAAATCCGTCATCACCTTCCCCTGCCCCGAAAAGCCGCTCTCGGGTCCCGGCCTCTATGAGATCAGGGGATTGGCGTGGACCGGCAACGGCAAGGTCAAGCGCGTCGACGTCTCGACCGACGGCGGCATCAATTGGCAGAGCGCGCGGCTGCATGAGCCGGTGCTGTCGAAGGCGCTGACGAAATTCACCATCCCCTGGCGTTGGGACGGCGCGCCGGCGCTGCTGGAATCCCGCGTCATCGACGAAACCGGCTATGTGCAGCCGACCATCGCGCAGCTGCGCAAGCAGCGCGGAACCAATTCGGTCTACCACAACAATTCGATCCAGACCTGGCAGGTGAAGGGCGACGGGAGCGTGTTCGATGTCCAGCTCGGTTAAGCACCTCGCGCTGCTTTGCGCCGGCATGATCGTCGCGGCCGGCACCTTCGCTTACGGCGCCGAGCCCGGATATTACGGCTATGGCGAGCGGGCGACGCCCGAGCAGATCGCCGGCTGGGATATCGATGCGCGCGGCGAGGATGGTGTGGGCCTGCCCGCGGGCCGCGGCGGCGTGATCAGGGGCGCGGAGGTCTATGCCGAGCAATGCGCGGCCTGTCATGGAACTTTCGGCGAAGGCGAGGGCCGGTTTCCCAAGCTCGTCGGGGGCGCCGGGACGCTCAGGGACGACCGGCCGGAGCTGACGATCGGCAGCTACTGGCCGTTTGCGCCGACCCTGTGGGACTACATTAACCGCGCCATGCCGATGGCCGCACCGCACACATTGTCAGCCGATGACGTTTATGCTTTGACCGCCTATATTCTGAACCTGAACGACCTCGTCCCCAGTGAATTTGTCGCCGACCGGGAAAGCTTGCCGAAAGTCAAAATGCCCAATCGCGACAATTTCCTCTGGACCGATCCGAGGCCCGATACGGCAGCGAAACCGTGCATGAGCGCGTGCGTTGACCCTGCCAGCGTCAAAATCGTGTCCACGGCGGAAGGCAAGAACCTGACGCCACGTACGACGGGGCCACTCGACACGATGCAGGCAAGGTAGGATCGGCAAGCAAAGTAGAATTGGCAAGCTGAACAGGAATTACGGGAAACGTCCTTGAGCAACACACCTCTAAACAAGCTTGGCCTGATGGCGGCGATGGTGCTGGCGCTATCCATGGGCGCGGCCGCTGGTCCCGCTGCTGCCCAGTCCGCGGCGGCGGAAGGCCAGAAACTGGCGTTCGACCGCAGCAAGGGCAATTGCCTGACCTGCCACGCCATCAAAGGCGGTCAGTATCCCGGTACGATCGGGCCGGAACTGGTCGACATCAAGAGCAAATACCCCAACCGCGACGAGCTCGTCGCCATTATCTACGACGAAACCAAGCGCAATCCGCTGACTGTGATGCCTCCGTTCGGACGGAACCGAATTTTGACCGACAGGGAAATCAGCGCGGTCGTGGATTTCCTGCAAACATTGTGACGGCGCGCCTTTCAGGAGAACTTTCGGATGACAAATACTGACAATGGATTTTCCGCCACGCGGCGCCTGATCCTGCAAGGCGCGGGCGCGGTGGCGCTGGTCGGGCTTGGCAGTTCTTTTGGCAATCTTCCCTTTGGCCTCGCGCCGGCATTCGCGGCCGCCAACGACAAATATCCGGAAGAGGCGTTCAAGCAGAAGACCGAAGCCGACGCGATCAAATCGCTCTATGGCAGGACGGCAGAAGCTTCCGACAAGGTAAAGATGGACGCGCCCGAGATCGCCGAGAACGGCGCGGTGGTGCCGGTATCGGTTTCGACGACGCTGGCCGACGTGACCTCGATCTCGTTCCTGGTGGCTGAAAACCCGGTCGCCCTGGTGGCCTCCTACAAGATTCCGGCCGGCACGATGCCGAACGTTGCCAACCGCATCAAGATGGCGAAGACCAGCAACGTGATCGTCGTCGTCGAAGCCGGCGGCAAGCTCTACAGCGCCACCAAGGAAGTCAAAGTCACCGTCGGCGGCTGCGGCGGCTAAGACACAGATAGTCGAAGGATCGAAAAAATGGCATCGACCATTCGCGTGCGCGCCACCTCGTCAGGCGAAACCACCGAAGTGCAGGCGTTGATCCAGCATCCGATGGATTCCGGCTTCATCAAGGATTCCAAGGGCGAGCTCATTCCGCCGCATTTCATCCAGCAATTGACCTTCGAATATAACGGCAAGCCGGTATTCGTTGCCGATTGGGGCGGCGGCGTCTCCAAGGACCCCTACGTCAAGTTCGCCTTCAAGGGCGGCAAGAAGGGCGACGAGCTGAAAGTGAGCTGGGTCGACAACAAGGGCGCCACCGACACCACCACGGCGAAGATTCAATGAAGCTGCGAACCAGGATACAGTTCGCTGCGGCGGCCTTCGCGCTGGCCCTGCTGGCGTTCGCCGCACCGCCCGCGGTCTCCGCCGACAAGGTCGATCCGGTCGCCGACGAGAAAGCGTTCAAGAAATTCTTCTACGACAAATTCCCCAAGCTGAAGCCGGAGGATTTCGTCAACGGTCCCTATTCGATGGACGCGGACCTGTACAAGCAATGGCAGGACAAGGAACAGTTCCCGCCCTACGAGTTCTCGCTCGAACTGGGCAAGGAGATGTTTTCCAAGCCGTTCAAGAACGGCAAGACCTATGGCGACTGCTTCCCGAATAAAGGCATCGGCATCCGCCAGGACTATCCCACCTTCGACGAGAAAGAAGGCAAGGTCATCACGCTGGAGCTGGCGCTGAATCGTTGCCGCGAAGCCAATGGCGAGCCGGCGTTCTCCTATGTACGCGACGAGATGGCGGCGCTGACCGCCTACATGGCCTTCACTTCGCGCGGCAAGCCGTTCAACATCAAGGTTCCGAACGACCCGCGCGCGCTGGCGGCCTATGAAAACGGCAAGGAATATTTCTACACGCGGCGCGGCCAGCTCAATTTCTCCTGCGCCACCTGCCATGTGCAGAGCCCGGGCGAGCGGGTCCGCACCGAAGTGCTGGCGCCGGCGCTCGGCATTGTCAACGCGATGCCGATCTATCGCTCCGAATGGAACGGCATGGGCACGACCAGCCGGCGCTTCACCACCTGCAACAGCCAGATCCGCGGCGTGCCGCTGACGCCGCAGGACGATGAATACCGCAACGTCGAATACTACCTGTCCTATGTCAGCAACGGGCTGCCGATATCAGGTCCGGGAGCGCGGCCATGAGGATCACGACACTCACCTCGATCGCCGCGGTGCTGCTGCTAGGTGCGACATCGGCGCTGGCCGCGGGCGAGGACGACTACAAGGCCGCCTACGCCGCCGCGGAAGCTGCCAACAAGCAGGCGGCTTCCTTGCGCAATCAATGGACCACGACGGCGTCAACGCTGGCGGTGGCCAAGAAGTTCGCCGACGGCGGCGATTTCGACAAGGCCACCGCGTCAGCCAAAGAAGCGGAAGCGCTGGCGAAAGCTTCGATCTTCCAGGCGACCAGCGAAAAGGAACGCTGGAGAGATTTGGAAATTCGTTGAGAGCGTTTTGCGACGCGCGGAGATTAGTATGCCGATCCGCCGCCGGGATTTTCTGACGCTAGCAGGCGCGGCTACCCTCGCAGGCAGCCTGCCTCGCCTCGCGCACAGCGCCGACAGCGTCTACGACCTCGAGCGCTTCGGCAATGCGCGCATCCTGCACATCACGGACACCCATGCGCAGCTCAAGCCGGTGTTTTTCCGCGAGCCCAGTGTCAATCTCGGCATCGGCTCGATGCAGGGCAATCCGCCGCACCTGGTCGGCAAAGCTTTTCTCGACCGCTTCGGCATCCGGCCCGACAGCGCCGATGCCTATGCCTTTACCTGCATTGAATTCGAAAAAGGCGCGCAACGGTTCGGCAAGCTCGGTGGCTTCGCGCATCTGAAGACGCTGGTCGACCGCCTGCGCGGCGATGTCGGCGCCGGCCGCTCGCTGCTGCTCGACGGCGGCGATCTCTGGCAGGGCACCGGCCTTGCCAACGTCATGCAGGGCGCCGACATGGTCGACGCCTCGAACCTGCTCGGCATCGACGCGATGACCGGCCACTGGGAATTCACCTATGGCGAGAAGACGCTGCGCAGCAATCTCGAGCGCTTCAAGGGCGAGTTCCTGGCGCAGAACGTTTTCCTGACCGAGGAAGCCGCCTTCAACGACGCCAAGGCGTTCGATCCGGCATCGGGCCGCGTGTTCAAACCGGCCACGATCAAAGAGATCGGTGGCCGTCGGGTTGCCGTGATCGGACAGGCTTTTCCTTACGTGCCGATCGCGCACCCCAAGCGCTTCACGCCGGACTGGAAGTTCGGCATCCGCGACGAGGAGTTGCAGAAGCTGGTCGATGGCTTGCGCAACAACGACAAGGTCGATGCGGTCATTTTGCTGTCGCATAACGGCATGGACGTCGATCTCAAGCTCGGCAGCCGCGTCACCGGCATCGACGTCATTCTGGGTGGCCACACCCACGACGCGGTGCCGCAGCCGATTGCGGTGACCAATCCGGGCGGCGTCACGCTGGTAACCAATGCCGGCTCGAACGGCAAGTTCCTGGCCGTGCTCGATCTCGACATCGGCAAGGGCAAGGTCGCGAACGTGCGCTACCGGCTGCTGCCGGTGTTCTCCGAACTGCTGAAGCCGGATCCGGCGATGCAGGGGCTGATCGACAAGACCCGCGCGCCGCATGCGGGCGACTGGGTCGACAAGATCGCTTCCGCCGATCGCCTGCTCTACCGCCGCGGCAATTTCAGCGGCAGCATGGATCAGTTGATCTGCGACGCGCTGCGCGGCGAACTCGACACCGAAATCGCGCTGTCGCCGGGTTTCCGCTGGGGCACCACGACGCTGGCGGGCCAGCCGCTGACCATGGAAGACGTGCTGGCGCAAACCGCGGTCACCTATCCCGAAACCTACGTCGCGACCATGACCGGCGCCCAGATCAAGGACGTGCTCGAGGACGTCTGCGACAACCTCTTCAACACCGATCCCTACTACCAGCAAGGCGGCGACATGGTCCGCCTTGGTGGCCTTTCCTATGCCTGCACGCCGGCGGAAGGCGTCGGCAAGCGGATCTCCGAACTGACGCTCGACAATGGCAACCCGCTGCAAGCCGCCAAGAGCTACAAGGTGGCGGGATGGGCTTCGGTCAACGAACAGACCGGCACGCCGGTGTGGGACGTGGTGGCGAAGCATCTGAAGTCAGGCAAGCCGCCCAACCGATCGGCCCCGGGCGTGACGCTGAAGGGCGTCGAAGGCAATCCGGGCATTTCGAAACAGGCATGACAGGCCTTACCACCACCCTGCGCATCATGACCGCAGCGCTGTTGATCGCAGCGACCGCACCGGTCGTGCACGCCCAACAGGCGCCGCTGCAGGACAAGCCGTTTGCCGAGCACAAGATCGTGCTGCAGCTTTCGGACAATGACCCGCGCAAGCAGGGCCTCGTGCTCAGCGTCGCCAGCAATCTGATGAAGCACTACGACCCCGATAAGGTCGCGATCGAAATCGTCGCGTTCGGCCCGGGCATCGAACTGCTGCGTCCGGAAAATCCCAACCGCAGGATGGTCGAGAGCCTGGTCGCCCAGGGTGCGCGGTTCGATATCTGCCTCAACACCGTCGACACGCTCGAACGCGAACGCGGCAAACGGCCGGAGTTCATCGCGGCGGCGACACCGGTTCAGGTCGGCGTCGCGCAGATTCTGTTCCTGACCGAGAACGGATATACGCTGGTGAGACCGTGATCGGGCCTTTGATCAGCAAGATTACCCCGAAAAAGCCATGTCGGAGAGACGAAAGCCGTTTGAGAGGCGCGACGAAATAGAATAATATCCTCCGCGAGAAGTAGAGAACGCGGCAGCGATCATGATCTTTCGTCAGCTCTTCGACAGCGTTTCGGGCACCTACAGCTATTTGCTGGCCAGCCGCGCCGGCGGCGAGGCGCTGATCCTCGATCCCGTGCTGGAAAAGGCCGACCGTTATTGCCAGCTGCTGCGCGAACTCGACCTGCGGCTGGTCAAGGCGGTCGACACCCATCTGCACGCCGACCACGTCACGGGCCTCGGCGAGCTGCGCGACCGCACCCAGTGCATCACCATCATGGGCGAACAGAGCAAAGCCGACGTGGTGTCGATGCGCGTCTCCGACGGCGACAAGGTGATGATCGAAGGCTTGAGCCTGGATGTCATGTACACGCCCGGCCACACCGATGATTCCTACAGCTATTTGATGGGCGACCGCGTCTTCACCGGCGACACGCTCTTGATCCGCGGCACCGGCCGCACCGATTTCCAGAACGGCAGCGCGCGGGCGCAGTATGACTCGATCTTCAACCGGCTGTTGAAGCTGCCTGACGAGACCATGGTCTTCCCCGCCCACGACTACAAGGGCGACACGGTTTCCACCATTGGCGAGGAGAAGCGCTACAATCCGCGCCTGCAGGTGCGCGGCATCGACGAGTATGTCGAGCTGATGAACAATCTCAATCTGCCGAATCCAAAACTGATGGATGTGGTGCTGCCGGCCAACATGCATGTCGGCCTGCACCAGGACGATCTCGCCAAACAGGGCCTCGCATTGTCAGCGCGCGCCGCGATCGACAGTATCGGCAAGCCCGACATCCTGCTGGTCGATCTGCGCGAGGCCAGCGAGCGCGCCAAGCACGGCACGCTCTCGGGCGCGCTGCATGCGCCCTATCCCGGCATCGCCGAAAGCTTAGCGCCGGGCGGCATGCTGCGCGAAGTCGCGGCCGCGACGGGACGGCGCGTGGTGTTCTTCTGCGCGTTCGGCGAACGCTCGGCGATGGCGGTGACCGCCGCCAAGAACGCCGGCCTTGCCAACACCGCCCATATCGAAGGCGGCATCGACGCCTGGAAGAAAGCCGGCGGCCCGGTGGTGATGGGGTGAATACTCACGGAACGTAGGGTGGGCAAAGGCGCACTCGCGCCGTGCCCACCATTCTATCCGAATGCGAGAATGGTGGGCACGCTTCGCTTTGTCCACCCTACGATTCGCCGCGACTGTTACCGCCCCACCCGTTTCAATTCCGCCGTCAGCACATCCAGCGCTTCCGCCAGCATCACGCCGCCGCATTCGGTCAGCCGTTCCGGAATCACGATGCGCTTTTCCGGCGGATAGAACCGCGCGAGCGCCGGATGCAGCAGAAAAGCCTGGCCGTCGTCACGCGCGAAATCGCCGGCCTGCGACACCAGCAGCAAATCCGGTTTCTGGCTCACGATCGCCTCCAGCGAGGCGAAGCCGCCGAAATTGAAGCCGAGATCGCCGGCCGTGTTGAACAGCCCGGTCTCGGCCAGCAGCGAGCCGACAAAGCTGTCGCTGCCCGCGACCCAGCCGCGCCGCGACAGCGGCAGCACCCGATAGTGTTTTGCGGCGACAGCCTGGCGCGCCCGTGCGAGCGCGGCATCGAGCAACGCGATCTGCGCCGACGCGCGATCGGGGTGACCGACGATATCACCGAACTCGCGAATCTGGTCCTTCACCTCGGGCAAGGTTCGCGGCACCGGAAGTTCGGCAAGACGCAACCCGTGCGCCTTCAGCAATTCCCGCGTCGAACGTTTGTCGTACAGATTGGCGACGACGATGTCGGGCTTCAGCACCATCACGTCTTCCGCGCCACCCGACAGTTTTGGATAGCGAGCGACGTCACCGGCCACCCAGGCATCGCGCGAATACCGCGAAAGCCCGAGGATCTGTTCGGGATCGGCCAACGACAGCAGCAATTGATCGCTGCAGACGTTCATCGACACGATGCGCGGCAATTGAGCGGCCAGCGTCGCGCCAGGCATCGCCAGCGCCGCAACCGCCAGCAGCACGGCAAGCCGGCGGCGCATCACAGATCCGCCCACGGCACGATTACGGCCTCGCGCTGGTATTCGGCGCGGTAGGCGCTGATCCGGAACACGTCGGCTATCACCTGCTCCGACAGCGCTTCCACCGGCGCGCCCTGCGACACCAGCCGGCCCTCCTTCAGAACCAGCACATGATCGGCGAATCGTGCGGCGAGGCCAAGGTCGTGCGTCACCACGATGACCAGCACGCCCTTGTCGGCGGTGGCGCGCAGGTTCTTCATCACGTCGATCTGGTGCCGCGGATCGAGCGAGGCGGTCGGCTCGTCGGCGAGGATGACCGGCGCTTCCACCGCGAGCACGCGCGCCAGCGCGACGCGGCTGCGCTCGCCGCCGGACAGTTCGGTGACGCGGCGCTCGCTGAACTCCATCACATCGACCGCCTGCATCGCACGCAATACTGCGTCAGTATCCCTTGGCGACAGCCGCGCCGGATCGGTCGCGCCGTGCGGATAGCGGCCGAGCGCCACGATGTCGCGCGCCGGCAGCGGCCAGTGCACGATGTGGCCCTGTGGCAGATAGGCAAATCGCTTGGCGCGTTCGCGCAGCGACAGACCGGCCAGCGCGTCGCCGCCGATGTGGATGTCACCGCGGGACGACAGCAGCCCCGACAGCGCCCGCAGCAGCGTGGTTTTGCCGGCGCCGTTCGGCCCGACCAGGGCGACCAGATGCCCCGCGGTCAGCGACAGCGAGACATCGTTGAGCACGGCGCGGCCGGCCAGCGTCACGTTCACGCCTTGCGCCGTGAGAAGCGCGGCTTCGCTCATGCGACACCTCCCCCGAGCGCGCGGCGTTCGCGCGCGATCAGATAGAGGAAGAACGGCACGCCGATGATCGAGGTCAGCACGCCGACCTTGATGTCGCTGGTCGAGGGAATGATCCGCACCGCGATGTCGGCGGCGAGCAGCAGCGCCGAGCCTGCCAGCGCACTCGGCACCAAGAGCCGTGCCGGATCATGCCCGATCAGGGGCCGCATCAGGTGCGGCGCGACGAGGCCGATGAAGCCGATGGTGCCGGTGACCGCTACCGCGCCGCCGACCCCGAGCGCCACGCCCGTGATCACGATCAGCCGCAGACGCCCGACATCGACGCCGAGGCTCTGCGCGGTTTCCTCACCGAGGCTGAGCGCGCGAAAGGAATGGCGCTGGCTGAACAGGATAATGCCGCCGGCAATGATGAACGGCAGCGCCAGCATGACGTGCTGAAAACTGCGATCCTCCAGCGATCCGAGCAGCCAGAACGCGATCTCCAGCACCACGAAGGGGTTGCTGGAGAGGTTCATCACCAGCGCGGTAGCGGCGCCTGCGAGACTCGAAATCGCAAGACCCGCCAGGATCAGGATCAGCAACCCGGCATTGCGGCCGGCGATCGTCAGCAGCACGAACACCGAACCGAACGCCGCCATGATCGCCACGACCGGCAGCGCATAGGAGCGCACATCGGCCCACCCCAGCGCGATCACCAGCACCGCGCCGAAGGCAGCCGATTGCGGCGCGCCGAACAGCGAAGGCGAGGCCAGCGGATTGCGCAGCAGGCCCTGCAGCGACGCGCCCGACATTCCCAGAATGGCGCCGATCGCCAGCGCCAGAATGGTCCGCGGCAGGCGGATTTCCCGCACGATCACCTGCGCCACGTCGCTGCCGCCGCCGAGGAGGGCTTCGATCACCGCCAGCGGCGACAGCCGCACCGGCCCGATACCGAGCGAGATCAGCACCAGCAGCGCGACAAGGCCGGCGAGCGCAGCCGTCACGCCAATCCGGCGCCGCGCGGCCTCCTCGTTTGCAGCAGTGATGGTCTCAACACTCATCGATCGTCCCCGAACGGTCAGCCCGTACCGCACAACGCGTTCGAACGGTACTGCTCATGCGACATAAAAGACGCACTCGTCCAGTGAGGATCGCAGGCGAGGCCTGATGGGATTGACTCTATCTTTGACAAACTCCTACCATAATTTTCGACGGTTCCCGTTTTGGGGATCAAAAGGGAATGCGGTGCGGGGACAGTCCCCCAATTCCGCGGCTGCCCCCGCAACTGTAAGCGGTGAATCTTTCGTCCTACGCCACTGGGATTCTCGGTCCTGGGAAGGCGACGAAAGGTAACGACCCGCAAGCCAGGAGACCTGCCGTCAGCCGTGGTCACACGCGAAGATGTCGGTCGGGGAGTACAGGCATTAGTTTCACCAGAGCTGTTTGCAGCACGATGGTGGGACTTGGTTCGCTGTGACGTGCCACTGACGTCATACCGAGGCCTGAACCATGTCTTCCACCACCACTGCCGCCAAGCGGTGCCGCCGTCTTTTGCTGGCGTCCAGCTTTCTGGCGCCGATCATGGCGATCACCCATTCCGGCGCGCAGGCCCAGCAGACCGCCACAGCCGATCAACTGCCGGCGATCGAGGTCAACCCGCCCGGCGACCAGAACCGGACCCGCGCCAAGCCCGCTTCCGATCAGGGCTCGGGCACGCGCCGCGTCGTCGCGCCGAACCCGACGCCGTCAAGCAATCGAAACCCTACGCCGGGGACGGGCTCCAACGTCGCGTCGCAAGGCGATGGCCAGGGCGGCGGCGGAGCGCCCGTCCGGCAATTCGCCGGTATCGTCGGCACATCGGCGACCGTCATCACGGCTGAAGAAATCGCGCATTCACCCGCGCAGACCTTGCAGGAAATCATCGCGCAAACACCGGGCGTGCAACTGACCAGCCTGTTTGGCGGCGTCAACGGCGCGAAGACCAGCGTCGATCTGCGCGGATTCGGTGCGTTTGCGACCTCCAATACCCTGGTGCTGATCAACGGCCGAAGGCTCAACGACATCGACATGGCCGGCGTCGATTTTTCGACCATTCCGCGCGATTCGATCGAGCGCATCGAAATCACCCGCGGCAACAGCGGCGCGGTGCTGTACGGCGATAATGCCGTCGGCGGCGTCATCAACATCGTGCTTAAAAACGGCGTCGGCGGCCCGCCGGTCGCGATCCGCGGCGAAGCCGGCGTCGGGTCCTTCAATCAGCGCATGGCCTCGGTCTCGGCCGCGACCAATTTCGGTCCGTGGTCGACGTCGTTCTATGGCAACGCCATCAAGTCCGACGGCTACCGCGTCAACAACGCGCTCGATCAGCGCAACGGAGTCGGCAACCTCAACTACTCCACGCCCGGCCTCACCGCCTTCGTAACCGTGACCGGCGACGATCAGAAGCTCGGCTTACCCGGCGGCCGGCTGGTCGATCCATCCATTGGTCTCAACGAGCTCGTCACCAACCGCCGCGGCACCAGCACGCCGCTCGATTACGGCAACCAGCAGGGCGCCAGCGCCACCGCCGGCTTCACCAAGACCCTGTGGAACGGCGTCGATCTCATCATCGATGGCGGTGTGCGGGACAAGAAACAGCAGGCCGCGTTCTTCAATCCCTTCGCCAACAGTTACGTCGACAGCCATCTGCAGACATGGTCCCTGACGCCTCGATTGAGCGTCAAGAACGTAATGTTCGGGCTACCCTCGTCGATCCTGACGGGCATCGATTATTACGATGCGACGTTCCACCAGGAGCGGCAGGAATTTCAGGGCACACCGCCGATCCATACTTACGATCTGTCGCAGAGAACGATTGCCGGCTATTGGCAGCAAACCCTTGGGCTGTTGCCGACAACGGACTTCTCGTACGGCGCGCGAATCCAGAACACCAGTCTGAGTGCGCGGGACCGTCTTGACGATCCGCCGAATTGCGCCCTGTTTTTTACCTGCGGCGCCCAGAACCTTCCGCTGGATAGCAGCGAAGTCCAGCACGCGCTGCATGTCGGCCTCGAACATCGCTTCAACAATATCGTCTCGGTATTCGGCCGGGCCGCCCGCGCGTTCCGCACGCCGAATGTCGACGAGAGATTGTCCTCCGGACCTTCCTTCGATCCTGTCTTCTTCACCCCAATTCCCGGCACCTTCCAGTTGAAAACCCAGACCTCGCACGACGTCGAGGGCGGCTTCCGCATCAAGTCGGGCGGGTTCCAGATGCAATCGAGCATCTACAACATGGACCTCGAAAACGAGATCCATTTCAACCCGGCACTGTTCTTTAACGTCAACCTCGATCCGACCCGCCGTTACGGCTCGGAAACCAGCGCCTCGCTTCGTGTCAGCGACAGCGTGCTGCTGCGCGGCGGCGTCGCCTACACCCGCGCAGTGTTCCGTGAAGGGCAGTTCGCCGGCAATGACGTTCCGCTGGTGTCCCGCTACACCGCCAGTGGTGGCGTGACGTGGAATATCTGGCAGAACTATCTGGTCGCGGACGCCACGGTGCGCGGCTGGAGCGAGCGCTACATGGACAACGACCAGAAGAATACCCAGCGCCGCATCCCGGCCGATGCCACCATCGACTTCAAGCTGAGCGGGGCATATCAGCACTTCTTCTGGTCGGTGAGCGTCAACAACGTGCTCAACGCGCTGTACTACGACTATGCCATCGCAAGCACGTTCACCGACGGCCGCTTCAGCGCCTATCCGCTGCCGGGCCGGACCTACATGGTGAAGGCCGGCGCGACGTTCTGAGCCCGGACGCCGGTCCGGGGCCCGCTCCGGACCGGCTTGTCCTGACCTGACAAGCCAGTATTCTCTTTGGCCCCGAGGGTTAAGGGAATGCTGGCCCATGCCTGATGCTTCCGCCGTCGCGGCGACCGATCTGTTGCAGCGGGAAATCGCCGATCCCGACACGCAATGGAGTCTCGGCACGTTCGGCGCCATCGCTGAATTCGCCCGCGATCGCGATGAGCCGGTACGGCTGACGCAATCGATCGAAGCCGTTGCAGCCGTGACGCCGCGCGGCGGCATTGCGCTTAATCCCAACGGCAACAGCCGGCCGTTCGCCTCCGAGAGCATCACCAAATCGGGCTGGAGCCATCGGATCGCGCTGTGCCTGCCGTCAGGCGATTGCGCGATGAACGGCCGCAACACGCTGACGGAAATCGGCGCCGATCAAGAGGCGCTGCGGCCGGAGGACCGCGAATCCATCCTGTTCGATCTCGGCCTCGGTGCGCTGCAGGCGGACTTCTGCGTGCGCGTCGGCGATCCCAATCTCGCCGCGCGGCTGCGCCAACTCTGCGGCCGCGCCATCTTCGAACACGACAATCCCGCGATGGGGATGATCCTCGGCGCTAACCCGCATCGCGTCTTCATCAGCCGGCTCGGCCGCATCGAGGTCTATCAGCCGATCCCGCCGCCCTCGGGCACGAGCCCGGACGGGCCGCACACCCATGTGCTGCCAAGACTGCTGAAAAGCGGCCGGACCCATGCCGCCACCGAGCCGGTTCCCGAGGGCTGGATCCCCTGCGCGCACATCTATCCGCCGCATCCGTTGCGTGACGGAATGGGCGAGGCCCGGCCATTCGACCAGGCACATCACCAGCGTTTTCAACGGGTCCTGGCGGCGTGCGGCGATCCCGAAACGCTCGCGATCAAGCAGCGCGTCGTCGATGCGGTGCTGGCGGGGGAACCGCCGGTGGCGATCGCCGGCGACCGTCACGGCCGCGCCGGCATTCGCATTGCGCTGCGCCAGGTCAAGGCCGAAGGTCAGGCGTCAACGACATTGGCGGCCTGGCTGGCCGCTTTCGACCAGAGCGGTCCTGAAGACGGCGATGATCCCGCCGCTCTTCACCATGAGGGCTGAATCAACCCGATAACGGGGCATTTTCGGCCCAAATTCGCGCCCCCAGCGGCGCAATCCATGGTATTACGGCCGAAACACCGCCCGACGGCATGCGTCGCGGTTCCAGAGGTATATGATGAACGACGAACCGAAGAGTCCGGCCGAAATGAAAGAGATTCGGCTGCACCGCAAGCGTACCCAGGAGGTCGAGGGCATCAAGGCGATGGCCGAGATCGCGGCCTCCGACATCGCAATTCGCAAGCGGACTGAAAAGCTGCGCGCGCTGCGGCTGGCCAAGGAAGCTGAGGACCTTGCCAATCCGCCCGAACCGAAAGCCAAGCCCAAAGCGAAAGCCAAAGTGGCGAAGAAGGCTGACGTAAAATGACTAAAGAAGATCGCGACCGCGCCCAGGCGCGTCTGGATAAAACCACCCGCGCAGCCCAGGACGCGCGGTCCGGCAAGGCCGACCGCGATGCGGCCTCGAGGGCCATGCTCGACAATATGGCAAAGCTGAAGGCGTTGCGGCTTGCCCGCGAAGCGGCCGCACCTCCGGCTCCCGTCAAGGCAAAGAAGGCCGCGGCCAAATCGAAACAGCCGACCGAGAAGCGGCCGACCCCGGCATTGGGCGATTGGCTGGCGAGCCAGCAAAGTGGCGGACGACGGACCTAAGATCGAAGACCCTGAGGCAGGGATCCAAGGCTCAATTCCAAGGCTGGCTCTTTGAGCTCAGCCTTAACTTCAGCACTGAAGTTAAGCTTGCAGCGTTACGCCGGTGGCCAATGGATCATCGAGCGCGTCTTGGTCTCGGCGTCATAGACCTGCACTTGCAGCATCTGGAATTTGTTCTTTAGCGCCGTGCCCGCCTCTTCAGCGGCTTCGACCGTGTCGTGGTGCGATTTGAAGTGACCGTCGACCACCAGCGAATATCCTGACGTCGGCGCTTTGTCGGCGCGGATAACTTTGCGTGGCTGCTGTTCTTCGGTTTCGATGCGAGGCTTCTTCATTCTGACTCCGTTTGATTACCCCGTTTGAAGCACTATCGGCCAAAAGGGCAAGGAAAATTCGTGTTGCTGGCGCTAGTATATTGCGCAAAGTCGGTCGGATTGCGGTCAATGCGTCATTTCGACCGGATAAGGCCGGTTGCGCCGGCGAAAAGGCACGATATGGGTGGAAACGGGAAGAAGAGCGAGCCTCCCAGGCAGGACAACGACAAGCCCGTGAAGCCGAAAGGCCTGCCTGTCGAAGACGACGATTACGAGGATGGCGACATCGCCACGCCAAAGCACGACCGCCACGGCAATGACGACGAACCCTTGTGATTATTGTCGTCCCGGCGTTGCGCCGGAACGACGCGAGATCTAGTGAAATCCCTCACTCTCAATCTTCCGGATACTCCCGACATCGAGCAGATGCGCGCCAAAACCGCCGCGCGCCAATTTGATCGCTGACGACGGCGAGGCCAGCAGAAATACTGCGGTCATCGCCAGCGGCACGGCGCTGAACCAGTCCAGTCGCACCGGCGTGAGTTCTTCGCGGCTGCCGGCGTAGGGTCCGCTGGCGGTAAACACACGGCCGCATTCCCGGATAATATCGCCCCGCGTGCCGCCGCGCGATGCGCAACCGAGCAGCGCCTGCATCGCCAGATGCGTGAGCACGCCCTCGCGGCTTTCCGGCAACGGCTCCGGCGTCTCGCCCTGCGAGACACGCAGCAATAACCCAACGAGATCGATGCCGGCGCGATAGGCGTTGACCGGCTCGACCAGCCGCGGGTTGCAATCGATCAGGAGCGGCGCCGTGCCATCGTCGGGCATGATAACGTCGACCGACAACGCGCCGTGCCAGCCGAGTTGTCCGCCGATTGTCTCCAGATAGGCTCGCACCATCGGCCGGCCCACGCTTTGCTTGATCGCCTCGCCGCCACCGACGCCGACAGCGACTTGTCGATAGGCATGAAAGCCGACCAGCCGTCCCCGGCAAAACACCGACTGCGCCTTCTCGGTGGTGCCCGTGATGAGGTCCTGCGCCAGCACCTCATCGGTGAACGCATCGCCGGCGCCGAGATCACGCAGCGCTATTTCGAGATCATCCCTATTGCGCACGAACCAGATGCCGCGGCTTGCGGTGCCGATCGAGGTCTTGACCACGGCCGGAAAACCAATGGCGTCGCGCAGCGCGCGTGCGGATTTCACGATCCGCGTCAGCGGCTGCGGCAGCTTCCATTGATCGAGCAAGCTGAATCCGGCCTTGCTGTGGGCGGCGCGATAGCTCTCGAATGAAGGCAACGCAACACCGGTACGGCCCTCCAGTCGCGCGCGCATCCGCGCAAACAGAAAACCCTGCTCATGCGTCGGCAGCAGCACGTCAAAACGTTGGCGCGCCAGCAATTGCTCGACAAACGCCAGAAATCCGGCGGGGTCCGTGCGCAGGCCCGGGCAGCGGTGAAATTTGCGGACGAAGCGTGAGAACCGCGCCAGGCAATGGGCGGAGGGATCGCAAACCTCGACATGATGGCCCGTCAGGCCCAGTATCGTGATGGCCTCGCGGGCTGAGGTACTGGAACCTTCTTGACACCAGCACCCGGAGCGGCTTCCCCGGATCAATCATGCCGGATCATTGCCGCGCCCGCCGACTTTGTCCCTGAACTTATTGACGCATTTGCGCCCTTCCACACCCTGCGCCGGGGCAGCCATGCAGTTGTATTCATGGACAAATAACCGCTAACCACTATTTTCGGCAGGCATTTTTGTAAAGCCAGCCTTTGCCGGGCCGTGGATCGAGACGGGGTTTGACGCTGATATGGTCGATGTTCTGACCGCACCGCAGGACGTGAAAGCGGACAGTTCTCTGCGCACGCTGGCGGCAATTTCGGTGGCCCATTGGGTCAGCCATTTCCATATCTTCGTGCTGCCGATGCTGTTTCCTTATCTGAAGGCACAGCTCGGCGTCGGCTATATCGAGCTCGGCTTCGCTCTGACCGTGTTCGGATTGGTGTCCGGCCTGACCCAGGCGCCGATCGGATATCTCGCCGACCATATCGGCGCCCGCAAGGTGCTGCTGATCGGCCTTTGTGTCGGCGGTCTCGCGCTGATCATGCTCGGCGTGCATCTGAGCTACACGTCACTGATCGTCTGTGCTGCGCTGCTTGGTCTCGCCAACAGCGTCTATCACCCCTGCGATTACGCGATCCTCTCCACCCATATGGATGAAGCGCGGATGGGCCGCGCGTTTTCGATCCACACGTTTGCGGGCTTCCTCGGCGGCGCGGTGGCGCCCGCGATCATGGCGGCACTCGTCGCTTGGGCCGGAGGTCTCGGCGCGCTGATCGTGGCCGGCGCGGTCGGACCTGTCGTGGCGCTGCTGTTGATCGCCGTCGGCATTCCCGATGCGAGTTCGGCCGACCGCAAGACCGATGGCACGGCCGCCCCCCGGCAAAGCGTCATCACGCCGGCGATCATCATGCTGACGTTCTTCTTCATGTTGCTTGGTCTCTCCAACGCCGGCATCAGCAATTTCGGCGTGGTCGCGCTGATGAGCGGCTATGGCGTGACATTCTCCGCCGCGAATATCGCGCTGACCGCGTTTCTCGGCGCCAGTGCGGCGGGCGTGCTGGCCGGCGGCTATCTTGCCGACCGCACCACGCGCCACGGACAGGTCGCCGCCGCCTGCTTTGGCATCAATGCGCTTATCATGCTGGTGATCGCGACGACCACCCTGCCGTCGGTGGTGCTGACCGCGGCGATGGGAATTGCCGGGTTCCTCGGCGGCGTAATCGCGCCCTCGCGCGACATGCTGGTGCGCAATGCCGCCCCTCCCGGTGCGGCCGGCCGCGCTTTCGGCATCGTCTCCACCGGCTTCAACTTCAGCGGCATTTTGAGCCCGCTATTGTTCGGCTGGATCATGGACCAGCACCTGCCGCATTGGGTGTTCGGCGCCTCCGTCGCCTTCATGGTCCTGACGGTACTGCTGGCGCTCATCACCGACCGCAAGCCGAAGACGCGATCGGAGGGCCCGGTTACTGGCGTGATGCATTCCTGAACCTCATTCCCGGCCGTTGACTGCATCAGGGGATATCCGATGATGCGGCAACAAAAATTCAACCCGGGATGAATCGCCATGACCAGTTCCCATGACCTCGTGATCCGTGGCGGCAACATTGCCGATGGCAAGGGCGGCGACCTCTACGAAGCCGATATCGCCATCTCGGGCGGCCGCATCACCGAGGTCGGCAAGGTTTCCGGGAAAGGCAAGGAAGAGATCGATGCCCGGGGCAAGCTGGTCACACCCGGCTTCGTCGACGTCCACACCCATTATGACGGCCAGGTCACCTGGAGCCAGGAGATTACGCCGTCGTCGCAGAACGGCGTCACCACAGCGATCATGGGCAATTGCGGCGTCGGCTTCGCGCCGTGCCGGCCGAGCGACCATGTCCGCCTGATCCAGCTGATGGAAGGCGTCGAGGACATTCCGGAGCCGGTGTTGAGCGCCGGCATTCCCTGGGCCTGGGAAAGCTTTCCGGATTACATGGAGTGGCTGTCGAAACGAAACTTCGACATGGATGTCGGCGCGCAACTGCCGCACGCGGCCTTGCGCGTCTACGTGATGGGCGACCGCGGCGCGCGCCGCGATCCCTCCACGCCCGAGGACAACAAGGCGATGGCGACGCTCGCCGCCGATGCCGTGCGAGCGGGCGCACTCGGCTTCTCGACCTCGCGCACCCTCAATCACCGCACCTCGACCGGCGACTACACCCCGACCTTGAAGGCCGGCGAGGACGAACTGACCGCGATTGCCGCCGCGATGCACGGCCAAGGCCGCAGCGTGCTGCAGTTCGTGCTCGATCTCTCCACCATCAACGAAGATCTGCCGATGATGCTGCGGGTGGCCGAGAACACCCAAATCCCGGTGTCGTTTTCCATCACGCAGAACGACAAGGCGCCGCAGCGCTGGCGCCAGACGCTCGACACCATCGCGGAGGCTTCCGCGCGCGGCCAGTCGATCACCGCGCAGATCGCCGCCCGCCCGGTCGGGCTGATGCTGGGCCTCGAATTGTCGCGCAACCCGTTCCAGACTCATCCGAGCTATCAGGCGATCGCGAAACTGCCGTTGAAGGAGCGGCTGGCACGTTTGCACCAACCCGAAGTGCGCGCCGCGATCCTGAGCGAGCACGCGACCGCGACCGATGACCCGCTGTTCTTCCGGCCGAACTACGACAAGATGTATCTGCTCGGTAATCCCCCCGATTACGAACAACCGCCCGAAAATACGCTGGGCGCGCAGGCCCGCCGTCTGGGCAAGCAGGCAGAAGAGCTGGCCTACGACGCGATGCTCACCGACGACGGCCGCGGCATGCTCTACGTGCCGTTCCTCAATTATGCCGACGGCAATCTCGATGCGACGCGCGAGATGCTGCGCGACCCGAACGCGGTGCCGGGCCTTTCCGACGGCGGCGCGCATTGCGGCATCATCTGCGATGCCAGCTTCCCGACTTACCTCCTGACGCACTGGACCCGCGACCGCAGCCGCGGTGAAAAGCTCTCGATCCCGTTCGTGGTGGCGGCGCAATCGCGCAAGACCGCGCTCTCGGTCGGTCTCTACGATCGCGGCGTGATCGCGCCCGGCTTCAAGGCCGACGTCAACGTCATCGATTACGACAAGCTGCATCTGCATCCGCCGAAGGTGCATTACGATTTGCCGGTCGGCGGACGCCGGCTGATGCAGCAGGTCGACGGCTATGACGCCACCATCGTCTCCGGCGTGGTGACGCAGCGCGGCGGCAAGGCCACCGGCGCACGCCCCGGCAAACTGGTCCGCGGCGCGCAAGGCAGCCAGCCGAAGTTTGGCGCGGCGGCGGGCTAGGGCGAGGTTAACTTAGCCCCGATCGAAGTCGATCGCGTCCCCGCGTTTCGATGCCATCATCGCATGCTCTTTCCGGCTCGTCGCAGATCAGCCGCCACCAAACTTCGACGGGTCATCGTATCTCGGGGTCTGGTCCATGAGCACGGGCGGAAAGCGTGGGTCCACGGGCTGGGCGGGACGAACAATGACATGCCGCGGCTTCGCGTGATGCACCTTCTTTGCGGCGCTGGCAGAAGCACTAAAGGCGATCAAAAGGCCCAGGGCCAAAACAAAACGCATCGCAAATTTCCTTTAATCACCCCCGCTTCGCATGTGTGGTCCCTACCGCACCGCCGCAATCTGTGACGACTTCAAGATCGCTCAAATCGGGGTGATCGCAAGGCGCAGGTGCACGCCCGCGCGAACCGGTGCGCGGGCGTGTCACGACCGAAGTTTTGCGCCGCGGCCCGTCAGGCCTTGGTTGCAGCCTGGGTCACAAATTGATGGCCGACCCACCATACCGGTTGGCGGGGATTCAATGCCTCATGCAGCATGGCGTATCCGCAGGCCTTGAACACGATTTCACTCAGCGCCGCCGTGAGAAGCTTGCGGCCGTCCTTGTGCATGTCGATAATTGCTTTCGACGTGGCGTGCATCAATTCCATCTGCTCGGGGCCATTGTGCTGCGGCCATTGTTCGAACTTGGTCCAGCGCTGGATAATGTCTGACCGGAAATAATTGTCGGTGAGCTCGATCAGTGCCTCAAGGCTGTGTTCGGGTTTCAGCAGGTCGGCACACTCGGCCAGAAGCTTCCTGGTGACCGGATGATCGGGCGCCTCTTTCTTGAAGGCGGCGAGCAGCGGATAGAGCGCCACTTCAACACCCAGAAAGATCGAGCTTGAATTGGTCAGGATCTCCGGCGCATTGAAGACACTGGCTTTCACACCCTGCTCGGTCGCGCGCCGTGCGATATTTTCGAGTTCGATTTTCGCGAAACCCTGCAGGTAGGGTGAATAGCTCTGCCAATGATACTCGCCGGCAATCAGGATCTCGGTGCCATGATAACCGTACGCCACGTAAGAAACCTGACTGCCGTTCCTGGCGACGCTGTCGCGTAGCCCGGCACTCAGTTCGATCAGATCCGAAAGACTATTCGCACTCACATCCATAAAGCTCATTTCGCAGAGCCGGCCGAGGTCGCCTTCCCAAAACTCCTTGGAAGAGGTAGCGGTCCCTTTGAAGACCCGGTTCATGACGGGCATCATGATCTTCGCGCGCGGAACACCGCCGGCCATGGTGTGAGCGATCAGGACCTTGGCGCCGTCGGGAATTTGCTTTTGCAATTCGGCCAGATATTGCTGCACGCGCGCGCGAAAATTTTCGCGGCCGGCCTTGCGCGACTCTTCCACCTGCGCAAGATCAAGCGTGGCCTTGTCCCACTCGCTGAGCTTTAAGCCCTTGAGTTGGTCGCATGGGCTGAGACCCTTGCTCGATTTTGCCAGATCGAAACCGCATTCCAAGGGAACGTTGACCAGCGGCTGGTCTTTCTCCGCCAACTCCTCCGCCGTCAGGGGACGTAGCTGCTCATTTTCATCGCGGCGCCCGACCGTGCCATAGATGACAGTCATCCCGGCTTTTTTGGCTTCATCGATCAGGCCGTTGACATAACCTCGGGCAAAGACCTCGCCGAAAATGACCAAAACGTCGTTTTTGCCGTAGCCTGAAACCGGGTTGACCTGACGAAGCGGCTCGAACTTTTGCACGCGGATATCCTTGGCTGGAGAGGTTCTTCGAATACTAACAAATTGACCGGTACCAAGTACATCGGTTCCATCCTGAACCCAAGTATGAACCTAAGTATCGATAGGCGCCGTGCTGGCGTTCCCCATAGCTGGAGGGTATGATTTGGGGAAGTTTGGCGATGGTACGGATGTCGATTTTTGCAGGCAGATTAGGTCTCGCGCTCGTCCTGGCGACGCTCTGTCCGGGCGGGCGGACGGCCCACGCCCAGGCCGCCCCCGTGCCATATTGGAGCCCGAGTTGGCCGCTCGGCTTTGGCGGGACCCTGCCCTCCGACCAGGATTCCCCGACGCGCTACAATTTCCAGAACGGCATGTTTATCAGCGGCACCAGCATTCCTGCGGGATTGAACTGGAACGGCATCAACCAGGCTGGAGCGTTCGGCAATTTCGGCTCGCTCCGTTACGAGGGCATGCAGGCCGGCTACAATTTCGGAAGCGCGGGCGGCCTGCCCGTTTCGCTCTATGCGGGCTTCGAAACCTTGAAGTACGATAGCGGCATCGGCGGCCCGTTTGCGGCGTTCGACAAGAAGTCCGGCACGCTGCCGGGCTATCGCGCGAATGCCGGCATCGAATTCCAGCCGGCGCCGAATCTCAGCCTGTCACTCGGATTCGGCTACACCCAGCGATCGGGGAGTGTTGCCGTCGACAGCGAAATCAATTCGCTGCCCGGCGCTTCGATTATCCCCAGCGCTCCCCGCTGACTCTGACGCAGGGCTTTTCGGGCCGACCGTCGCCGCCATCACAGCGGACCGAGGATGCCCCATCGACGATCGCAATATTCCTTGATGGCCGCGACAACACCGCTGCTGATGATGCCCCGGCGTTCGGCTGAGTCCATCTGGAGCTCTTCGTCCCGGTTGATGATCGAGCCCGCCTCCAGCAGCACGGCAGCCATTCTGGTCTTTTTCAGCACGATGAGTTTGTCATAGCTGTAGACGCCGGTTTCCTTGTTCAGCAGCGGGTGCTGGTAGCGGCCCATGATGGGTTGCGAATATTGCTCGGCATATTTCAGGCCCTGGGCCTTCATTTCCTTCGCCAGCAGTTCGGCAATCGAGAGGCTCGCCTTGTATTCCGGGTTGTTGCTGGAGACGAAAACGGAATAGCCGCTGAAGCGGTCGCTGAAACGGCTTTTCCTGCCGCCGAACTCCCAGTCCTCGAGAAATTTTTTGGGCACGGAGTCATGGTGGATCGACAGGAACAGATTTGCGGGCAGATTGTTCGCCGCGGCGACGCGCTTGACCAGGCTGGCCCTCGCCTTGCCTTCGGTCAGCAGCAACTTCGTCTCGGTAAAGCCTTCCGCCTTCAGTTTCTCCTCGATCCGCTGCGTCAGCCGCAGATTGTAGACGAACTCTGAAACGTTGCGGGCGCTGATCGCGCCTTCCGACTGGGCGGTATGCCCCACATCCAGAACGATCCGGAACTTTGACGGTTCGCAGGTGGTTGCAGCCGTCTTCGAAACCGACGGCTTGGCCGCCGCCTTCGGGGCAACAACCTTCGCCGTGCGGCGCTTGGGCGCGGCGGCAGGCTTCGCTACCCTGGCAGGCTTTGAAGCAGCCGGCTTTGGCGCGGCGGCGCGCTTTGGCGATGGACTCTGCTTTGGCGCCTGACGCTTTGGCGACTGAGCTTGCTTTGACGTGCCCTTGAAGACGTCCGACAGCCAGCCGGCATGGCTGGCCTCGACCGGCAGAAGCAGCAAGCCGACCATCGCGGCGACGGTGGTACGGCAGCGGGGCCAACCGCCAAAGCCTGACCGGGCGAATGCTTTTCTTACCGACAGCAATCCCACTCTCCCCCAGAGTGACCTTCTATGCGCGCTTCATGACCGCATCGGACAGCATCGGCCGGGAGTATGAACCATGCGTTACCGGTTGCAAGGTTTCACCGGCCGGCTTCAAACCTTTTGCCCCGCCTTGATCTCCTTGAACCGGGCAAGCGCCTGTTCGAATTTGGCATTGAACAGCCACATCGCATCGAGGATTTCGCGCATGGTTGCAGACGTCCGTGCCCTGTCGGCCTGCCCAAAGGTGAAAACGCTGTTGTTCCGCAGGAATCCCATGATCCTGGGATCGGAAATCCGGTAGTTAAGTAAATTGCCTGACTTGAGCGCGGACTTGGTCGGCGCGGGAATAATCTGGATCAGCTCGAACAGTTTCATCTGATCGATCGGGTCCGGCAGCGTCTTCACGATCGACGGCACCTGCGGGAAGACTTCCGCATGCGCGTTCATCAGGGCATCGCGCACCGAGGTCCAGTGGTTGAACCGGTGATCCATATTGCCGGCCCGCGCCTCCTCCTTTTCGTCGCGCAGGATCAGTGCAGGATCGAAAGCTGCGATTGACGGCTTGATCGCCGCCCACTTCCTGCGGCCGTTCAGATCTTCGGACGTACCGGTCTGCAGGCTGCCCTTGTATTTGTTCGAGCGCGCGTTGCCGATGGTTTGATTGCCGTTGGTCTCGGCAAAGAACAGCCCGAGGCTGATCCGGCCAGCCGCCTCGGCATTGACAGCATCGAGGCCTTTGGCACGCGCGATCGCCGTGCCCAGATCGACGACGTCCTTGAACGGGGTATCTGATTTTTGCGCGCTGGCGGGCGGCGCCTGCATCACATCGAAAAGCTTCCGGTACTCGTCGAGCAGCGGCTCGGTAGCCACGTTGAAATACGCCGGCGGGATTTCGTATTTGTTGGGCCCACCGATTTTGGACGGCATCGCGTCGGTGAGATCCTTGTAGGCGCTCAGCATTTTGTTGCGCGCCAGATAGAGCGCCTGTCCCGGCAGGTTCGGCAGCGGCTGCTTCGAATTGATCTGCGCGCGCCGCTGTCCCAGGACCGCCTCGAAGTTCTTCACCGCATCATTGTACGCATTGAGCGCGTCCGATTGCGTCTTCGTGAGTGCACCCTGCGCCATCGCGGTGCCTGTGAGACCGACGGCCATCGGCAGCGCGAACAACAGCGCGAGCGCAAGCGCCGCCACGGGCGCGCCGATGCAATGGAGCTTGTAGCGGGCCATTGGCTCACGCGAACTTCGGTTGTGCTGCCTGAGCCAGCAGCCGCGCCCGCTCGCTATTGGGCCACAGCAGCAGCAGGCCGAGCAATCCCGACGACACCATAATGACCGCGTTGATGGTGAAACCGGTCAAATAACCTTCGAGCGGCGTCGCCGCGTGCTTGATCACGCTGCCCATCACCAGGGGCGCGATGATGCCCGCCAGCGTATAGATCGCGCCGTAGATCGCGATCACGGCGCCGCGCTGCTGCACCGGCGTGAACTCGCCGAGCATCGGCGGACAGACCACATAGATCGCGCCGCTCAACCCGGTACCGACCACGAGCAGCGCGACCATCGTTCCGCCCGGCGTGGAATAGGGCATCATCGCGAGAATCAGGCCGCCGATGATCAGCGGCACCGAGCCGAGCACGCCGCGCGCCCCGCGGGTGGTGAAGCCGCGCGTCAGCATCACCTGCGAGATCCAGCCGGTGAGCAGCACAATCACGGCGCCGAACACCCAGGGCAGCACCGAAACCCAACCCGCATCCTGTTGCGAGAAGCCGAGCCCCTGCACGATGAAGGGCGTGAACCAGGTGAGACCGAGCGACAGCGCCCAGTACGCCCCGAAGGTCGCGGCACAGCAGCCGATGAAGGTGCGCGAGGTCAGGAGCTGGAAATAGGGAACGCGTGGATCGGCGGCGGCCATCGCGACCGTCTGCACCAGCGGGCCTTCCTTGCCCATGATCAGCCACGCCACCACCCACATCAGGCCGACCACGCCGAGCGCGCCGAATGCATAGTGCCAGCTGTGATTGACGATGATCCAGTTCAGCGCAGGCACCGCGAGGATCACGCCGAAAGCCGAGCCCTGCGACAGGATCGCAGTCGGCAGCGTGCGCTTCTCGTCCGGAAACCATTTGTAGATCGCATGCACCGCCACCGCGAACGCCGGGCCCTCGCCGGCGCCGAGAATGATGCGGCAGATCAGCAGCGTCGTGAAGCTGACGGTACCGACCATCGGGAACTGTGCCACCGACCAGATCACCGCCATCGCCAGCAGCACCCAGCGGGTCTGCACTCTATTGACGATGAAGCCGACGACAATCGCCGAGATCGAAAACAGCAGGAAGAACGAGGAGCCGAGCGTGCCGAACTGCTCCGCGTCGAGCTTCATCTCCTCCATGATTGGGACGCCGGCCAGACCGACCACGATCTTGTCGGCAAAATTGACCAGCATGAACAGAAACAGCAGGAATGTGATTGTCCAGGCGCCTTTGGGCGTCACATGTTCGGTCATGGCTGCTACCCCAAGTTTATCGCTGCCGATTCTCTGACTTCGGCATGCGATGCTAGCCATGGCCTCCCCGGCAAGGCAACTGCGCATTTTGACCGGGAAACAGGCCCCGCGACACCGCGCGGCCCGGTGCGCGCCGTTACAACCGGATCACGATCCCGTCGTCCCTGATATTGAGGCCGTGATCTGATATCGCGCTCCTGTTATGTTGCCGGGGTCACCACGTCAGGGATTTTTCATGGTCAAATCAATCCATCGCCGCGTCGATACTTTGGCCGCTCCGGCTTTCCCCACGCGCCGGAAGCCGTTGTGATCAGCGCATGATCAACGGCGAATCAATCGTGCTCACCGTGAACGGCCTGACCAAGAGCTACCGCGCCGCCGGCGAGGAGGTCGCGGTGCTGCGCGGCGTCAACCTGTCCGTCGCGGCCGGCGAGAGTGTCGCGCTGACCGGTGAATCCGGCAGCGGCAAGAGCACGCTGCTGCACCTGATCGCCGGCCTCGATGCCGCCGATGGCGGCGCGATCAGGCTCGACAACGCGCTGGTCTCCGAGCTCACGGATGCCGGCCGCGCCGAACTGCGCCGCGATCGCCTCGGTCTCGTGTTCCAGCAATTCAACCTGATCCCGAGCCTGACCGTCGAAGACAATCTGGCGTTCCAGTCGCGCATCGCCGGACGCCACGATGATGCGTGGCATCACGAGTTGGTGGAGCGTCTGGGCCTGAAGAATTTCTTGAAACGCTATCCCGAGCAATTGTCCGGCGGCCAGCAGCAGCGCGTCGCGATCGGCCGCGCGCTCGCAACAAAGCCGCTGCTGCTGCTCGCGGACGAGCCGACCGGCAATCTCGATGAAGCCACCGCCGACGAAGTGCTGGCGCTGGCCCGCGACCTCGTGGCGCGCAGCGGCTGCGGCTTCCTGATGGTGACGCACAGCGCCCGCCTCGCCGCCACGCTGGACCGCCAGGTCAACCTGCACGCCGGGGTGATCGCGTGAAACGCGCGCTCTGGACGCTCGCCATACTCCTGAGCCATTGGCGGCGCCATCCGATGCAGCTCGCGACCTTGTTGATCGGGCTGATCTCGGCGACCGCGCTATGGAGCGGCGTGCAGGCGCTCAATCAGCAGGCGCGAACCTCCTATGACCGCGCCGCCGCTACATTCGGCGGCACGCGCACGGCCATGCTGGTCGGCCGCGACAGTCCGACGTTCCCGCAACAGCTGTTCGTCGACCTGCGGCGCGCCGGCTGGCCGGTATCGCCCGCACTCGAAGGCCGCATCCAGATCGGCGGACGCTCGTTCCGCCTGCTCGGCATCGAACCCGTGACGTTGCCGCGCGAGGTCGGCAGTGCGCCCGGGGTCGAAACCGCCAATCTGCAAGCCTTCATGACGCCGCCCGGGCAAGTGCTGGTGGCACCGGAAACGCTTGCAGACCTCAAGCTCGCCGAGGGCGCTATAGCTGTCACCAATGGCGGCGTGGCATTACCACCGCTGCGCGTCCAGACGCAGCTCGTGCCCGGCGTGCTGGTCGTCGACATCGGCATCGCGCAAAATCTCCTGAACATGCCGGGACAGCTCTCCCGCCTGCTGATCGGCAAGGCCAAAGGCAAACACCCCTCGCTGGAAAGCGTCGTCGGCGACAAATTGCGTCTGGTTGCGCCGGACGCCGAAACCGATCTCGAACGGCTCACCGACAGTTTTCATCTCAACCTCACCGCATTCGGACTGCTGTCGTTCTTCGTCGGCCTGTTCATCGTCAATTCCGCCATCGGCCTTGCCTTCGAGCAGCGCCTGCCCACCTTGCGCACGCTGCGCGCCTGCGGCGTCTCGGCGCGGATGTTGAACAGCGTGATGGTGATCGAGCTGGTTTCGCTGGCGCTCTTCGCAGGCCTGATCGGGCTCGTCTGCGGCTATCTGATTGCGGCGACATTGCTGCCCGACGTCGCCGCGTCCCTGCGCGGACTATACGGCGCGCAGATTCCGGGACAGTTGACGCTGAAGGGCGAATGGTGGCTCGCGGGCATCGCCATCAGTATTCTGGGCGCGCTCGCCGCCGCGGCGACCAGCCTGACCAAGGCGCTTCGCTTGCCGCTGCTCGCCACCGCGCAGCCTTATGCGTGGCAACAGGCGCAGCGCCGCTGGCTGATCTCCCAGAGTGCGGTGGCGCTTGCCGTATTCGCCGCTGCCGGCGCGTTTTTGCTGTTCGGCGATTCCTTGGTGTCGGGTTTTGCCGTGCTCGCGGCCCTGCTGCTCGGCGCGGCGCTGATCCTGCCGATGCTGCTGGAAGTCGTGCTCGCGTTCGGCCAGCGGCATGCGCGTGGGCCGCTGAGCACCTGGTTCTGGGCCGACAGCCGCCAGCAGCTCTCGGGATTGTCGCTGGCGCTGATGGCGCTGCTGCTCGCGCTCGCGGTCAATGTCGGCGTCGGCACCATGGTCGGCAGTTTCAATCGCACCTTCCTGGTCTGGCTCGACGGAAGGCTGGCGGCGGATGTCTATATCAGCGCGTCCAGCAATGCCCAGGCGAGCGAGATCAGGAATTGGCTGCGCGAACGGCCCGAGATCGAAGCGATCCTGCCCGGCGGCCGCGCTGATACGCAGTTGGCAGGCGCGCCGCTCGAGGTGCTGGGCCTGCCCGATCACACCACCTATCGCGACAGCTGGCCGCTATTAGAGTCGGCGCCAAACGCCTGGACCAGACTTCGCCCCGGCACCACCTGCCTCGTCAGCGAACAATTGGCGCGACGCCTGAAGCTTTCGATCGGCGATCGCATCGACATTCCGGCGTCCGGCGGCAACTGGACGCTCGATATCGTCGGCATCTACGCCGACTACGGCAATCCCAAGAGCCAGATCGCGGTCAACTATGCCGCGCTGACGCGGCGTTTTCCGGAAACCCCGCTGACACGGATGGGCCTGCGCGTCGAATCCGGGAAGATCCCGACGTTGATCACGGCTTTGCAGGAACAATTCGGGCTCGATGATCGCAACGTCGCCGATCAGGCGACGATGAAGGCGGAATCGAAACGCATCTTCAACCGCACCTTCTCAGTGACCGCGGCGCTCAACGCCTTCACGCTCGGCGTCGCCGGCATCGCGCTCCTCACCAGCCTGCTGACGCTGAGCAATTCGCGCCTGCCGCAACTGGCGCCGCTATGGGCGATCGGCATTACCAGGCGCAGGCTGGCTGCGATCGAGCTTCTCAAGACGATGTCGGTCGCGTTGATCACCGCGCTGTTCGCGCTGCCGCTGGGCCTCCTGGTGGCATGGTGCCTGCTCGCGATCGTGAACGTAAAGGCCTTTGGCTGGCGTCTGCCGTTCCACGTCTTCCCGGCGCAATTGCTGTGGCTGGTCGGCGTCGCGATGGCGGCGGCGTTTTGTGCGGCAGCGCTTCCGGTCATGCGGCTGGCGCGGATGCAGCCGGCCAGCCTGATCAGGATCTTTGCCAATGAGCGGTAGCGGATTCTTAGCAGCGGGCGGTAGCGGCCTGATCTCCCGCCGCAGTTTTACGAGCGGCATCCTTCTCGCCTCGCTCAGTGGCAAGGCGTTGGCGCAGGGCTTTGCCGGACTTGGTGAGAGCGCCAGCGGCTATGCCGCCGTCATGCCCGGCAGGACATTTTCATTTCCGGCCGATCACGGCCCGCATCCGGAATTCCGCATCGAGTGGTGGTACGTGACCGCGAATCTCGCCGATGCCAACGGTGTCCCTTATGGCGCGCAGTGGACGTTGTTCCGGCAGGCGACGAAGCCGGGCGCGCAACAGGAAGGCTGGGCCAATCAACAGCTCTGGATGGGCCATGCCGCGGTGACGCGCGCCGACACCCATCACACCAGCGAAACCTTTGCCCGCGGCGGCGTCGGCCAGGCCGGCGCCGACGCCGATCCATTTCTCGCCTGGATCGATTCCTGGGAAATGCGCGGGCGTGATTCCATGAGCGCCACCAACATGGCGCCGCTCGAACTCAAGGCCTCGGGCGCCGATTTCAACTATGCGCTGCGCCTCGATGCCGACCGGCCGCTGGTGCTGCAGGGCGAGGCCGGCTACAGCCGCAAATCGCTGCGCGAACAGGCCTCCTATTACTACAGCCAGCCGCATTATCAGGCGAAGGGCAGCATCACCATCGACGACAAAACCGTCGATGTCACCGGACAGGCCTGGCTGGACCGCGAATGGAGCAGCCAGCCGCTGGCCTCCGACCAGAGCGGCTGGGACTGGCTGTCGCTGCATTTCAAGACCGGCGAAAAGCTGATGCTGTACCGGATGCGCCAGACCGACGGCCAGCATTACGGCTCGGGCAAATGGGTCGCGCGCGACGACAGCACCGAGCTGCTCGCTTCAGCAGACATCAGCTTCACGCCGCAGGCTTACACCGAGATCGCGAACCGCAAGATCCCGACCTCATGGCGCATCGCGATTCCCAAACTCGCCGTCACGATCGACTGCACGCCGCTCAACCCGAAGAGCTGGATGGGAACGAGTTTTCCCTATTGGGAAGGCCCGATCAGTTTTGGTGGCAGCCACACCGGATTAGGCTATCTCGAGATGACGGGGTACTAAAAGCGCTTCTGATTCATTCGTCATGGCCGGGCTTGTCCCGGCCATCCACGTCTTGCTTCCTTGACTGTAGACAAGACGTGGATGCCCGGCACAAGGCCGGGCGTGACGAAAGCAAAGAGCCAAAAAGGAATCGCTCCAATGTATCACTTCACCGCTCTCGTCACCTGCCTTGCCATCCTGTTCTACTTCTTCACCTCGATTCAGGTCTCGAAAGCGCGCAGCGCGTTCGGCATCAAAGTGCCGGCGACATCTGGCCATCCCGATTTCGAACGCGTGTTCCGCGTTCAGATGAACACGCTGGAATGGATGCCGATCTTCCTGCCGTCGCTGTGGCTGTTCGCGGTCTATATCAGCGACCCGGTTGCGGCAGGGCTTGGCCTGGTCTGGATCGCCGGCCGCCTCCTCTACATGCTCGGCTATTCGCAGGCCGCCGCCAAGCGCGGCCGCGGCTTTGGCATCCAGGCGTTAGCTGCGATCGTGCTCTGGGTGGGGGCGTCGGGCGCGATCGTGTGGAGAATCGTGCAGGGGTGAGTGTCGCGCAACTCCATCCCGTCGTCCCGGCCTTGAGCTCAGATGCGCAATTGCGCATCGGGGGACCCATACGCCGTGCAGTCGCGTTAAGGCAAGCTGGCAGATACCTTCTGCAAGCAACAGCCGCCGGTGGCTATGGGTCCCGGCTCAAGGCCGGGACGACGGTGTTGAAAGATCGTGCCCTCACTTCACCAGCGGACAACCCGAATCCTTGGCGCTCGGAAACGCCTTGTCGCCGGGCACCACCGCGAGCTGCTTGTAATAATCCCACGGCTTCTTCGACTCCGACGGCTTCTTGACCTCGAACAGATAGAGGTCGTGCACCATGCGGCCGTTTTCGAGCACCTTGCCCTGCGCGAAGAGATCGTCGACCGGAAGCTCCTTCAGCTTCCTGGCGACGGCTTCGGTGTCCTTGGTGCCGGCCGCCTTGACCGCCTTGAGATATTGCAGCGTCGCGGAGTAAGTGCCGGCCTGGATCATGTTCGGCATCCGGCCGGTGCGCTTGAAGAAGCGGCCCGCGAGGTCGCGGCTCCTGTCGTCGCGATCCCAGTAATAACCTTCCGTCAGCACCAGGCCTTGCGCCGCTTCCAGCCCGAGGCCGTGGACTTCGGCGAGCGTCAGCAGCAGGCCGGCGAGCTTCTGGCCGCTCCTGACGATGCCGAATTCGGCGGCCTGCTTGATCGAGTTGGTGGTGTCGAGGCCGGCATTGGCGAGCCCGATGATCTTCGCCTTCGAGCTCTGCGCCTGCAGCAGGAACGACGAGAAATCCGACGAGTTCAGGGGAATGCGGACCGCGCCCAGCACCTTGCCGCCCTTTTCCTTGACGAGGTCGCCGGTGTCTTTTTCCAGCGCATGGCCGAAGGCGTAGTCGGCGGTCAGGAAGAACCAGCTGTCGCCGCCGGCCTGCACCAGTGCCCCGCCGGTGCCGACCGCCAGCGCGTGGGTGTCGTAGGCCCAGTGGAATCCGTAGGGTTGGCAGGCATCGCCGGTGAGGCGCGAGGTGGCCGCTCCGACGACGATGTCGATCTTCTTCATCTGCTTCGACAGATCATGGATCGCGAGCGCGACCGAGGAGGTCGTCAGCTCCGTGATCATGTCGACGTTCTCGACCTCATACCAGCGCCGCGCGATCGCAGTGCCGAGATCGGGCTTGTTCTGGTGGTCGGCGGAGACGATCTCGATCTTGTGGCCGAGCACCTCGCCGCCAAAATCCTCGATCGCCATCTTGGCGGCCTCGAACGACCACTTGCCACCGTAATCGGCATAGACTCCGGACTGATCGTTCAGAATGCCGATCTTGACGCCCTGCGCCGAGGCCGATCCGGCGAACAAAAGACCGCTCAATGCTACGGCCGCCAACAAACCCGATTTCATATCCGTCTCCCGGCAGTTTCCGTTTAGGATAAATTCCGCCCGACAATATTTTATAACCCTGCCGCTGCCCATCTATTTCAGATGGGCCGATGGTATGGGGAGATCCGTCACCCCCGCGCAACGGCATCGCCGTTGTCGCTGGAGGTGCGCTCGGCGGCGCAATTGCGCCGCTGGCTTGCTTGCCTCGAAGGGCGACGGCCCGTCTGTGGCCGATTCATCCTTCGAGACGCGCAAGAGCGCGCTCCTCCAGCGATAACGGCAAAGCCGTTACGCGGGGATGACGGGGATGGAGTCCGCGACTCAAGCCGCGACGGAATCCTTCGGCTTCTTCGGATCGGCCAGCCCACGGACGATCATGTAGAAGATCGGCGTGAAGATCAGGCCGAACAGCGTGACGCCGATCATGCCGAAGAACACCGCAACTCCGACCGCCTGGCGCATTTCCGATCCCGAGCCGGACGAAATCACCAGCGGCAGCACGCCGAGAATGAAGGCGAACGACGTCATCAGGATCGGCCGCAACCGCAACCGGCAGGCTTCGATCACCGCCTCCAGCCGCGGCTTGCCTTCAAGCTCGATGTCGCGCGCGAACTCGACGATCAGGATCGCGTTCTTTGCCGCCAGCCCGACCAGCACCACGAAGCCGATCTGGGTCAGGATGTTGACGTCCTGCCCCATGATCCGCACGCCGATGGTGGCGGCGAGCAGGCACATCGGCACGATCAGGATTACCGCGAACGGCAGGCTCCAGCTGCCATATTGCGCCGCCAGCACCAGGAACACGAACAGCACGCAGATCGGGAACACGTAGAGACCTGCATTGCCTCCCGTGACCTGCTGGTACGAAAGGTCGGTCCATTCGAAGGAGAACCCGCTCGGAAGCGTGTCCTCCGCGAGTTTCTTCATGGTGTTGATCGCGGTCGTCGAACTCGTGCCCGGCGTCCCTTCGCCCTGCAGTTCCGCGGCCGGATAGAGATTGTAGCGCGCCACCCGGTCGGGGCCGGATACGTCGCGGAAATCCACCACGCTGCCGAGCATCACCATGTCGCCTGCGGCGTTGCGGGTGCGCAACCGCGCCAGATCCGACGCTTCCTTGCGGAACGGCAGATCGGCCTGGGCCGTGACGTGATAGGTGCGGCCGAACAGGTTGAAGTCGTTGACGTAGGTCGAGCCGAAATAGGTCTGGATCGTTTCATTGACGCCGGAGATCGGCACACCGAGCTTCTGCGCCTTGACCCGATCAATGTCGACGAAGAGCTGCGGCGTGTTGGCGGTGAAGGGCGAAAACACCTGCGTCAGCTCGGGCGCCTTGCGCGCCGCGGCGACAAGCTCGTCGTTGGCGGCTGCCAGGAGTTCGGGGCCGCGGCCCTGGCGATCCTGGACCCGCATGGTGAAACCGCCACCCGTTCCGATGCCCGGCACGGGCGGCGGCGGAATGACAATGATGAAAGCCCCCTGGATCGCGGCCAGGCGCTTTCGCAGATCCGCGGTGATCGCCTGCGAGGTCAGGCCCTTCTTCAGGCGCACTTCCGGTTCTTCGAACACCGGGAAGAGCGCCGCAGCATTGCCCGACTGGGTCCGGGTCGCGCCCGAGAAGCCGGCGAACGCCGCGACGCGAATGATGCCCGGGGTGTCCAGCGCCGTTTTCTCGATCTGGCGGACGATATCGGTGGTGCGCGCCAGCGATGCGGCTCCCGGTAACTGCGCCGATATGATGACGTAGCCGCGGTCCTGGGCGGGAATGAAGCCTTGCGGCGTGATCGCAAGCAGCCATCCGGCGCTGCCGATCAACGCCACATACAAGAGCAGCATGACCGTCGAATGCCGGATCACGAAGTTGGCCGCATTGGCATAACCGTGGGACAGCCGGTCGAAAGTCCGGTTGAAGACGCCCGCAAATGCGTCCCAGCCGCGGGCGATGAAATTCCAGCTCGCCGGCGGCTTCTTTTCCGCGTGCGGCACCAGGATCAGCGAGGCCAGCGCCGGCGACAATGTCAGCGAGCAGAAGCAGGAGATCGCGGTCGCCACCGCGATGGTGACGGCGAATTGCTGGAAAAACTGTCCGGAGATGCCGCCGAGGAACGCGGTCGGCACGAAAACCGCGCACAGCACCAGCGCAATCGAGACCAGCGCGCTGCCGACCTCATCCATGGTCTTGAGCGCCGCATCGCGCCGGCTCATGCCGTGCTCGAGGTGCCGCTCGACATTTTCCACCACCACGATCGCATCGTCGACCACGATGCCGACCGCGAGCACGAGCCCGAACAGCGTGAGATTGTTGATCGAGAATCCCAGCGCCGCCATCACAGCAAAAGTGCCGACCAGCGACACCGGAATGGCGATGATCGGAATGATCGCGGGGCGCCAGCCCTGCAAGAACACCAGCACGACGATGACGACGAGCAGCATGGCCTCGTAGATCGTCTTGATCAGTTCGTGGACCGACTGCGCGATGAATTCGGTGGGGTTGTAACCGATATTGTAGTCGAGGCCCTTTGGGAAACGGGTCTTCAGCTTCTCCATGGCATCGGTTATATTTTTCGCGGTCGCCAGCGCGTTCGAGCCGGGCCGCTGCGTCACCAGCAGCGCCACCGCCGATTTCCGCAGCAGGAAACTGTTGGTCGAATAGGACAGCGCACCAAGCTCGACCCGCGCCACGTCGCGCAGCCGCACCGTGCGGCCGTCGGCGCCGGCCCTGACCACGATGTCCTCGAATTGCCTCTGATCCTTCAGCCGTCCGGTGAAGGTGAGATTGGGCTGGAATGCGCGGTCGGCAATCGGCGGCTCGCCGATCTGCCCGCCCGTAATCTGCAGGTTTTGCGCGCGGATCGCAGCTATCACCTCGGCCGAGGTCAGGCCGAGCGTCGCGATGCGGTCCGGGTCGAGCCACAGCCGCATGGAGTAGTCGCGGGCGCCGAACATCTGGATGTCACCGATGCCGTCGAGGCGAAGCAGCTCGTCGCGCACCTGCAGCAGCGCATAGTTGGAGATGTAGAGCTGGTCAAAACTGTCGTCCGGCGACAGCATGAACACGACCATCAGGATGTCGGGGCTGTTCTTGCGGGTGACGACGCCGTTGCGCTGCACCTCTTCCGGCAATCGCGGCTGCGCGATGGCGACGCGGTTCTGCACCAGCACCTGCGCCTTGTCGAGATCGGTTCCGAGCTTGAAGGTGACCGTGATGGTGAGATTGCCGTTCGAGGTCGCCTGGCTGTAGAGATACAGCATATCCTCGACGCCGTTGATCTCCTGCTCGATCGGAGCTGCAACGGTGTCGGAGACGGTCTGCGCGGTAGCGCCGGGATACTGCGTGGTGACGACGACGGTCGGCGGCACCACTTGCGGATATTCCGAGACCGGCAGCGTGGTATAGGCAATCGCGCCGACGATCAGCAGCACGATCGACAGCACCATCGCCAGGATGGGCTGGTTGATGGAGAGCCGGCCGAGATTCATGACTTGCCACCGGCTGGCGCGGTGTGCGGCGTCACCTTCGCGCCGACCCGGGCGCGCTGGATACCGTCGACGATGACGCGATCTTCCGCCTTCAACCCCTCGCGAACCACGCGCAAGCCTTCGTCAAGCGGTCCGAGCTGCACAGGCCTTGCTTCGACGGTGTTGTCATCCTTGACGACAAAGACGATCTTGCGCGACTGGTCGGTGGCGATGGCCGTGTCCGGCAGCAGCAATGCCTCGTAGGGCGAGGAGCCGATCAGCCGCACGCGGCCGAATTGCCCCGGCAGAATCGAGAAGTCCTTGTTGGGAATGATGGCGCGGCTGCGCAGCGTGCCGGTCGAGACATCGAGACGGTTGTCGAGAAAATCCATCTTGCCTTCTTTCGACGGCTTGCTCTCGCCGGTCAGCGCGACTTCCACCGGGTTCGGCGTGTCGCGCGAACTCGGCCGCTTGCCCTCGAACCACAGCCTGTTGTTCTTGAGATAGGTCGCCTCGTCGACGTCGAAATAGATGTAGATCGGATCGAGCGTGACGATCGAAGTGAGCAGCGTGGCACTGCCTTCGCTGCCCTGCACGAGATTGCCGGGGCTGACGAGGTGGCGGCTGACCCGGCCGGTCATCGGGGCCAGCACGTGGGTGAATTCGATATTGAGTTTAGCCGCCTTCAGCGCGCCATCGGCCTGCATCTCCGCGGCATGCGCGGCCTGCAAGGCCTGGCGGCGCTGGTCGACGACTTGTTCGGAGACTGCACTGGTCTGGACCAGGCTCAGGGCCCGATCGAGCTCGCGCTTGGCAAGCTCCACTTTGGCGCGCGAATCCGCGAGCTGGCCCTCGGCCTGCGCGGCGACGGCTTCGAAGGGGCGGGAATCGATCGTGTAAAGCAGATCGCCGGCGCGCACGATGGCGCCATCGCGGAATTCGACGGTGTTGACGAAGCCGCCGACCCGGGCGCGCACCTGCACCTCTTCCAGCGCCTCGAATCGCCCGGTGAATTCATCCCAATCGGTGACGGTCCGTTTCACTGGCTGCGCGACCGTGACGGATGGTGGCGCCGCGGCCGCCGGTTGCGGCGGCTTGTCGCCGCAGCCCGACAGCGCCAGCGCGGACCCCAGGATCAGCGGCGAGAGACTGCGGAATGAAGGATGCAAGAAACGATGTAATATTTGACGGCCTTCCGGTTGGCCCGGACGATTCCGTTGTTCAATCGCGCCCAATTCCATCTGCTCCATTTCCCCTGCACTTCCAGACATCTCGATCGATGGAGGCGACTGCCGCTCCGGCGGAGGTCACAGATGTGACTGCTTTCCAGTCTGTTCAAGAAGGCGATCGGATCAAGCACAATCGTAATGCATGGCGGACGATCACGCCTTGCGCCCGTGCGGGTACTGGGCTCCACGCATGGGTTAGAAGCGCTGGCCTTCAGGAAAATCGCCGATGGCGCGACTGCCCAAGATTGAGGCCGCGCCCGGGATAACGAAAACGTGACATCACACAATTGTCGTCTGACGCCGTGCTGACACGGCACCGCCAAAAAGTTCCATTCAGAGGGAAGGGCGTGAGAAACGCGAATCGTCCGGCGCGTGTCGTCAGCGCGTCAAGGTTACTGCCTACCCTACATGGTTAATATCTCGTAAACGTTGACTGTTGTATCCTCCATACCATTGTGGTTGCTAAAGCGTAAATTTTTATAGAGCCGCATTTCTTGAACATTGATTGCCCCCTTTTTCATTGCGGCGTGAGTGAGAGGCGTTTCGGAGTGACGAGCGAAATTTCTGTCGCTGGTAATAGGTCTCCCCGAATAGCGTCTGCAGTCCTCCGTTCCTTGGGCGGACCGGGCTGCTGTTACTTCACGCACGCCATCCATCAAAACATTCGACGCGCTCACGCATCGCGCTAGCCGCGCGATTGACTGCGTAACGCGGACAAGAAACTTGGGTTGGGAGTACGAATAATGGCGAACGATTTGCCCCCCGGTGCGATGCCGCCGCCCACGACCGGCGGTACGCCTCCCGTCGTAAACCCGCCGCCTCCGCCGCCCCCGCCCGGCCCCGGCACGCCCACCGGTCCCGGCACAGTTATCGTTGGCCCCGGCCCAGTGTTTTTGTGCGTGGGTAAAGCGTCATTCCGGGCGCGCGCAACGCGAACCCGGAATCTCGAGATTCCCCGGTGCGCAATTGCGCACCTGAGATCTGGTCCTCCGGACCATCCCGGAATGACAGCTTAATTTAGACGCCGTCCTCTCCCCGTCATTGCGAGCGCAGCGAAGCAATCCATGGCGCGCCAAGCCGAGGCGTGATTGCTTCGCTGCGCTCGCAATGACGATTGTGGAGATGGCAGCTGCGACAAATCAACCCGACGGGCAAATCAGTTCCGATTTACAGAAATCGTGTCAAGTAGAAAATTTCTGTAAATCAAAATATTTCTGTTGTCGTTTGACCCAAATCAGTGCGCATCTATCGCCATCCCGTCCCACTCAGAGGGCGTTGGCCATCGTCACAACGAGGGGCGGGTCGCGGTGGACGCCGAGGTTGCGATTGACGGTCGCGGCTGATGCATACGGCAAAAGCGTGTGGTCCTGGCGCCCGTAACGGCGTCAAGTCTTTCGGGAGCCAACGCTTCCGAGGGGCGACGGTGGCAATAGAGGCCGTCTCACCGGGGAGAGCGCGTCATAAGCCGTAAAGCCACTGCGCAGGGAATGTCGGATGTTCTCCGCTGCCCTGTATGCTCGTGTGCAGCTTTCTTTGCACTATTCGCACACGAGACCGCGGGTGCAGCGCGCATCCGGCATTCCCTGCGCCCTCTGGATTTGGGGGCGGAATTTACCTGCAAAGCTCGGGCGCAATGCGTCGCGAGAATGTGAAATTGCGTTTTGAATGATGGTGCAACAACAGTACCGCCGTCGTCCCGGGCTTTGGAGATCTGCGGCAACAACAACCGCCGCGGCGTATGGGTCCCGGCTCAAGGCCGGGACGACGATGCGAGACAGCACCACCTCCCCACCCGCATCATCTTCGGGCATGACGTCCGGAATTTCCTCCGCTAACCTCCCTGCCAACAAAACCAAAATGTCCGGGGAGGACAAGCGTGCATAGAGGGCGTGTGGTATTCGGCGCCATGGATGAGGTCGTGTTCGGACGGCCGGCATCCGAGGTGATCGTCGAGCAGATGGCCCGGCTCGGTGCGGTCAGGGCGTTCCTGATGGTCAGCGGCACGCTCAACCGCGAGACCGACGTGATCAGGAACATTCGCGACATGCTGGGGCCGCGCTGCGTCGGGACGTTCGACGCGATGCCCGCCCATACGCCGCGGGCGGCCGTGATAGCGGCCACCGAACAGGCGCGTGTCGCCAAGGCCGACCTCATCGTCACCATCGGCGGCGGCTCGATCACCGACGGCGCCAAGGCGGTGCAGCTCTGCCTCGCCAATGACATTACGACCGTCGAAGGCATCGACAAAATAAGGGCCGTTGCCGGCGCGCCGCCGCCGATGAACCCGCCGGCGGTGCGGCAGATCAGCGTGCCGACGACGATCGCCGGCGGCGAATTCACCGCCAACGCCGGCGTTACCAACGAGCGGACCAAGGTCAAGGAAGCGCTGCGCCATCGGCTGGTGATGCCGCGCGCCGTGATCCTCGATCCCGCGATCGGCCTGCACACGCCGGAATGGCTGTGGCTGTCGACCGGGATTCGCGCCGTCGACCACTGCGTCGAGGGCATTTGCGCGCGCGAAGCGCATCCCTATGCCGACGCGCAGGCGCTGAAGGGGCTTGCGCTGCTGGCGCAGGCGCTGCCGCGGGTGAAGGCCAATGGCCGCGATCTCGACGCGCGGATGGATTGCCAGATCGGCACCTGGCTCTCGACCGGCCCGCTGGCCGCGGGCGTGCCGATGGGCGCCAGCCACGGCATCGGCTATGTGCTCGGCGCCGAATTCGGCGTGCCGCACGGCCATACGTCGTGCGTGATGCTGCCGAGCGTGATGCGCTGGAACATATCTGTGAATGCCGAGCGCCAGGCGCTGGTATCAGCCGCGATGGGGTATCCGGGCAAGGACGCCAGCGAAGTGCTCGATAAATTCATTCGCGGCCTCGGCATGCCGCGCAGCCTGCGCGAGGTCAAAGTCGGGCCCGAGCATTTCGACCGCATCGCACAGCAGGCGATGGCGACACCCTGGGTGCCGCGCAATCCGCGCAAGATCGAAGGGCCGGCACAGGTCCGCGAAATTCTCGAACTGGCAGCCTAGGAGAACGAGACGGAATGTACACCGGCAAGCATGTAAAACTTCGCCCCCTGCAGCCCGCCTTCATCATGGCCGGCACCGGCGAGACCGTCACCTACCGCGAACTCGACGCGCGCTCCAACCGGCTGGCGCATCTGTTCCGGCAGCGTGGCCTGAAGCGGCTCGACCACTATTCGATCTTCATGGAGAACAACAGCCGCTATCTCGAAGCCTGCGGCGCCGGCGAGCGCTCCGGCCTCTATTATACCTGCGTGAACTCCTACCTCACCGCGAGCGAGCTTGCCTACATCCTGACCAACAGCCAGTCGCGCATCCTGATCACCTCTCGGGAAAAACTCGATGTCGCGCGCGAAGCCCTGAAGGAATGCCCGCAGGTGGAGCTTTGCATCGTTGCCGATGGCCAAGGAGAAAGTTGGCCCGAAAGCGACCGCATCGTCGGCCTGCAGCAAGTGACGGCTGATATGCCGCACACGCCGATACCGGATGAATGCGTCGGCACCGCGATGCTCTATTCCTCCGGCACCACCGGCCGGCCGAAGGGAATTCTGCGCCCGCTGCCGGAACTGCCGGCCGATCAGAATTTGCCGCTGTTCGATTTCCTGGTGAAGATCTGGCAATACCGCGAGGGCATGATCTATCTGTCGCCGGCGCCGCTCTACCACTCGGCGCCGCAGGCCGCCGTCAACCTGACGATCAAGATGGGCGGCACCGCCATCATCATGGAACGGTTCGATCCGGAACATTATCTCTCGCTGGTCCCTAAATGGGGCATCACGCACACCCAGCTGGTGCCGACGATGTTCTCGCGCATGCTCAAGCTGCCCGAGGAGACGCGTACGCGATACGATCTGTCGTCGCTCGAGATCGCGATCCATGCCGCAGCGCCCTGTCCGGCGGCGGTCAAGGACGACATCATCAAATGGTGGGGGCCGATCATCCACGAATATTACGGCGCCACCGAAGGGCTCGGCTTTACCTCCTGCAACAGCGAGGAGTGGCTGGCCCATCGCGGCACCGTGGGTAAGGTGCTGCTCGGCGATCTGCATATTCTCGACGAGAACATGCAGGCCGTTCCCGTCGGCACGCCGGGCACGGTGTGGTTCAAGACCGCCACCCCGTTCGAATATTTTTGCGATCCGGCCAAGACAAAGGAAGCTCGCTCGGCGGACGGCAGCATGAGTACGGTGGGCGATGTCGGTTATGTCGACAATGACGGCTTCCTCTATCTCACCGACCGCGCGACCTTCATGATCATCTCCGGCGGCGTCAACATCTACCCGCAGGAATGCGAGAATTTGCTGATCACTCATCCCAAGATCGCGGACGCCGCGGTGTTCGGCGTGCCCAATCCGGATCTGGGCGAGGAAGTAAAGGCGGTGGTGCAGCCGATGCCCGGGGTTTCGCCGGGGCCGGATCTCGCGGAGGAACTGATCGCGTTCTGCAGCCAGTCGCTGTCGCGCCAAAAAGTGCCGCGCTCGATCGATTTCGAGAAAGAGCTGCCGCGGCTGCCCACCGGCAAACTCTACAAGCGCCTGCTGCGCGACCGCTACTGGGGCAACAAGACCTCGCGGATCGTGTGAGCGGTGCTGATCGGCAAACGCGGGGCCGCGTTGATGCGAAATATGAGGGAGTGCTCGGGTGAGGCATTATGGCGCGATTATCTTGTGTGCGTCGCAACGACGGCGGCAATTGCTGACCCATTTCCGTGCAAATCGCCGCAAAAGTCGGGTCAGTTCCACCACACGGACTATTAGTTCGAATTGCCAACATCCGCCCGGACTTGGCCGGTTGCCCGGCAGGATGGTCATGCTATCGTCGGTGGTAATCGGCCATTGAGACCGAACATTCTCGGGAGGGGACACCATGCGGAGCGTGCGAACGCTTGCCGTCGCGGCGTTGTTATTGCTGCCGGCCTACCATGTTGCATCGGCAGGCGAGCCCAAGCAGGGCGGCATTCTCAAGGTCTATCACCGCGACAGCCCGGCCAGCGCCTCGATCCACGAGGAAGCGACCTATTCGGTCAACATTCCCTTCATGCCGGTTTTCAACAACCTCGTGATCTACAAGCAGGACGTCCCGCAGAACTCCATGGAATCGATCGTCCCGGATCTTGCGGAAAGCTGGGCCTGGAGCGGCGACAAGAAGAAGCTCACCTTCAAGCTGCGGCAGGGCGTCAAGTGGCACGACGGCAAGCCGTTCACCTCCGCGGACGTCAAATGCACCTTCGACATGCTGATGGGCAAGTCGCAGCAGAAGTTCCGCAAGAACCCGCGAAAATCCTGGTACGACGAGGTCGTCGACGTCACCACGTCAGGCGATTTCGAGGCGTCGTTCAACCTGAAACGGCCGCAGCCGGCGCTGCTGGCGCTGCTCGCCTCCGGCTATACACCGGTCTATCCGTGCCATGTTTCAGCGGGCGACATGCGCACCAAGCCAACCGGCACCGGTCCGTTCAAGTTCGTCGAGTTCAAGGCCAACGAATCGATCAAGCTGACGCGCAACCCGGATTACTGGAAGAAGGGCCTGCCGCATCTCGACGGCATCGAGTTCACCATCATCACCAACCGGTCGACGGCGATTCTCGGCTTTATTTCCGGCCAATTCGACATGACCTTCCCGACCGAGGTGTCGATCCCGTTGCTCAAGGACGTCAAGAAGCAGTCGCCGAACGCCGTGTGCGTCGTCGAGCCGATCAACGTCTCGACCAACATCATCGTCAACTCGTCCTCGCCGCCGTTTGACAGCCTGGATATCCGCCGCGCGATGGCGCTGGCGATCGACCGCAAGGCGTTCATCTCGATCCTGTTCGAGGGACAGGCGGATATCGGCGGCACCATGCTTCCCGCCCCGGGCGGGTTGTGGGCAATGCCGAAAGAGATGCTGGAGACGATCCCGGGCTACGGGCCCGACATCAACGCCAACCGGGAAGAAGCGCGCAAGCTGATGCAGAAGGCGGGCTTTGGGCCGGACAAGCGGCTCGCGGTCAAGGTCGCAACGCGCAATATTCCGATCTATCGCGACCCCGCCATCATCCTGATCGATCAGCTCAAGAGCATCTATATCGATGGCGAGCTTGACGTGGTCGAGACGGCGAACTGGTTCTCGAAAGTCGCGCGCAAGGATTATGCGCTCGGCCTCAATTTGACCGGCAATGCGGTCGACGATCCCGACCAGTCGTTCTACGAGAACTATTCCTGCGGCTCGGAGCGCAACTACACCAACTACTGCAACAAGGACATCGAAAAGCTGTTCGGCGAGCAATCCCAGGAAACCGACGTCGCCAAGCGCAAGAAAATCGTCTGGGAGATCGACAAGAAGCTGCAGGAAGACGTCGCCCGCCCGATCATCTACCACGGCCGCTCGGGTTCGTGCTGGCAGCCCTACGTCAAGGGCATCACCATCATGGTGAACAGCTCCTATAACGGCTATCGTTACGAGGATGTATGGATGGACAAGTAGCGTCCGCCATAACGTCGGCCGGCCAGGGAGAATAGCCAGGTGTTTGCTTATATCGTGCGACGCCTCGCGTTGATGTTCGTGACCCTGATCGGGATCTCGATCATCATCTTCGTGCTGCTGCGCGTCGTTCCCGGCAATATCGTCGACATCCTGTTCGACGCAGCCGGCTTTGTCGATCCCGCCGACAAGGCCAATCTGGAAAAGGAACTCGGTCTCAGCGACCCGATCGTGGTGCAGTATTTCCGCTGGATCGGCGGGTTGCTGCACGGCGATCTCGGCTATTCCTATGTGTCGGAAAAACCGGCGCTGCAGGAGATCCTGCCGCGAATTCCGATCACGGCGCGGCTGGCGGGCCTGGCACTGCTGTTCTCCGCAGCGATCGGCATTCCCCTCGGCGTCATCAGCGCCGTTCACCAGGGCACAAGGCTTGATTATGCCTTGCGTATCGTCAGCCTGAGCGGACTGTCGCTGCCCTCGTTCTGGCTCGGGCTGCTGATCCTGATGGCGTCGGTTTCGATGTTCGGAACCATGCCGATCTTCAACCCCAATCCGAAAACCTGGACCGAAGCGATCGCCATCTACGCCGTGCCGGCGATGGCGGTCGGCTTTCGCAGCGCCGCGCTGACGATGCGTATCACGCGCTCCTCGATGCTGGAAATCCTGCGCCAGGATTTCATCCGCACCGCGCGCGCCAAGGGCGCCTCGGAGAATTCGGTCAATTACCGCCATGCGCTGAAGAACGCCATCCTGCCCGTCATCACCGTGATCGGCATCGAGGCCGCTTTCCTGATCGGCGGGCTGATCGTCACCGAAACCGTGTTCAATATCCCGGGCATCGCCCGCTTCCTGGTCGAGGCGCTGCGCTGGCGCGACTACCCGATCGTGCAGAACCTCGTGATGCTGATCGCGGTCGTCGTGGTGTTCGCCAACTTCACCGTCGACTTGCTGTATGCCGCGATCGATCCGCGCATCCGCTACGGGGATTAGGAGATTCAGGTTTGGCTGTAGTCAATTACGATAGCGAACTGAAACGCGCCGGCGCCCATTCGACGCATGGCTGGCGCCGGCTGACGTTTCTCGCGCAACGCTACATGCTCGGCACCATCGGCCTCTTCATCATGATAATGTTCGTCTGGGTGGCGATATCGGCCGATCTGATCTGCCGCTTCAGTCCGCTCAGCGTCGATTCCACGCACCGGCTGGCGGCGCCCGATGCCGTGCATTGGCTGGGCACCGATTCATTCGGCCGCGATGTCTGGAGCCGGATCGTCCATGGCGCCCGGATTTCGCTCGCCGTCGGCATCGGCGCCACGCTGCTGGGCTCGACGCTCGGCGTCATCGTCGGCCTCGTCTCCGGCTATCTCTCGGGCTGGGTCGATTTGCTGTTCCAACGCGTGACCGACATCCTGCAGGCCCTGCCGCTGCTGGTGCTGGCGCTGGTAATGACAGCGGCCCTGGGGCCGTCGCTGCCGAACGTCATCATCGCGATCGCGATCCCGCTGATTCCGACGGTGGCCCGCGTGATCCGCGCCAACACGCTGGCCTTGCGCGAACTGCCGTTCGTCGAGGCCGCCAAGTCGATCGGCATGAGCGAAACGCGCATCGCTATCCGCCACGTACTGCCGAACACGCTGGCGCCGCTGATCGTGCTGGCGACCGCGCAGCTCGGTTCCACCATTCTCACCGAAGCCTCGCTGTCGTTTCTCGGCCTCGGCATTCCCGAGCCCTATCCGTCATGGGGCCGCATGCTGTCGGAATCGGCGGCGGAATATGTCCGCACCGCGCCGTGGCTGGTGATCTTCCCCGGCGTCGCGATCAGCCTTGCGGTGTTCGGCACTAATCTGTTCGGCGACGCGCTGCGCGATATCCTCGACCCGAGGCAGCGCGGCTGATGACGCTGGCACGAGCGGATGAGACGGTTCTCGATGTGAAGAACCTGCAGACGGTGTTCTTCACCAATTCGGGCCTGTTCCGGGCCGTCGACGACGTGTCATTCCACGTTCGCCGCGGCGAGACGCTAGCGATCGTCGGCGAATCCGGCTGCGGCAAGAGCGTCAGCGCGCTGTCGATCATGCGCCTGGTGCCGGACCCGCCGGGCCGGATCGTCGGCGGCTCGGTGACGCTCGAAGGCACTGATTTGCTCGGCATCGACGAAGCGGACATGCGCAAGATCCGCGGCAACCGGATGTCGATGATCTTCCAGGAGCCGATGACCTCGCTCAATCCAGTGATGCGGATCGGCGACCAGATCACCGAGGTGGTGCGCCTGCACCAGGACATGACGGCGAAGGAAGCGTGGGCGAAGGCGGTCGAGATGCTGCGCCTCGTCCGGATTCCCGAGCCGGAGCGGCGCGCGCAGGAATATCCGCACCAGCTCTCCGGCGGCATGCGCCAGCGCGCGATGATCGCGATGGCACTGGCGTGTCGCCCGGCGCTGTTGATCGCGGACGAGCCGACCACCGCGCTCGACGTCACGATCCAGGCGCAAATCCTCGCGCTGATCGTCGATCTGCAAAAGACGCTCGGCACCGGACTGATCCTGATCACCCACGATCTCGGCGTGGTCGCCCAGACCGCGCAGCGCGTGATCGTGATGTATGCCGGCAAGAAGGTCGAGGAGGCCACTGTCGAGGCGCTGTTCGAGAATCCACGGCATCCCTACACCCGCGGCCTGATGGCCTCGATGCCGGCGGTGATTTCGCTTGGCGCGAAAGAGGATGTCAGGTTGAACGAAATTCCCGGCATGGTGCCGTCGCTGACCAATTTGCCGCCGGGCTGCGCCTTTGCGCCGCGCTGTCCGTTCGCAATCGACCGCTGCCGCGCAGAATATCCGCCGCTCAAGGATTTCGGCGATAATCATTTTGCGGCGTGCTGGCGCGCGGCGGAAATGGTGGCCGCGATATGACCGACAGAGCGCCCCTCTTGGAGGTTACCGACCTCGTCAAACATTACCCGGTGCGCGGCGGCATCCTGCGCCGGCGCATCGGCACCGTGCATTCGGTCGACGGCGTCAGCTTCTCGGTCGGCAAGGGCGAGACGCTGGGGCTGGTCGGCGAGTCCGGCTGCGGCAAGTCGACGGTGGCGCGCAGCGTGTTGCGGCTGGTGGAACCGACCAGCGGCGCCATCAAGCTTAATGGCACCGACATCACCAACCTCAGCAAGACAGATCTGCGCCCGCATCGGCGCTCGATGCAGATCGTATTCCAGGATCCGTTCGCTTCGCTCAATCCGCGCATGACCGCCGGCGACATCGTCGGCGAGCCGCTCGGCGTCCACGGCCTCGCCACCGGCGCCAAGCAGCAGGAACGGGTCGCCGAACTGTTCGCCCAGGTCGGCCTGCGCGCGGACCAGATGAAGAACTATCCGCATCAGTTCTCCGGCGGACAGCGGCAGCGCATCTGCATCGCGCGAGCGTTATCATTGGGGCCGAGCCTGATCGTCTGCGACGAGCCGGTGTCCGCGCTCGACGTCTCGATCCAGGCGCAGGTGATCAATCTGTTGATCGACCTGCAACGCAAGAACAATTTTTCCTATTTGTTCATCGCTCATGACCTCGCCGTGGTCGCCCATATCAGCCACCGCGTCGCTGTGATGTATCTCGGGCGCATCGTCGAGATCGCCGACAAGACCGAGTTGTTCGCCAACCCGCGCCATCCCTATACGCAGGCGCTGCTGGCCTCGGTGCCGGTCGCCAACCCGAAGGCGAAGAAGCTCGCGCCCATGATCGACGGCGACGTGCCAAGCCCGATCAACCCGCCGTCGGGCTGCGCCTTCCACACCCGCTGCCGCTACGTGATGGACCGCTGCAAGGTCGAACGGCCGTCGCTGCTTGATGCCGGCGCGCGGCATGAGGTGGCGTGCTGGCTCAATGAGGGCACGGGGCGGGCGGAGTAGAATCTATCGTCGTCCGTACGAAGGCCCCTCTGCCGTCATTGCGAGCGAAGCGAAGCAATCCACGTCTCCGCTCGGAAACGATGGATTGCTTCGTAGCTTTCGCTCCCTTGCACAAGCGCTTCGCGTTTGTTGCAGTTAATGACGCGGCTAGAGAGTTACGTGGCCGCCACATCTCAGCTAATTCAACTTGCTCGATTGCGTTTCAGGGCGGGCGTTGAGCTGGGCCTGCAGCTGACTAATCAGCTTCTGCGTGTCCTCCTTCGAGAACATGTAGTGGAGCCAGCCGAATCGGGGATCCCGGATATGAAGAACGGTATTGCCCTGCATCAGCTCGGGCTCGGTGCGCCAAGCCGGATACGGCACAGCCTCGCACTTCTGGCCGGTCTGGTAAGTCGAGGGAGTTTCCGGCTTCATCCGGGCTCGAAACTCTCCAAGGTCCTGCATCATCCGGCCGGCACCGTCGGCATCCATTTTTATTGCAACTGGCGGGGTGGAAGGGAACGTGATCGTTACCGTCTTGAAGTCGTCGTCCAGTTTCCAGCTTACGCCGCTCATTAGCGTCTCCAATGCGTGACGATTTTGGGCAGCTTACGCTTGAAGCGCGGAAAATGCTCCACTATTGGAAGGTAAAATCAGGCCACCGCCTCGATCTCCACCACGATCTTCCCAGTCGTCACCTGCTCGCCCTCGGCGACATCGATGGCCGCGACTGTGCCCGCAACACCCGCGGTATGCACATGCTCCATCTTCATCGCTTCCAGCGTCATGACAGGCTGGCCGGCCGTGACCTGCTCGCCCGGCTTGACCAGCACGGCGACAACGCGGCCGTTCATCGCCGCCCTCACCTTGCCGTCGCCGCCGCTGGCCGCGGCTGACACCGGCGCGGCCAGCGTCAAATCGCGGACCGCAATCGTGGCACCGCGGTGCAGGAAATAGAGCCGATCCCGGTCACGCAGGAATCTGACGGACTCCGCAAGACCGTCGCGGCTGAAGCGGATGGTGTCGCCGTCGACGGCGTGAACTTCGATTCGATAGAGCGTGTTGTTGAGCCCGCGATAGCTGCCGTCACGCTCGCGCACGATCTCGATCTCATGGACCGCGCCGCCGATCTCGACACGAACGGGAACCGGGAACGCCGCCGCCAACGAACGTCCGGGCTTCCACTTCGGCGCCGAGGGATCGGTGACATACAACAGCAACGCCGCAAGCTCGGCATCCGAAGCTGCATCCTTGCGCGGCGCCAGCAATTCATCGCGGTGGCTGCCGATGAACGCCGTGGTCGCCTCGCCCGCGGCAAAACCGGGATGGCGCAGGCATGAAATCAGAAAGCCCTGATTGGTGGTGACGCCGAATGCAGCCACCTGCTCCAGACCGACGATCAGCTTGCCCCGGGCTTCATCGCGGGTGGCGCCATGGCTGATGATCTTCGCGATCATCGAATCGTAGAACGGCGGAATCTCGGAACCGGATTGCAGCGCATGTTCGACCCGGATACCGTCCGGCATCTGCCACAACGCCATCGTGCCGGATTGCGGCATGAAATCGTGGCCGGCATCTTCCGAACACAGCCGCACCTCGATGGCATGGCCGGAGAATTTGATGTCTTCCTGCACCAGCCCGAGCGGCTCGCCACTGGCGACGCGCAGTTGCAGTTCGACCAGATCGAGGCCCGTGATCGCTTCGGTGACGGGATGCTCGACCTGCAGCCGCGTGTTCATTTCCATGAAATAGAACTCGCCGCTGCCATCGAGCAGGAATTCCAGTGTGCCGGCGCCCTCATAGCCGATCGCCTTGACGGCTGACACTGCAACCGCGCCCATCCGCGCCCGCAGCTTCGGCGACACCGCCGGCGACGGCGCCTCCTCGATCAGCTTCTGGTGCCGCCGCTGCACCGAGCAATCGCGCTCGCCGAGATGGACGGCATTGCGGTAACGATCGCCGAACACCTGGATTTCGATATGGCGGGGATTGACGATGGCGCGTTCCAAAATGACCGTGGGATCGCCGAACGCGCCCTGCGCCTCCGACCGTGCGCTGCGCAGTGCATCCGGAAATGCCGCGGCGTCGGCCACGAGCCGCATGCCGCGCCCGCCGCCGCCCGCCACCGCCTTGATCATCACGGGAAAGCCGATCTTCCTGGCTTCCGCCAGCATCACGGCGTCGCTCTGATCCGCGCCCTGATAGCCGGGCACGCAGGGCACGCCGGCCTTTTCCATGATCTCCTTGGCGCCGGCCTTGTTGCCCATCGCCCGGATCGCTTCCGGCGACGGTCCGATGAACACCAGCCCAGCGTCGCGGCAGGCTTGCACAAAATCTTCGTTTTCGGCGAGGAAGCCGTAGCCAGGATGCACCGCCGTGGCGCCGCTGGCTTTGGCCGCCGCAATGATCTCCTCAATGCGCAAATAGGATTGCGCCGGCAGCGCCTCACCGATCCGCACGGCTTGATCCGCTTCGCGGACATGCAGCGCGTCGCGGTCGGCATCCGAATAGACCGCAACCACGCCATAGCCGAGGCGGCGCGCGGTGCGCATGATGCGCAGCGCGATCTCGCCGCGGTTGGCGATCAGGATTTTGAAGAAAGGCGTCGGCTTCATGACAGTCATGGCCGCGCGACCGAGAATTGCATGCGCTGGGGTTGCCGCGCCTCCGCCTCGCGACAGATCGCCAGCACCTCGGACAAGATGCTGCGGGTATCGCGCGGATCGATCACGCCGTCATCGAGCACGCGTGCCGAGGTCGAGAACACGTCCATCTGGCCGTCGAACACGCCTGTTATCTGCGCCTTCATGGCATCGAGCTTTTCCTTCTCGATCGGCTTGCCACGCCGCGCAGCCGCCGCTTCGGTGACGATCGCCATGGTCTCCGCCGCCTGCTCGCCGCCCATCACGGCGGTCTTGGCGTTGGGCCAGGAGAAGCAGAAGCGCGGATGGAAGCCGCGCCCGCACATGCCGTAATTGCCGGCGCCGAACGAGGCGCCGCAATAGATGGTGATCTGCGGCACGGTGGCCGAGGTCACCGCCTGGATCATCTTGGAGCCGTGCTTGATCATGCCGGCTTCTTCGTAAGCCTTGCCTACCATGTAGCCGGTGGTGTTGTTCATATACAAAAGCGGCGTGCGCGACTGGCAGCAGGCCTGGATGAAATGCGTCGCCTTGTTGGCGCCGGGCACGTCGAGTGGGCCGTTATTGGTGATGATGCCGATCGCCTGCCCCTCGATGCGGGCGTGGCCGCAGATGGTGGCGGGGCCGTAATTGCCGCCGAACTCGGCAAAATCGGAATCGTCGATAAAGCGCGCGATGGCCTGCCGCATGTCGACCGGGCGCTTGTGATCCATCGGCATGATGCCAAGCAGTTCCTCCGCGTCATAGCGCGGCCGCCGATACGAGGTTTCAGCCGGCTTCGGCCGATCCCACTGCATATTGGTCATGATGTCGCGCGCGATGCGCAGCGCGTCGCGGTCGTCCTCGGCGAGATAATCGCCGAGGCCGGAAATCGAGGTGTGCATCTCGGCACCGCCAAGCTCTTCCTCGGTCGCGATCTCGCCCGTCGCGGCCTTGAGCAGCGGCGGTCCGGCGAGGAAGGCGCGGGTGCGGCCGCGCACCATCACGATGTAGTCGGAGAGCCCGGTCTGATAAGCACCGCCCGCGGTAGACGAACCATGCGTCACCGTGACGACCGGCAAGCCCGCCGCCGACAGCCGCGCCAGGTTGCGAAAGATATTGCCGCCACGGATAAAATCCTCAACGCGGTAGCGCAGTAGATTGGCGCCGGCGCTTTCGACCAGTTGCACGTAGGGCAGCTTGTTCTCCAGCGCCAGTTCCTGCACGCGCAAGGTCTTGTCGAGGCCGTAAGGCTGCAAAGCGCCGGCGTCGATGCCGGAATCATTGGCGCTGACCATGCAGCGGATGCCGGCGACGAACCCGATGCCGGCGATCGCCCCGCCGCCCGGGATGCTCTTGTCGGCATCCGGCACGTCGAACATGTAGCCCGCCAGCGTCATCAGTTCGATGAAGGGCGAGCCGGGATCGAGCACCAGCGCGACGCGCTCGCGCGGCAGCAATTGCCCGCGCTTGTGAAAGCGATCCTTGGCGGCGGCGGAGGCGGCGCGCGTCCGCTCCTCAAGCCCGCGCATGCGTGCGATCAGCGCCAGCATGCCGTCGCGGTTGGCCTTGTAGGCGGCGCTGCTCGGGGCGATGGTCGATTCGATGATGGCCATGAATGTTCCTGGTCGTCATTCCGGGGCGTCCGAAGGACGAACCCGGAATCTCGAGGTTCCGGGTTCGATGCTTCGCATCGCCCCGGAACGACAATTAATGCCTCGTCCCAAATATCTGCCGTGTCTCAGCGGGGCTGGCGATCTCTCTGCCAGCGCGGCGGGCGCAGGCGGCGATAGCTTCGATCAATTGGCCGTTGGAGGTCACCTTGGTGCCGTCGGCGAGATAGAACGTGTCCTCCAGCCCGGTGCGCAAATGACCGCCGAGATCGGCGCAGCGCTGGTGCAGCGGCCAGATTTCGGCGCGGCCAATGGCCGTGACCTGCCAGTGCGCTTCGGGCAATTTGAGCTTGAGCAGGATCGGCAGCAGATCCGGATCGGCCGGCATGCCCGACGCGACGCCCATCACGAAATTATACTCCAGCGGCCCTGAATACATGCCGGTCTGCCGGTACATGCCGACACAACGCACGATGCCGACATCGAAGCATTCGAACTCCGGAATCGTGCCCGCGACCTTCATCACGTCGAGATAGTCCTGCACCTTCTCGACCGCGTTATCGAACATCATCGGCGGCCAGGCCCAGGTGTTGTCGGATTTCACCTTGAGGTAGTTCAGCGAACCGGCGTTGCAGGCCGCGATCTCCGGCTTGGTCTCGCGCACGCAATCGAGCGCGCCGCCATAGTTCGGACCCGAGGTGCCGGTGGTGTGGTTGATGATGACACCGGGACAGGCCTCGCGCACCGCCTGCTGAATCTCTTTGCTAACGCTGACGTCCCATGACGGCAGATGGCCCTTGCCCGGCTCCTGCTGACGCAGATGGATGTGCATGATGCTGGCGCCGGCGTTGAAGGCAGCCTTGGCCTCGCGCGCCATCTGTTCGGGCGTCACAGGCACGTTGTGCTGTTTCGGGTCGGTCAGCACGCCGTTCAGCGCACAGGTAATGACAGCCTTGTCGCTCATGGATCAGCCTTTGGATCAGCCTTCGGAAATGGGCGGAAATCGCCCTTGCATGATCTTTTCGGAAAACCGCTTCACACTTTTCCGGATCATGCGCTGGCGATCATGCGGCCCGCGTCAGCCCGCTTCTTGCGTCCACCCGCTATTGGCGCCGCCGGTGCGATTGCTGCGGTAGATCGTCAGGTCGCGCGAGCCGGAAAAGATCGCGCGCGGCTTCAAGCCGTAGAAGCGGCGGATCGAGTGGCTGAAATGCGTGGAGTCGGGATAGCCGATATCCTGCGCGAGATGCGCGAGGTTGATGTCCTGGTTGGCGAAGTGCAGCAAATGCCGCGCCCGCTTCCAGGCGCGGAACGAGCGGAACGAGATTCCGGTCTCTTCCTTGAACAGATGCAGGAAGCGCGACGGCGAGAGGCCTGCCTCCGCGGCGCAGCTTGCGGCCGTCACCGGTTCGCCGCAGAATTTTCCGATCTGCACAATCGCGCGGGCCACGCGTGGATCGAGCACGCGTTGCGGCAAGGCTTCGCCAAGGCACAGAAAGTCGAACTCGGCGCTGGAGAAATCGTCGCCCGCATGATGCTCGCGCAAGGCGAGATAGGCGGCGCGAATGCGGTCGGCAAAGGCTTTGCCTTCAGGCCCCGACAGCCGCGCGGCAAGGTCTTCGAGCACGCCGGGACAAACGCTTTCCGGCTCGATCACGACGCTCAGCACCGAACGATAGTCGCTGGCGATGGTATGCCCTGTGTTCGGCAGCACCGCGACCATCTCGGCATGGCTCTCACGGCCATCTGATGTGGTGAGCCACAACCCGCCTTCGATCGCGACATAGATGTTGAACGCACCCGAGCAGCGTTCCCGCGGCCGGCCGAGCAGGCCCGCGTAAAACACGCGCTCCGGAGTGATCAGCATCAGATGGCCCGATTTGCGGCCGATGTCGTCCATGGTGCATCCTCCTCGCGCGGCTCTTGGGCCGCTGCGATGGGGCAACCATAGCGGAAATTGGGGGGCTGTCACGGACGCAAACGACGTCATTCCGGGGCGCGAAGCGAACCTCAGATGCGCAATTGCGCATCGGGGAATCTCGAGATTCCGGGTCTGGTGCTCGCGCACCATCCCGGAATGACTGCGTTTCTAATCAGCCCCGAACCCGCGGCGCTACGTTTTGCTCGGCGCCGGCCTTCTGTTCCGCGGCCACCGCCCGCTTATAACCGTCACGCGCCTGCAACCGCGCCCAATAGGCTGCGACATTGGGCCCGAAATCCTTGGCCAGCCCGATATTTCCGGCCAACCGCAACGCATAACCGTTGGCGATATCGGCGGCGGTAAAGCGGTCCGCGCAGAGCGTTTCTGACTTGCCGGTGGCGGCTTCCACGGCCCGCAGCCGCCCGAGGAACCATTTTGCATAATCCCCCGCCACCTGCGGATTGCGGCGCTCCTCCGGCTCGAGCTGGCTGTATCTCAGCACCAGCGTTTGCGGAAAGGTCAGCGTGGCGTCAGAAAAATACATCCAGTTCAGGAATGCGCCATAGGCCGGCTCGTCGGGCCCGACGATCAGCGGCGTCGGGCCATATCTGGTGCCGATGTAGTGGCAGATGCCGGACGATTCCGTCATTTTGGTATCGCCATCGACCATGAAGGGAATGGTGCCGAGCGGATTGATCGCGAGATATTCCTTGGCGAACACCCGCGGCGGAAACGGCAGCATCTTGAGCTCATAGGGCAGCCCGAGCTCTTCCAGCATCCAGAGCGGGCGGAACGAGCGCGCTCCGTCGCAGTGATAAAGCGTGATCATCAGGCGTTTCCCCTCAATTTCGATTCAGGCCAGTTTGGGGCGCCGAAGCGGCGCCCGCAATATCATCTTGGCGCCGCGCCTCAGGCATTGCTGTGCTTGCGCAGTTCGAGGCGGGCAATCTGGTTGCGATGAACCTCGTCCGGACCGTCGGCGAGGCGGAGCAGGCGAGCCGTAGCATAGGCCGCAGCCAGGCCGAAATCGTTGCTGGTGCCGCCGCCGCCATGGGCCTGAATGGCCCAATCGATCACCTGGCACGCCATGTTGGGCACCGCGACCTTGATCATCGCGATTTCCGCCTTGGCCGCCCGGTTGCCGACAGTGTCCATCATATGCGCCGCGTTGAGCGTAAGGAGCCGCGACTGCTCGATCATGATGCGCGATTCCGCGATTCGCTCCTGCGTGACGGTCTGCTCCGAAACCGGCTTGCCGAACGCAACCCGGCTTCTGGTCCGCACGCACATCTTTTCCAGCGTCCGTTCGGCGAGCCCGATCAACCGCATGCAGTGATGGATACGGCCGGGACCGAGACGCCCCTGTGCGATTTCGAAGCCGCGGCCCTCACCAAGCAGCATGTTGGTGGCGGGCACGCGGACATTCTCGAACACCACTTCCGAGGCCCTGTCAGGCACGCCATAGAACCCGAACACCGGGATAGACCGCAGCACCTTGACGCCTGGCGTGTCCATCGGCACCAGGATCATCGACTGCTGGCGATGGCGATCCGGATTATCGCGATCGGTCTTGCCCATGAAGATGCAGATCTTGCAGCGCGGATCGGTCGCGTTGGTGGTGTACCATTTGCGGCCGTTGATGACGTAATCATCGCCGTCGCGCCGGATGGAACTCTCGATATTGGTGGCGTCGCTGGAGGCGACCGCAGGTTCGGTCATGGCAAAGCAGGAGCGGATTTCGCCAGCCAGCAGCGGCTTGAGCCAGCGCTCCTGATGCTCGCGCGTGCCGTAGCGCGCCAGCACTTCCATGTTGCCGGTGTCGGGCGCCGAACAGTTGAAGACTTCAGGCGCGAGATGCGAGCGCCCCATGACTTCGCACAGCGGCGCGTATTCGAGGTTGGTCAGACCGGCGCCGTGTTCGCTCTCCGGCAGGAACAGGTTCCAGAGGCCGGCCTCCCGCGCCTTCGGCTTCAACTCCTCGACAACCGGGAAAACCTTCCAGGCTCCCAGCTCTTCCGCCTCTTTGTAGAAGCGCTCTTCATTCGGATAGACGTGGCGATCCATGAAGGACTGAAGGCGATGCTTCAGCTCGGTGACCTTCTGGCTCTCCTGATAGAGCATATCGATATCCGTTCATGGTTCGGTAAGTTGAATTTTACTTCGCTCCCGGCAGCGTGCCCATCATCTTGCACAAGACCGTCAGCATCACTTCATCGGCGCCGCCGCCGATCGAGGTCAAGCGGCTGTCGCGATAGGCGCGGCTGACGTGTGTTTCGTTCATAAAGCCCATGCCGCCCCAGAATTGCAAACAGGCATCGGTGAGTTCGCGTCCCAGCCGTCCGGCCTTGAGCTTTGCCATGGTCGCAAGACGCGTGACGTCCTCGCCCGCGATCAGCGCCTCGGCAGCGCGGTAGATCAGCGCCCGCAACAGCTCGACCTCGGTCTGCATTTCCGCAAGCTTGAAATGAACCACCTGGTTGTCGAGGAGGGTCTTGCCGAACGCTTTTCGGTTGCGGGTATATTCGATCGTCTCGGCGATAATGTACTCATGCGCCTTCAGGCACGCCGCGGCGCCCCACAGCCGCTCTTCCTGGAACTGCACCATCTGGTAGGTAAAGCCCTTGCCCTCCTCGCCGATGCGGTTGCGCTTCGGCACCCGCACATTATCGAAGAAAATCTGCGCGGTGTCGGACGAGCGCATGCCCATTTTGTCGAGTTTTCGCGCGACCTCGACACCCTTGGTTTTCATGGGCACGCAGATCAGCGACTTGTTGCGATGCACCTGCCCATCGCTGGTATTGGCGAGCAGGCAAATCCAGTCCGCCTTTACGCCATTGGTGATCCACATCTTGCCGCCATTGATGACGTAATCGTCGCCATCCGACCGGGCATTGGTCTTGATCGAAGCGACATCGGAGCCGGCGCCCGGCTCGGACACGCCGATGCAGGCCACCGCATCGCCCGCGATCGCGGGCGCCAAAAATTCACGACGCACTTCATCGGAACCGAACCGAGCCAGCGCCGGGGTGGCCATGTCAGTCTGGACCCCGATCGCCATCGGCACGCCGCCGCAATGGATGGCGCCGAGCTCTTCGGCCATCATCAGCGCGTAGCTGTAATCGAGCCCCTGCCCGCCAAACTCCACGGGCTTGTTGAGCCCGAGAAAGCCGAGATTGCCGAGCTTCTTGAACAACTCATGTGAGGGAAACTGTCCGGCCTCCTCCCATTCGTCGACGAAGGGATTGATCTCGGCGGCGATGAATTTTTGCAGGATACGGCGGGGTTCGTCGTGGTCGGCGGTGAAGAGCATTTTGTCAGTCTATCCCTCGTCATTCCGGGATGCGCCACTTGGCGCAGGCCCGGAATCCATACTCACGATCGTGGTTATGGATTCCGGGCTCGCTCGCATCGCTCCCGCCCCGGAATGACGGAAGTGCGAGCGTATCTCTCACAATCCCATCTGCCTCGACGCCAGATCCTTCATGATCTCCTCCGTGCCGCCGCCGATGGCATTGACCTTCACCTCGCGATAGATGCGCTCGACCTTGATGCCGCGCATGAAGCCGGCGCCGCCGAAGATCTGCACGGCTTCAGAGGCGCAGAACGCCATGGTCTGGGTCGCCTGGTTCTTCATCATGCAGATCTCGGCGACCGGGCTTTCGCCCTGTCCGAGCCGCCATGCCAGCATCTCCAGCATCGCTTGCGAGGCCGCGACTTTTTGCGCCATGTCGACCAGCTTGTGGCGGATCACCTGGTGCTGCGCGATCGGTTTGCCAAAGGTGTGGCGCTCCCTGGCGTAGGCAATTGCCTCCTCGACGCAGACGCGCGCATAGGCCGTACAGCTCGCCGCCATGCCCATCCGTTCGCTGTTAAAATTATGCATGATCAGCTTGAAGCCCTGACCTTCCTCGCCGAGCAGGTTTTCGACCGGCACACGGCATTCGTCGAAATGCAGCGTCGCGGTATCCGACGCCCACCAGCCCATCTTCTTGAGTTTGGTGCGCGACAGCCCCGGCGTATCGCCCTCGATCAGCAGCAGGCTGACGCCGCCCGCGCCCTCACCGCCGGTGCGCACGGCGACCGTGAGATAATCGGCCCGCATGCCGGAGGTGATAAACGTCTTCTCGCCGCTGACGACGTAATGATCGCCGTCGCGGCGCGCTTTGGTGCGGAGATTGGCGACGTCGGAGCCGCCGCTCGGCTCGGTGATCGCCAGCGCCGATATCTTCTTGCCGGACAGCACCTCCGGCAGCACCCGCGCCTTGATTTCGGCGCGGGCGGCACGCGCGATCGGCGGCGCGCCGATGGTGTGGCTCATCAGGCTGGAGGAGACACCGCCCGCGCCGGCGCGCGCGAGTTCCTGCGAGGCCACGATTTTCATGAACTGGTCGGCAGCGACGCCGCCATATTCCTCGGGGAAACCGAGCCCCAGCAGGCCGATCTCGGCCGCCTTGGCGTACAGCTCACGCGGAAACTCGCCGGCTTCGTCCCATTCATGGGCATAGGGCTCGATCTCACGCGTCACAAAGCGCCGCATCACGTCGCGAAACGCTTCGTGATCCGCGTTGTAAAACGGGCTGTTCGCCGTTGTCCGCTCCAGCATGCTGTCCTCCCGACGGAATCACGATGCCCTGAATCGGCCTGCGTAAACTTGCGTTGAGCGGCTGGCGACTCAACGCAAGACCGGTTCCCCGGCCATGCCCTAGCCTTCTGCAAAAAAGCAATAACACAAAATCGGCAAAACGCCGGGGAGATGAAGCATGATCCGATGGAGCCAATCTGTCCCGGCCATTTTCCTGGCGCTGTCGCTCGTCGCATCGTCAGCTGCCTTCGCGCAACAGCCCGGCATCACCGCTACCGAAATCAAGTTCGGCAACATCATGCCGTATAGCGGCCCGGCCTCGGCGCTCAGCGTCGTCGGCAAGGCCTTTGCCGGCTATTTCGACATGGTCAACGAGAAGGGCGGCGTCAACGGGCGCAAGCTCAACATGGTCTCGCTTGACGACGGCTTCTCGCCGCCGAAGACGGTCGAGGCGACGCGGCGGCTGGTCGAAAGCGACAACGTCGCCTTCATGTTCGGCACCATGGGCACCGCGCCGAGTTCGGCGACCGCAAAGTACCTCAACAGCGCCAAGGTGCCGCACCTGTTCCTGATCTCATCCGCGTCGAAATGGAACGATCCGGTCAACCAGCCCTGGCTGATGGCGCTGCCCTGGGCACCGAATTACGTCGAGGAAGCCGGCATCGACGTGCGCTATGCGCGCGCCAAAAATCCTAATGCACGCTTTGCGATCCTTTACCAGAACGACGACGCCGGGAAGGATTATTTGCGCGGCGTGAAAGAGGCGCTTGGGGCCGACGCCGACAAGGCGATCGCGCTGGCATCGAGCTTCGAAGTCGCCGATCCCAGCGTGGATTCGCAGATCCTCACCCTTGCCAATACCAAAGCCGACGTTTTCCTGATCTACAGCGTGACGCCGCGCGCCTGCGCGCAGGCGATCCGCAAAGCCTATGAGACCGGCTGGCGTCCGATGCGCTTCATCTCCTCGGGCTGCGCCAACAAGGAAACCGTGATGGTGCCGGCGGGCTTGGAGGCCGCGAGCGGCATCATGTCGGTCGGATCGCTAAAGCCCTATGCGGCCGACTCCAAAGATCCCGACCTGATCGCCTACCGCGAATTCATGAAGGCGCGGGTGCCGAATGTCGATCCGGCGAATTTCGCCGCCGGATATGGCTACATGGTCGCCCAAGCGCTGGTGGTCGTGCTGGAGCAGTGCAAGAACGATCTGAGCCGCGAGAACATCATGGCGCAGGCCGCCAACCTCAGGGATGTGCAACTGCCGCTCTTGATGCCGGGCGTCAAGCTCAACACCTCACCGAAAGACTATCGCCCCATCAAGGACGGCTACATGGTCGAATTTCGCGACAACCAGTTCAACGTGATCAGCGAATTGCTGCGGGGTTCGTGAAATGGCTCGCTCCCTCGCCCTCAGAGTCTGACTCAATCGCACACGAGACCGCGGGTGCAACGCGCACGCGCGACGTCAGGAGGAAGCCTTGTCCGTCCGCTATTACGACTGGATCGCCCATTTCGGCCGCCGCACGCCGGATAAGATCGCGGCGATCGACCTCGCCAGCCAGCACCGGCTTTCCTATGCGGAGTTTGATGCGCGGATCTCGCTGCTCGCCACCCATCTGCGCGACAAACTCAAGATCGCGCGCGGCGACCGGATCGCGGTGCTGGCGCTGAACACATCAGATACGCTGGAGGTGCAGTTCGCCTGCTTCCGGATCGGCGCCGTGTTCCTGCCGCTCAACACCCGCCTCACCGTTCCCGAGCTGCAGTTCATTGTCGGCGACGCCTCGCCAAAGGTCATGATCCACGACACCGATCTTGCCGAGGTCGCGCTATCGGTCGCCAAACTCTGCAACGTTTCATCGGCATTGCTGCTTGGTCCGGGTGGCTCCTATGAAGCGGCGATCGCCGCGTCAAAGCCGCTCGATCGCGCGGAGATGGTCACGCTCGATGACATCTCGACCATCATGTACACCTCAGGCACTACGGGCCAGCCGAAGGGCGCGATCATCACCCACGGCATGACGTTCTGGAATTGCGTCAATCTCGGCGGTCCCGCGTACATCTCGCCGTCGTCGGTGCTGCTCACGGTGCTGCCGCTGTTCCACACCGGCGGGCTGAATTGCTACACCAATCCCGTGCTCCACGCCGGCGGCACCGTGCTGATCATGCGCGCGTTCGATCCTGGGCTTGCGCTGCAATTGATCAGCGATCCCTCCCAAGGCATCAACCAGTTCTTCGGCGTGCCCGCGATCTACCAGTTCATGTCGCAGCATCCGTCGTTTGCTGCAGCCGATTTCAGCCGGCTCGTGATCGGCGGTGTCGGTGGCGCGCCGATGCCGGTGCCGCTGCTGAAAATATGGGAAGCCCGCGGCGTCGCCTTGCAGCAGGGGTACGGCATGACCGAGACCAGCCCCGCGGTGCTGACGCTCGACAAGGAGGACGCCGCGCGCAAGGCCGGCTCCTCCGGCAAGCCGGTGCTGCATACGGAAGTGCGGATCGTTCGCCCTGATGGGTCAGACGCCGATGTCGGCGAGCTCGGTGAACTCTGGGTCAAGGGACCGAACGTCACGCCCGGCTACTGGAACCGGCCGGATGCCAATCAATCATCCTTCACCGACGGCTGGCTGCACACCGGTGATGCCACGCGCGTCGATGAAGAGGGCTTCTACTACATCGTCGATCGCTGGAAGGACATGTACATTTCCGGCGGCGAGAACGTCTATCCGGCCGAGGTCGAGAGCGTGCTGCATCAATTGACGGCCATCGCCGAAGCCGCCGTGATCGGCATCCCGAACGAGCAATGGGGCGAAGTCGGCATGGCGATCGTGGCCGTGAAGTCCGGCCATACGCTTTCGGCCGACGATATCCACGCGCACTGCCAGGCCAATCTGGCGCGGTTCAAATGCCCGCGGCTGATCGAGTTCGTCGACGCCCTGCCGCGCAACGCGACGGGAAAGATTCACAAGCCGACGCTGCGAAAGAATTTCAGCGTTTCGAAGCCGACCGACAAAGCCATTGCCTCGTGATGATGTGCTGGCAACAAAAAAGCCCGCCGATTTGCACCGGCGGGCTTCTGTATCAGAGGCTAATTAGAGGATCCCAGCACATCCGTGGTAATCCGTAATCAGCAACCTTTGTTAGTCGACGCGAAGGTTCTCAGCGCTGGTCTTGCCGCGCATCGGGTCCTTCTTCGCTTCGAACGAGATCTTCTGACCTTCGTTGAGCGAGCTCAGGCCTGCGCGTTCGACAGCCGAGATGTGAACGAACACATCCGTTCCACCATCGTCGGGCTGAATGAAGCCAAAACCCTTGGTCGCGTTAAACCACTTAACTGTTCCGGTAGCCATGTAACTATCTCCAAGATGCGCAAATGCGCTTTGCTCACACGACCTCCGCGTGAGCTTGATCCGATTTCAACGATGTCTTGGGGATGGGCCGGTGTCGGCGTAGTCAACAAGGCAAACGACAATTCGAACAAGCGGGATATAGGCCCTTTGCGCGGGAATTACAAGGGACGATAGCGCGTCAAGAAACGCGTCAAAAACAGGCTCTAACCGGGCAGAAACATGGCAAACGGCTCATCGATCGTCCGCCGCAGACGTTCGCGATACAGCGCATAATTGGCATTATCGGACGATATGCGCCCAAAACTCGGGTTTGCGACCATCTTGATCGGCACATACGCGATCGGAGCGGCAATCGGTGTCAGCATGGAACCGCGCCCTGCCAGCAGCGTGGTGATGATGCCGTACATTTCGCCTGATATGGCCACGCGCGCCACCGTGATCAGGCGATGCTGACCGTTCCGGTTGGTGACGAGATAGATGTGGCCGGACTGGTTCGGCACCGCGACTTCGCCGAACTGGGTGTACAAGGCATCCTGCCGCTCGCCTTCGTGGAACACGAGCGACGAGGCCGCATCACTCCAGACAATCTCGGTGAGGTAGGCGAAGATCGCGTCCTTGTCGCCGAACGACGGCCGTATCGTGACATAAGCGCCTTCGATCCACGCCACCGCGCGGCGCGAATAGGCGCCCAATCCATCTGGCGCGATGTCGCCATTGACCGGCGCGGCCGGCGCCGGCGCATCCACCGTCTTGCGCAGGGATACGCCGAGCGCCTGTTCGAGCCGGACCGTGGTCGCGAGTGTGAATGGACGGCGGCCGCCGAGCACCTTTTCCAGCGTCGAAAGACTGAGTTTTGCGAGTTCGGCCAACGATTGCCGGGAGATGCGGCGGCGGGCGATCTCTTCCCGAATGGTATCGGCGATCTGCCGGCTTTGTTCGGCGGAAAGCTGCTTGTCCGGCGTCGGCATCGTCACCCCTGTTCGGCCTGTTTGGGCAGTCTACCAGACGCACAATCCATCACAAACCCGCACAAAGCCGCCCCTGCCGTGGCGCACGGCGCTGGCGTCAGGCTGAACAATGCCGATCATTCCGCTCGCGCCCGTCAGCGCGTTACCGGAGATTTCCTGCACGACGAACACGTCGCACGGGAGAAGGAAATGACGATCTGCGGTGAAATCCAGCCCGACAGGCGTTCGCGCCTGTCGCGCAAAATGCGCGTAATACTGTTCTTCGCCTTTGAAGGCGCCGCCGCACTGCTGATCGGATTTGCGGCCTTATTTTTGAGTTTACCGGCCTGGTCCGCCGAGCGCGCGCAGACCACTTTCCTCAAGCCGGGCGATGCCCGTTCCGGTTCGCTGCTGCTGAAGACCGAGGACGGCTACGCCGACGCCTCGCGGCTTGGCATCGATGTCGACATCACCGTGTCCGGCCCCACGGTCCGCGCCCGCGTCACGCAGGTTTTCCGCAACCCGACGCAAGACTGGGTCGAGGCGGTTTACGTCTATCCGCTGCCGTCCGGCGGCGCCGTCGATACGCTGAAGATGGTGGTCGGCGACCGCGTCATCGTCGGCGACATCAAGGAGCGGCAGCAGGCCCGCATCATCTATGAGCAAGCGGCACGCAACGGACAGAAGGCGGCGCTGACCGAACAGGAACGGCCGAATATCTTCACCAATTCGGTCGCCAATATCGGCCCCGGCGAAACCGTGCTGGTGCAGATCGAGTATCAGGAGCAGGTAGCACAGAGCGGCAATGAATTCTCGCTGCGGCTGCCGATGGTGATCGGGCCGCGCTACAATCCCGCACCCGTGGTGCAGAGCGTCGACTTCCGCCCCGGCGGCGGCTGGGGCGCCAGCAAATCCGATCCGGTGCCGGACCGCGACCGCATCTCTCCGCAGGTGCTCGATCCCGCGACCAACGCGCCGGTCAATCCGACAAGTATCACGGTTCGCCTGCAGGCCGGATTCCCGATCGGCGAGATCAAGAGCCATCATCACACCATCAAGACCGAAAGCCCCGACGGCGGCACGTTCATCATCAAGCTCGCCGAAGGCGTGGTGCCGGCGGATCGCGACTTTGAACTCACCTGGAAGCCTGCCGCGGAGAAGGCGCCGTCGGTCGGCCTGTTTCGCGAACATGTCGGCGGCAGCGATTATCTGCTCGCCCTCGTGACGCCGCCTTCGGTCGAACAGAACGACAGGAAGCCACTGCCGCGCGAGGTGATCTTCGTGATCGACAATTCCGGCTCGATGGGCGGCGTCTCGATCATCCAGGCCAAGGCCAGCCTCACTTACGCGCTCGGCCGCCTGCAGCCTGCCGACCGCTTCAACGTGATCCGCTTCGATCACACCATGGAGATGCTGTTCCCGGCCTCGGTGCCGGCCGACCGCGAGCGTGTCGGTCAAGCGACCTCGTTCGTCGGCGCGCTGCAGGCCAATGGGGGCACCGAAATGGTGCCGGCGATGCGCGCCGCGCTCAGCGACAGCGTTGGCGATTCCAATTATGTCCGCCAGGTCGTGTTCCTGACCGACGGCGCGATCGGCAATGAGCAGCAATTGTTCGAGACCATCAACGCGCTGCGTGGCCGCTCGCGCGTCTTCATGGTCGGCATCGGCTCGGCCCCGAACACCCATCTGATGACGCGTGCCGCCGAACTCGGCCGCGGCGCCTTCACCCATATCGGCTCGGTGGAACAGGTCGAGGAGCGCATGCGTGGGCTGTTCTCGAAACTGGAGAATCCCGCGGTGACCAACCTCACCGCCAAATTCTCCGACGCCACCGCCGACATCACCCCATCGCCGATCCCGGACCTCTACCTCGATGAGCCGCTGATTCTTGCCGCCAAACTCGACAAGCTCGCCGGCTCGGTCGAGATCAAGGGCCGGATCGGTGACCGTCCGTGGGTGGTGACGCTTCCGCTGGCGAGCGCGGCCGAGGGCAAGGGCCTGTCGAAACTATGGGCGCGGCGCAAGATTGCCGATGCCGAAGTTGCGCGCACCACACGGCAGGAGAGCCCGGAGGATGCCGACAAGACCATCCTCGCGCTCGCACTCGATCATCAACTGGTGACGCGGCTGACCAGCCTCGTCGCGGTCGACAAGACGCCGAGCCGTCCCGAAGGCGAACCGCTGAAAGTTTCGGAACTGCCGATCAACCTGCCGGCCGGGTGGGATTTCGCCAAAGTGTTCGGTGAACGCCCGCGACTGCCGGTCACGCCGATGGAACGTCGCGCCGAGGCCGGCGAGGCCAGGGTTCAGGTCGCGGCGTTGAAACGCGCGGCCCCTGCGGTCACGGCAGCGCCGAACACGGTCCAGCTCCCGAAGACCGCGACCGATGCCGAACTGAGAATGATCCTGGGTGTGATCTTCCTCATATTCAGTCTTGTCCTGTTCGCGTTCAATCGGCGCCAGGCGTTGATCCCCTGACGCCCCCTTGACGGAGGAGGCCCCCCAAGCTCCTCCCGAATGCGCGCGCGGCCCTCCGTCCCCCAGGGTCGCGCGCGCGACTTTTTTTCGAACCGTCATTGCGAGCGCAGCGAAGCAATCCACCGCGCGGCAAAGAAAGTATGGATTGCTTCGCGGAGCCTGTCATCGGGCGCGCATCCGCGCGACCCGGTGGCTCGCAATGACGGGAGGTTCCAAATGCGCCGCTTCATCCTCCCTCTCCTCCTCGCCGTCGCCGGCCTCATCCTGTTCGGCCAGGGCGGCTACATCCACGCCAAGGCGGCGCTCGCGCAAATCCTGCTCGAGCGCGCGTTCACGGAAAGCATCGCCACCGGCCGCGAGACAAGGCCGTGGTCATGGGCGGATACCTGGCCGGTGGCCCGCATCGAAATAAAGCGGATCCATGCCAGCACCATCGTGCTGGCCGGCAGCAGCGGCCAGGCGCTCGCGTTCGGCCCGGGCCATGTCGAGAACACACCCGATGCGGGCGAGCGCGGCGTCGCCGTCTACTCCGCGCACCGAGATACGCATTTCCGCTTCCTGCAAAATGTCGTCATCGGCGACGAGATCGACGTCACGCGCCGCGATGGCAAGAAATTCCGATATCGCGCGGATTCGACTTCCATCGTTCGCTTCGATGCCTCGGGCATCGATCCGATGGGCGAGGGATATGGACTGGTGCTGTCGACCTGCTGGCCGTTCGAAGCGCTGACGCCGGGGCCGGATCGCTATCTCCTGCACGCCACCTTGATCGGGCCTGTTCCCTGAGTTCATCCGCCCGTCAATCCCGGGGCGACGATGAATACTCCGCCTGCCGGGATATCGTGCGCTGCGCGAAGGGCGCTATCGGGCCAACGCGTGTTGCCACCCTCCTCAAGTCTCAATAAAAAGAATGAAAACGCATGGCCGAAGCGATCGCACGAGATCGCCGTCTGCCAAAGGAAACAACAAGGTAAGGGCACGATCCATGGAAGCTCGGGTAGTCAACGCGTCGCATTCGGCTGAAAACTGGTCGCCCTCGTCCGACGCCAGCGACATCGTCAAAAGCATCCATGCCATGCTCCACCCGCGCAACATCGTGCTGGTCGGTGCGACCGACAAACCCGGGAACTATGCCGAGCGCATCTGGAACAATCTGGTCAAGTACCAATACAAGGGCAAGCTGTTCCCTGTTAACGCCAAGCGCGAAACGATCTGGGGCGCCCCCTGTTACAAGGATTTCGCCAGCCTGCCGGAGAAACCCGACCACGTGCTGGTGCTGGTACCGGCGCGTTTCGCGGTGCAGGTGATCCGCGACGCCGCGGCCGCCGGTGCGCGTTCCGCCACCATCGTCACCTCGGGTTTCAGCGAGTTGCAGGACGCCGACAGCCAGCGGCTTGCGGTCGAACTGAAAGAGGCGGTGCGTGAAACCGGCCTTGCCGTCACCGGCCCGAATTGCCTCGGCAATCTGAGCGCGGGCGAAAACCTGTTCACCAATATCGATGACCGCATCGTGACGATGGAAGCAGGTCCCGTCGCAATCGCCGGGCAATCCGGCGCGATCGTGATGGCGATCCGCCAGGCGCTGGAGGATCGCGGCGTCGGTGTCGGCTACATGGTCACGACCGGCAACGAGACTGGGCTCGAGACTCCGGACCTGATGGCCTATTTCGCGGCCGATCCAAGTATCCGCGTGATCGTGGTCTATCTCGAAGGCGTGCGGAACACCAAAGTGTTCCGGGAGGCCTGCAAGGCCGCGCGCGCCGCCGGCAAACCTGTCATCGCGCTCAAGCTCGGTACCTCCGAGGGCGGCCGTGCGGCGGCGATGGCGCATACCGGCGCGCTCGCCGGCTCCATCCAAACCTTCGATGCGATCTCGACGCGCGAGGGTGTGATCCGCGTTCGCGGCCTCGACGAACTGATCGAGACCACCGAATGTTTCGTGCATGCGGAACCGCCGAAGAGCAATCGTCTCGCCGGCGTGTCGCTGTCGGGCGGCAAGCGCGGCCTCTTGATCGACGCGTTCGATTCCGCCGGGCTCAACTTCGCACCGCTGAGCGCGGACGCCACCGAGAAACTCGCAAAGATGCTCGGACCGGGCAGCATCGTCGGCAATCCGCTCGATGCCGGATTTGCCGCGGTAGTCGACCCCTCCGTCTACATGCAGTCGATCAAGATCATGATCGACGATCCCGACACCGATATCGTGATCATCGACGCCGAACTGCCGAAGGCGCCGCACGAACTGCGCGAGCGCAATTTGCGTATCGTCAACGACATGGCGGGCGCCGCCAGCAAGCCCGTGGTCTACATCAGCGCGATGTCGATCGGCTTTACCGAATTCACCAAGGGCCTGCGCAAGTCGCTGCCGAACATCGCGGTCATGCAGGGCCTCGACCGCGCGGTGGGTGCGATCAAGTCGTTGATCGAATATGCCTCGCTGCGCAAAGTCGTGCCGGAGATCGCGTCGAGCTCGAAGGCTTCCGCCCGTGCCGTGCTGGAGAAGACGCTAAGAAGCGCCAATGGCGCCGCGGCGCTCGACGAAGTCGCCTCGAAAAAGCTGCTGAAGGCCTACGGCATTCCCGTCTCAAAGGAAGAGATCGCGCAGACCGCCGCGGATGCGGTGAAGATCGCCAAAAAAATCGGCTTCCCCGTCGTCGCCAAGGTGGTCAGCGCCGAGATCCTGCACAAATCGGACATTGGCGGTGTGGTGCTGAACATCAACAGTTCCGCCGAGGTGAAGAAGGCGTTCAACGACATCACCGCGCGGGTCAAGAAGCTGAAGAACAAGCCGAAGCTCGAAGGCATTTTGATCGCGCAGCAGGTAAAGTCCGACCTCGAACTCGTGGTCGGCGCTTCGCTCGATGCCGAGATGGGCCCCGTGGTGCTGTTCGGCACCGGCGGCGTCGATATCGAACTGATGAAGGACGTGGCGCTTGCCGGCGCGCCGCTCGATGCCGACGAGGCGAAACAGCTGATCGGCAAGACCAAGGCCGGCGTCAAGATGAAGGGTTATCGCGGCAAGCCCGCGCTGCACGAGGCTTCCGCGGTGAAGGCGCTGGTCGGGCTATCCAATCTGATGGCGGATGCGGGAACGCGCATTGCGTCGATCGACGTCAATCCGTTCCTGATCAACAGCAAAGTCGGCGTCGCCGTCGACGGCCTGATCGTGCTCAACAACGCGGCGGCGAACAAGGCGGCGGGGCACTAGGCTCCCTTGTCATGCGCGGGCTTGACCCGCGCATCCATCAAAAATGAATCGCTTGAAGGGGGTGGATTGCCAGGTCAAGCCCGGCAATGACAGTTGGGCTCACAACCCCGCGCCCCATTGCCGCGCGGTCTGCACCAGCCAGTCGCGATAGAGCGTCAGCGGCGTGACGCCGGTGAGTCCGCCGCAACCGGCCGAGCTATTGGGTCCGGTCGACCAGCTGACGACGCCGACGATGGCCGGACCTGATTGCTTGTCCTCGAATACCGGCCCGCCAGAGTCTCCCGTGCAGGCGCCGAGCCCGTCGCGGGTGCCCTGGCCAACAGGATCAACCAGCCGGATCTGCAGCGTCCCCGGCTTGCCGGTGGCAATCAATCCGGCAGCGCGAATGGTGCCGCCGCTCTTGCCGTCACCGCGCGCCGTGACGCCGATGCCGGCGATCGTAAAGCGGCTGCCGACGAGAATCGGAATGTTGGGCATGCCGAGCGTCGACGGCGTCTTGCCTTTGACAGGAGAACCCAGTTGCAGCAGCGCCACATCGGCCGTCGCCCGGTGCGCCTGCATCGCCTGCATCTTGAAGCCGGGATGAATAGCGACGCTCTTGACGTCCTGCAAGGACGGCTGCTTGTCCGCACCATATTCGACGATCTTGTAATCGGCACCGGGCTGCACGCAGTGTGCCGCGGTCAGCACGATTTTGGGCGCGATCACCGCGCCGGTGCAGAAATTGCCGCGGGAACCGACAATGGTGACGACCGAACGACCGACGCCGTCGGCGGATGGCGCGCCACCGCCCACGATGGCGTGAGCGGGCGCGACCACCAGCAGCGCAAGACTGGCAATTACTCGAGCGAGGACTTTCATGGCCGCAGCAATACCCCGCGCAACCGACATCGCCAAGCCGCGGATCGGACTGGCTCCGAAGGGCATTCCGTGTTAGCCGCTCCCCCGTCGCGTATAGATATGGCGGGGAAACAATGGTCGAGGCGGTGATCTGGGATTTCGGCGGGGTGCTGACCACTTCGCCGTTCGAGGCCTTTACGCGGTTCGAGACCGAACGCGGGCTGCCCGCCGACATCATCCGGCGCACCAACGCGGCCAATCATCTGGAAAACGCCTGGGCGAAATTCGAGCGCGCGGAAGTCGATATCGAAGCCTTCGATGCGCTGTTCGCGACGGAATCGAAGGTGCTGGGCGCCGAGGTCCGCGGCAGCGATGTGTTGCCTCTGCTCTCGGGCGATCTACGCCCCGAAATGGTCGAGGCGCTCAAACGCGTGAAGGCCAAATTCAAGACCGGCTGCATCACCAACAATCTTCCGGCCAACGCGATCGGCAGCCGCAGCGGCCGTTCGCTCTATGTCGCCGAGGTCATGGTGCTGTTCGATCACGTCATCGAGTCCGCCAAGATCGGCCTGCGCAAGCCCGACCCGCGCATCTACCAGATGATGGTCGAGACGTTGCAGGTCGATCCCAAAAACTGCGTCTATCTCGACGATCTCGGCGTCAACCTGAAGCCGGCGCGCGAAATGGGCATGACCACGATCAAGGTGCTCAATGCGGCGCAGGCGATCACGGAGCTGGAGGCGGCGACCGGATTGTCGCTGCGATAGGGCTCAACGCCTGACCTGCGCCTTGGCTCTTTCATACGACAACCAACGGCTGTACAATCGAGGTCGCATCTCCTTTAAAGTCTGGATCAGTCCAGAACCCCGGACCGACCAAAGAGGCTGTGATCATGGCACTTCCTCCAGAGGAAAAGCCCCCTTCGGCTTTCTATCCGGCCGATAACGCTGCGGTCATCGCGCATCTGAACTATTTGCAGGCAATCATCACCCGGCTTGCCGGCAACAGCGCGCAGTGCAAGACGTGGTGTCTGGCCATCGTCAGCGCCCTCTTCAGCTTTGCCGGCGCCTTGAAGAACGACAATATCGTCGCATTCGCGATCATCCCGATCGTCATCTTCTGCATGGTTGACGCGGCCTATCTCGGCCGCGAAAAATCCTATCGCCAGCTCTACAATTCCGTGGCCACCAAGATTCGCGCGGGGACCTATACCCGCGGCGATTGCTTCGATCTAACGCCGCCTGCCGGCACTGGACGCTACTCCAAGGCGCTCTGCTCCTGGTCGATCTGGCCGATCTATCTCGGCCTGATCGCCGGCTATGCCCTGCTCCGGATGTCCGGCCTGTTGATGTAACGGCGGCAACAAGCGAAGTTGGGCGCCGACACGAGATTAGCCCAGCCGAAGCCATAAGCTGCGCAGATAATTTTCTCGATGAAACGAGCGATAGTTGTCGCTATTATCTCCAGAGATTGCATACTGTATTAGATCAATCAAAAGAGGTTATTTCTTATGACCGATTTTTTTGCGATCATTATCGGCGCGAAAGAGGATTCCCGGCGCGCCAGGCTCGTCAAGGAATTGCGTAGCCGGACGCGCAACCTGCGTGAATCCGGAGAACGGCTTGATATCGTCGGTCAGAGCCGCATCAACTCTGTACCAGTCGATGCGCATGCTGTGGCCATCGTCCTTTGCCGCAAAGGCATGAGCATCAGCGAGATCGATGCAATGCCGCAGCGAAGAAGCGCTCTGTTCCGATTATTCCTGTCGTCGCCGATCTGCGCACCTTCACGACGGTCGCTCCCCAAGGGGTCACGGAGTTCAACGGCTTCGAGTTGAGTGATCCGGCCGACATCGGCGAGCTTGCCGGACTCGTACTCGAATCGCTCGGGCTGCAGCGCTCCAAGCGGAAGATTTTCATCAGTTATGCCCGGATGGACTCGAGCGCGGTAGCGCATCAATTACGTGAAGCCTTCACGGCGCGTTGGTATTCCGTCTTCATGGACACAATCTCGATTCGCCCGGGGGCGGTATTCCAGGAGGAACTGTTGCAGGAACTGGCGGACAGTGACGCCGTTGTGTTGCTGAACAGCCCTAACGTCAAGCATCGCCCCTATGTGCAGCGGGAGATCGCATTCGCGGATCAGGCCGGCGTCAGCGGCATCCAGGTGGTCTGGCCCAGAGTGCAGCGGATGAGGGAAGGCGCATTCTTCATGCCGCTTATGCTCAACACGAAAAACGCGATAGCCCAGAATGGTGTCGTCACGGCCTTGACCCCGACGGGTATCAAGCAAGTCCTGCGTCGGGTCGCCGACATGCGCACCGCGATGCAGCGGCACCGGGAAAAGGAGATGCTGAGTCCTGTCAGGGCCTATGCCCAGACCAAAGGATGGAAAGTGGTTCCATATCTCGGTCGCCATATCGAGCTGCATGATGACGTTACGCGCATCCGTATCGATATGGCCCTTGGCGTGCCCACCAGCCGCGATCTCGAACGGGCATTTCAGGCAGCGAGCGCGGGAATACGAGGCGGCAAGTTGTTGTATGATCCGCTTGGCGTCACCAACAGCCAGGCCGATCACCTGAACTTCCTCGGCTCACACCTTCGCTTGCAGTATCTTGATCCGAAGACTGCGCTGCAATGGACGGTCATCCCATGATCATCCCACCCGTTTTCCTCTCCGCCAGCGAGCCCGATCCGGACCGAAAGGAGGAGTACTGGCAGAGCCAGAACCTGCTCAACGTTCGCGAAGCGGTGCGGGCCTTTTGCGCCCATGCCCTGGCGCATTATCCGGTCGTCTACGGCGGCCATCCGGCGATTACGCCTCTGGTCCGGCAGGTGGCATCGAGAATCGAGCATGACGCCGCCACCGGGACAAAGCCGGGAAAATCAGTCAAAAATCCGATAACCCTGATGTTTCAGTCGGGCCTTCACGTCAAGCCATCATCGGCCGACCAGAGCGTCATCGTTACACCCGCGCACGAATCCGACGGGACGATTGCGACGCCCGAAGGAGGCACGCGCAACGCAAGCCTGCTACGGATGCGCTACGAGATGATCGGCAGGCCAGGAAAGTACCCCGTTCATCTGCTGGAGGACCATGCGAACGAATTCGGCGCGCAACGCCTCGCACGTCTAAAGACATATGAGTTTACCGCTGCGGTTTTCATTGGCGGCATGGAAGGCGTCGAACGGGAGTTTCGAATCTTCCGCAGCTTCCACCCAGAAACACCGGCGTATCCGATCGGCAGTACAGGCTCCGCCTGCGCAAAGCTGCTCAAACAGGTCAGACCCTATCTCAGTCCGGAAACATTCGACGCGCTGCGCGGCGAGACCGCATACAGTCTTTTGATGCAGCAGCTTCTCCCGGTGCCGGACTCAAGCGTCGGAGGCTCGCTCGGCGCCGGAAACTGGCGCGAAGATCCCCGCGCAGGCGATCCGCGTTCCCACATCGATCCGAAAGAAATCGATCGCGCGAGAGTCAATGTACCGCAACGAAGTGGAAGGACTTGACCATATGGCCGACTCTTCTGCTGCCCCACTCAAGGGTGCCCGAATCTGGCTGTCTGGATCCATTCCCGACGGCGCCGATCCGGACAGCATCCGATCGTTCGTCGCACGACTGAGCGCGAGTATCTTCCGCGATGGCGGATCCATCATCCATGGCAGCCATCCGACGATATGGCCGATCCTGCAGCAGCAAGCGGCGGAGTTTCAGCAGGCCGGAGGTGCACGCGATTGCCTGACGATGGCGATTTCCCGGCACTTTTCCAGCGAGCCGGACAAGTACGGCGTCGACACGAAGGCGTGGCGATCATGCAGTCTCGTATATGAGGTGCCGGCCGAAGGCGGCGACGACAAGAAAGCGCAGAACCTGGAACGGTTGCGCAACTGGATCGCAGAACGATGTGACGCGGTCGTCGTCGTCGGGGGCAAGGGTTGGGATAAAAATCCGGGCGGCGCCGGAATTCCCGCCGAGTTCGAACTGGCACGCGAACGAGCTTTGCCGTGCTTCTTGGCAGCGAGCATGGGAGGCGCGGCGGAAGGCTATTTGCGCGATCGCCCTGAAATTCTGCGCAACCTCAGAAATGGCCTCGATCCAGATGAAAATCTCGCGCTCGCCACCGCACTGAAGGGAGACGTCCTCGCCGACCGCATCGTCGAACAGCTGCGCCGGCTTCCATTGGTTCGCGGCGAGCCGCGGAGTGGCAGCACGTTTCGAATATTGTCGCTGGACGGCGGCGGCATCAAGGGCACCTTCACCGCCGCGGTGCTGGCCGAGTGGGAACGGATCACGAAGTGCAAGCTGACCGACCATTTTGATCTGATTGCGGGAACCTCGACCGGCGGCATACTGGCGCTCGGACTCGGCATGGGCCTCTCGGCGCAGACGATGCTGGAGTTTTATGAACAGCGGGGACCCACCGTCTTTCCGATGACGAGTCTTGGGCAGAGATTGCTGGCGACCCTGCGTTCGCTCATCAAACCAAAATTTGCCCAGGAGATCCTGCAATCCGAATTGGCGACGGCCTTCGACAGCGCCCCCTGGAAAATTCTTCGCGACGCACGGTGCCGGCTCGTCATTCCCTCCTGTCATGCCAGAACCGGCGGCGTTCATATTTTCCGGACCAATCACCATCCGGCCCTGACGGCAGCCGCAGATTATCTGGCAACCGACATTGCTTTGGCGACCGCCGCCGCGCCGACCTATTTCCGTGCAGCGGAAGTCGATGATCGCGCCTATCTCGATGGCGGGGTATGGGCCAACAACCCCAGCATGGCAGCGCTGGTCGAAGCGCTATCCCGGCTCCGGGTGCCGCTAAACCATGTCGATATTCTCAGTGTCGGCACGACATCCGCACCCTTTGCCGGGCGCAGCACCCTCAAGGCGGGCTTCGCTGGCTGGCTTTGGAAGGGCCGCATCGCCGAACTTCTAATGCATGCACAGGCGCAAGGCGTGCTTGAGCTGTCCAACGACCTCGCGGGCCACGCCCGCATGTTGCGCGTCGACCTATCCCTCGTTCCCGGCGAAGTAAGCCTCGACAACGTCAATCGCATTGCCGACCTCAAGGATTATGGCAAGCAAGTCGCGGCCAAGCCGGATACGGTTGCCGACGTCAAGGCGCGTTTTCTCAATGGTGTTCCCGTTGAAGACTGGACCCGGTTCTAGCCGGTTCGGTCCGCGCGCATGCCAGAACTGCAGGCGCTCGAAATGCCGCAAACGAGGCTTGTTCTTTGCCCGGAACGCAGGCAGAACACTCTGAAATCCAGTGAATTCGGAGTTGAAACCCGTGGCTGAAAAAGGGCCGACCGCCTCGATCGAGGCAGTGGAAAGCGGCCTTGCCGCGCAGGGCTATATTGCGAGCCGGCAGATCGCGACCGCGGTCTATCTGTCGCAACAGATCGACAAGCCCATCCTGGTCGAGGGTCCCGCCGGCGTCGGCAAGACCGAACTTGCGAAGGCAATCGCGGCGTGGCGCGGGCTGAAGATGATCCGGCTGCAATGCTACGAGGGCCTCGACGAAGCCAAGGCGCTCTACGAGTGGAAATACGCCAAGCAGCTTCTGTACACGCAGATCCTGAAGGACAAGCTCGGCGAAGTGCTCGGCGGCGCCGAAACGCTGCACGACGCGCTGGCGCAATTGCATGATTTCGGCGACGTGTTCTTCTCCAAGGAATTCGTCGAACCGCGGCCGCTGCTGCAGGCGCTGGAACAGCCGGCCGGCTGCGTGCTCTTGATCGACGAAATCGACAAGTCGGATGCCGAGTTCGAATCGCTGCTGCTGGAAATCCTTAGCGATTTCCAGGTCACGATTCCGGAACTTGGCACCGTTACCGCCATCGCCGCGCCGACCGTGATCCTGACCTCGAACAGCGAGCGCGACCTCGGCGACGCCCTGAAGCGGCGCTGCCTCCATTTGCACATCGGCTTCCCCGAACAGAAGCTCGAGGAGCGCATCGTCGAGAGCCGGGTGCCCGGCATCTCGCAGACGCTGCGCAGGCAGATGGTCGGCTTCATCCATGAGGTTCGCTCACTCGATCTGAAGAAACTGCCGTCGGTGAGCGAGACGATCGATTGGGCACGGGTGCTGGTGCTGTTGCAGGCGCCCGAACTCGGCAGCGAGATCGTCAAGGATACGCTCAACGTGCTGCTGAAATACGAGGCGGATATCGAGGCCACACTGCCCCAGGTATCCACCTTCATCGCCAAGACATCGCGGCAGAGCGTCGTCTTCGGATAAAGCGGATGAGAGAAAACCTGCATCGCTTCTTTCGTGCGGCGCGGGGCGCAGGCGTCAGGCTCTCGCCGGCCGAAAGCATCGATGCGATGCGCGCGGTTTCCAAGGTCGGCTTCAGCGACCGCACCGTGCTGCGGGACACCTTCCTCCTCACGCTCGCCAAGACCCAGGACGAGAAGAAGGCGCTCGGCGCCTGTTTTGACCTGTTCTTCGATCAGCCCGAGCCGACGCCAGCACCTTCCGACGAGAGCGAGACGGACAAGTCCGACACGCCGGAATCCGGTGCAGCCTCCGATACGCAGGGCGACGCCGATGGCGGCGACCAGGCCCAGGATCTCGGCCAGCTCGCGCAGATGCTGCTGTCGCAGGACCGCAACGCGATGGCCTCCGCCATCGCCAACGCTTCGAATGCCGCATCTCTGTCCGACATCCGCTATTTCACGCAGCGCGGCATCTTCTCCGGCCGCCTTCTCGACCAGATGGGCATCCAGCGCCTGCGCGACGATCTCGACGCGCTGACGGCGACCAATCCCGCTCTCGCGGAACGGCTGCAGGCAGCACTCGACGGCTTGCGCGACACCGTGCGCGAGACCGTCTCGCAGGCCTTGATGCTGTACGGCCGCGAGGAAGCCGAGAACCTGCGCAACGAGATTTTGCGCAATGCGCCGCTGTCGCGGATCGAGCCGCGGCAAGTCGAGCAGATGCGGCTTCTGATCCGCCAGATCGCTCGCCGCCTGCGCGAGCGCTACAGCAAGCCGCGCAAGCGCCAACGCCGCGGCCACCTCGACGTGCGGCGGACCATCCGGCGCAACGCCGCCTGGGGCGGCGTGCCGTTCCTCACCGCATGGAAACGACGCCACCGCGACAAGCCAAAAATCATCGCGATCTGCGACGTTTCGGGTTCGGTGGCGCGGGTGTCCGATTTCTTCCTGCTGCTGATCCACAGCCTGCATGAAGTGGTCTCGGATGTCCGCTCGTTCGCTTTTTCCGGACACCTGATCGAGGTCAGCGACATCCTGGAATCCAAATCGCCGGAAGAGGCGATGGCCGAGATCATGTCCAAGGTCGGCTTCGGTTCGTCGGATTACGGCAACTCCTTTGCCGATTTCGAGCATGAATGGATGAACGCAATCACGCCGCAGACCACGGTGATCATCCTCGGCGACGCCCGCAGCAACAATCTCGATCCTCGCGCGGATATCCTGCGCCGCATCGGCGAGCGCTCGAAGCGGCTGGTGTGGCTCAATCCCGAGGGACGGATGGCCTGGGGCTGGGGCGATTCGGAAATGCCGCGCTATTCGACCTTCTGCACCGTCGTGCGGCAATGCGCGACCGCGCAGCAGCTGGAACGCGCAGTGTCGGATATCGTGGCGAGCTATCAGTAGTTCCACCCTAAGCCGCCGGAATCCTGTATTGTTGATCTCGCGCACCCGATTCCCGCCTGTTGACCCCGTTTTGAAGCCGATATGGAAGCAGCCCTTAACCGCAAGCCGGACAAAGCCCCTGACGCGCTGTCCGTGCTGAACTCCGTGTTCGGCCTGCCGGCCTTTCGGGGCGAGCAGGAAAAGATCGTCCGTCACGTCACTGATGGGGGCAATTGCCTGGTGCTGATGCCGACCGGCGGCGGCAAGTCGCTGTGCTATCAGCTGCCGTCATTGTTGCGCGAAGGCTGCGGCATTGTGGTGTCGCCGCTGATCGCATTGATGCGCGACCAGGTCGCCGGCCTGCTCGAAGCCGGCGTCAAGGCAGCGGTGCTGAATTCGACGCTGTCGTATGAGGAAGCCAACGCCGTCGAACAGCGGCTGCTGGCCGGCGACCTCGACGTGCTTTACGTCGCGCCCGAGCGGCTGCTGACGCCGCGCTGCCTCGGCCTGCTTGCACGCGCCAGGATCGCGCTGTTTGCAATCGACGAGGCGCATTGCGTGTCGCAATGGGGGCACGACTTCCGCCCCGAATATATTGGTCTTTCCGTCATCGCCGAGCGGTTCCCCGATGTGCCGCGGATCGCGCTGACCGCTACCGCCGATGACCTCACGCGCCAGGAAATCGCCGAACGGCTCAAGCTTACCGATGCGCCGCGCTTTGTCGCCAGTTTCGACCGCCCCAATATCCGCTATGAGATCGTCGACAAGCAGAACGCGCCCGCCCAGTTGAAGGCCTTCATCAGCGAACGGCATGCCGGCGACGCCGGCATCGTCTATTGCCTGTCGCGCGCCAAGGTCGAGGACACCGCCGCCGCATTGAACAAGGCCGGCGTGCCAGCGCTGCCGTATCACGCCGGCCTCGACGCCGGTCTGCGTTCCCGCAACCAGGATCGCTTCATCAACGAGGACGGTGTCGTGATCGTCGCCACCATCGCGTTCGGCATGGGCATCGACAAGCCCGACGTGCGCTTCGTGGCGCATCTCGATTTGCCGAAGAGCATCGAGGCCTATTACCAGGAGACTGGACGCGCGGGCCGCGACGGCAAGCCCTCCAGCGCCTGGATGGCCTATGGCCTGTCCGATATCGTGCAACAGCGCCGCATGATCGACGAATCCACCGGCTCGGACGCGTTCAAGCGCGTGTCGGTCGGCAAGCTCGATGCGCTGGTCGGCCTCGCGGAGACCGCAGGCTGCCGGCGCAGCCGCCTGCTCGGCTATTTCGGCGAAGCGGTCAGCGCCGGCAATTGCGGCAATTGCGATAATTGTCTTTCACCGCCACAGCTTCTCGACGGCAAGGTGATCGCGCAGAAAATATTGTCCTGCGCCTATCGCACCGGGCAGCGCTTCGGCGCCATGCACCTGATTGATGTGCTGGTGGGCCGCTTGACCGCGCGCGTCACGCAATTCGGCCATGACAAGATTTCCGTGTTCGGCATCGGCGCCGAACTCAACGAGAAGCAATGGCGCGCCGCGATCCGGCAAGTCGTCGCCATGGGCCACCTGCACGCCGACAGCGAGGCCTTTGGCGCGCTGAAGCTGACCGAGAGCGCGCGCGGAGTCTTGAAGGGTGAGACCGCGGTGATGCTGCGCGAGGCGCCCGCCGGCACCCGCGTCCGCGCCAGCCGGACCAAATCAAGGCGCGGCGATCTGGCGCCACGGTCTACCGGAGAAGGTGCGCCCGCCGATGCCGGCCTGCAGGCCGCGCTGCGGGCCTGGCGCTCCGAGATCGCGCGCAAGCGCGGCGTGCCGGCCTATGTCGTGCTGCACGATTCGACCATCGACGGCATCGCCGCCTCCCGCCCCGCGACGCTCAACCAACTGCGCAACATCCCCGGCATCGGCGACAAGAAGCTCGAGCACTATGGCGACGAGCTGATCGCGCTGGTGAAGGACGCGGAGCGCTAAGCACTCACCGCCGCGCTAGCCATTGCGGAACGTGTAGGCGTACCCGTTGATCGCGGGCGCGCCGCCGAGATGGGCGTACAGCACCTTCGATCCCTTGGGGAAATAGCCCTTGTTCACAAGGTCGATCATGCCTTGCATGGATTTTCCCTCGTAAACCGGGTCGGTGATCATGCCTTCGAGCCGGGCGCAAAGCCGGATTGCTTCCTTGGTCTCTTCCGAAGGAACGCCATAGGCCGGGTAGGCATAGTCTTCGATCAGCACGACGTCGTCTGCGACGATCTCCTTGCCCAACTCGACCAAGGCAGCGGTGTTGCGGGCGATATCAAGCACCTGGGCCTTGGTCTGCGCAGCCGTGAACGAGGCATCGATGCCGATCACCTTCCGCGCGCGGCCGTCCTTGGCAAATCCGACCAGCATGCCGGCATGGGTAGAGCCGGTGACGGTGCAGACCACGATGTAATCAAATGCGAAGCCGAGTTCTTTTTCCTGGGCGCGGACTTCTTCGGCGAAGCCGACATAGCCGAGCCCGCCATATTTGTGCACGGACGCGCCGGCCGGGATCGCATACGGCTTGCCGCCCTTGGCTTTCACGTCCGCGATCGCTTCTTCCCAACTTTGCCGAATGCCGATGTCAAAACCTTCATCCACCAGCTGGACGTCGGCGCCCATCACGCGGCTGAGCAGGATGTTGCCGACGCGGTCGTAGACGGCGTCTTCATGCGGCACCCAGCTTTCCTGCACCAGACGGCATTTCATGCCGATCTTGGCCGCGACCGCGGCGACCATGCGGGTGTGATTGGATTGCACGCCGCCGATCGAAACCAGCGTATCGGCGTTGGAAGCGATCGCGTCGGGCACGATATATTCGAGCTTGCGCAGCTTGTTGCCACCGAAGGCGAGGCCCGAATTGCAGTCCTCGCGCTTGGCGTAGAGTTCGACCTTGCCGCCGAGATGCTGCGTCAGCCGCTCCAGCTTCTCGATATGGGTCGGCCCGAATGTCAGCGGATAGCGTTCGAATTTTTCCAGCATGCGTCATCCCCGTTGATGTCTGATCTTGCGGGAACGCCTATCATCAGACGACGGAAAGGTGCTCTCTAAGTTACCATCGGATTTTGACGGATTGGTTGCTGGATTGATCATTGGTGGTAGTTTTCGTTCATCTGCTGACCACCTTATGAGAGATTCTTCCGTGACCCGACTGGACCGCGTCGACCTCAAGATGTTGCGTTTGCTGCAGAATAACGGCCGGCTCAGCAATGCCGAGCTGGCCGAAGCGGTCGGGGTCAGCCCGGCGACCTGTCACCGCCGCACCCAGCGCCTGCTCGACGACGGGTTTGTCAGCACGGTCCGCGCCATGGTGGCGCCGCGCAAGGTCGGCAAGGGCGCGCTGGTCATGGTCGGCGTCGTGCTCGACCGCTCCACGCCCGAAAGTTTTGCCTCGTTCGAGCGCGCGATCGCGAAACTGAAGTTCGTCCTCGACTGCCATCTAGTGGCCGGCGATTTCGATTATTTCCTCAAGATCCGCGTCGGCGACATGGAAGATTTCAACCGCATCCATGGCGAGCAGCTGATCGCGCTGCCCGGCGTGCGCCAGACGCGGACCTTCTTCGTCATGAAGGAAGTCGTCGACAACGCGCCGCTGGATTTTTGAGAAGGCGTTTTGGCGAGAGCGGATCACTCGCTCGATTTTTTCGCACTCGCGCTCTGTTCGGTCGCCGTGCAGGAAATCAGCAGCGTGAACGCCCTTGCGTTGCGCGCAATGTCGGACGTCTTCAGCTCGGCCTTTGCCTCGACGGCGGTCTGGTAGGGCACGACGCTGTTGTCCAGGAAGTCCCGCAATGCGCCGGTCTTGATCGCGAAATTGATATTCTCGGGGATGTTGCCGGTCGCCCTGGCAACTTTCAACGCATTGAGTTTTGCTGCCACCATTCCGGCGATCGTGCCGCTGGTGTCAAGCAGCGGCCCGCCGCTGTTACCGGGCTGAACCGCCGCGCTGATCTGCAGGAAGCGGGTATCGTTCATGATGCCGCTCAGGGAGCTTACAATTCCCGTGGTGACCGTGAAATCGGAGGACAACAGGCCGTGGAAGGGATAGCCGATTGCGACGACGCTATCGCCCGAATGGATCGCCTTGCCCCGAATCGTCGCCACTTCCTTGAAGGCGCTCGGCGCCTGCAGCAGTGCGAGATCGTTGGTTTCATCGCTTGAAACGAGCCGCAGCTTGACCGGGGCCTCGCCGGTCAAGTTTCCGAGGATGTCGCCACTGCAGCCATCAACCACGTGTTGATTGGTGACCACGTGTCCGCTGCTGCTGACGACGAAGCCCGTACCGGTTTTGTTGACCGATCTGGTGGCCTTTGGCGGCGCGGAATTCGGTTGCGCCGGTCCCGCCGCCGCCATCTGCTTCGGAGCGACCGCGAACTCGCCGGCGCCGGCGAGCCCGTTTTTCTTGACCGTGGCAACGCAATTGGCCAGCGCGGGCAACAATTGCGCGGTCTGATCGAGCTTGAACTGGAAAAGCTGCCCTTGCGTGAAGGCGGTCATCGTCTTGGCTTTGCGGAATTGCGCAATGAGCGCCGAGTTGGGCGGCATCGGCACACGGACCAGTTTGTCGCCGATCGGGATGCCGTGAACGTTGAATGGCGTCTGACCATCAAACGTCAGGACAATCGGAAATGCCTGTTCGGTGGTAAGCGTCCAGTTCTCGTGGGCGAATCCCAGACCCCATGCCGCCTTGTCGTCTATCGTGACGACAAAGTGGATGCCGCTCCCATAGGTGGCACCCGCGGCGCAGTGCGTGAACGCGCCGCTCTGGTCGTTGGTATAGGCCCCGCCCTTCCAGTTGCCGACGTTGATCGTGCCGTAAGGGCCGCGGGCATCCGAGGTTGAAAGCGTCGCAATCAGGCAAAACGCTGCAACGATCGCTCCGATTGCAAACTTCATTTCGACCTACTCAAATGAGCGCTCATCTTAAGAGGCGTTGAAATCAAACCGCAAGCGCCACGCGAATCTTCAGCGTCACGCCACCGCGACAGGCGCGCGAAGTGCGGCCCGAGCCCAACCCACTAGTTCCTACTTTGTTCTTTCAACTCCCGCGTGTCAATCCGGAAACTGAACTGCAAGGCGCCAGCGCCTTACTTCGCCTCGCTCGCCTTGACGCCCGAGCTTTCAACGAGCTTTGCCACGCGTGGCAGATCGGCGGCGAACAGGCGCGCATGCGCCTCGGGCGTCAACTCGTTCTCAGGAAATGGCAGGGTGCCGAGTTGCGTCAGCTTCTCCAGCAGCACCGGGTCAGCCAGCGCCTTGCGGAGCGCCGAATTCAGCGCGCCGACGGTTTCCCTGGGCGTGCCCTTGGCCACGTAGAGCCCGTGCCACATCGTGTAGCTGACCTCGGGCATGCCGAGCTCGGCGGTGGTCGGCACGTCTTTCAACTGTTCAAGCCGTTTTGGCGACGTAATGGCGATGCCGTGCAGCGTTCCGGCCTGAATCTGCGGCAACGCATTGGTCACCTGGTCCCACAGCAGATCGATCTGCCCGGCGAGCAGATCGCCGATCGCCGGCGCCGATCCGCGATACGCCACGACGGTCGGTTTGAAGCCGAGCACATTGCCCATCATCACGGCGCACAAATGACTGTTGGTGCCGATACCACCATGCGCGAAGTTCGCCTTGTCGCCCTGCGCCTTGATCCAGGCCACATAATCCTTCGGTCCCGCGCCGGGAATCGACTTGCGGCCGATCAGCACCATCGGTGCGTTGTTGACGAGGCCGACCGGCTCGAAGGCGTTTGCCGTGTCGTAGCGCAGATTGATGAACAGGCTGGGCGCCGCCAGCAGCGCGACGTGATTGATCAGGATGGTGGAGCCGTCAGGTGCCGATCGGGCAACACGGTCATTGGCCAGCGTGCTGCCGCCTCCGACCACGTTCTCGATGATGACGGTCTGGCCGAGCGTGCCCGACATCCGCTCGCCGATGAGACGCGCCACGGTGTCCGTGCCGCCACCCGCCGCATAGGGTACTACAAGCGTTATGGTCTTGGGAGACGATTGCGCTTGGGTCTGCGTCACAAGCGCAGCAAGCAAGAGGCCAAGGCCGATAAGCGCGCTGCTAAAAAGCCGGTTGATCACGACGGCGTCCTTCCCATGGTTTTTCTTGTCATGCCGCATGTTTGCGGTCGTGCACGCGTTCGCGAAATCGCACTGCAGCAAAGCGGGCGGTATCGCGTGAGTTCAGATCATGCTGATTGTGCGTCTGCAAATCAAATACAATGCGACGCGGGCATTCCTAGCGTGCCGGGCTCAATGTCGGGCGCTGGTAGCGAAGCCATAGGACGGCGGCGGCGGCGGCCAGCATCAGCAGCACCGAAAACCAGTTGAGCGGATGCCAGCCCCAGCGATCCTGCAGAAACCCCGCCATGAAGCTCGACGTCGCGGTCGTGCTGAAAACCAGGAGATCGTTGAGCGCCTGCGTCTTGCCACGCTCGCTCGGGCGGTAGCAGGTCGTCACGACAGTCGTGGCGGCGACGAACAGGAAATTCCAGCCGACGCCGTTGACCGTGAGCGCGATCCGGAAATTCCATTCGCTCAGCCCGGCGAGCGCAGCAGCAACGCCGGCCAGCATCAGCGCGACACCCCAGGCCATGACCGTTGTGGCGCCAAACCGGTTGATCAAATTGCCGGTGAAGAACGACGGCACGAACATGCCAAGCACATGCATGAAGATGACCCAGTGGGCTTCCGCATGCGGAAACCCGCAGCCGACGATGGCCAGCGGCGAAGCGCTCATGATGAAGGACATCGTGCCGAACGCCAGCATGCCGGCGATGACTGAGGCGATGAAGCGCGGCTGGCTGGCAATCACCCAGAGCGGACGCGGCGGCGCTGAAGAGACGGCAGCCCCCTCGGCAGCCGTCGAAGCCGCGACCGAGGGGAAGGTGATGAAGGACATCACCGCAAAGACGATCACATGCAGGCCGAGAATGGCGGCGTAGGTCGCAAGATACAGCGGCATCACCAGATCGTGCGTCACGCGCACGAGGCTGGGGCCGATCACCGCAGCGGCGACGCCGCCGGCCGTAACCCACGAAATCGCCTTGGCGCGGTAATGGATCGGCACCAATTCCGCCGCGGCAAACCGGTACATCTGCAGACAGGCGACGGCGTAGCCGAGGATGAGACCGCCGGCGCACATCACCATGAAGTTGGCGGTGTATAGTCCGGTACACATGATGATGGCGCCGGCCATGCCGAACAGCGAGCCGACGCGAAAGCCGATGCTGCGGCCGACCCGCTGCATCAGCAGCGCGGCCGGGAATACCCAGATCATCACGCCGAGGTGCTGCATCGTGACCGGCAGGTTGGCGAACTCTGGATGGTGATAGAAGGTGATGACGGACAGCCCCGTCGCCGCAAACATCATGGTGTTGCAGGACTGGCCGACCGCCTGGCAACAAGCCAGCAGCAGCAGATTGCGGCGTGCCCGCCGATCGAGGTCCGGCGCGGGATCAGCTTCCGGCTTGAGCCCTGATAGGGGGTTCAGCGCATCCATTTTGGTTTTTTGCCTAACTGACCTCGGAGCGCCGATTGCGCGACGGTTCGTCACCTTCTCTAGGAGAAACGTTCCCCATTCAAGGCCTGGGTGGAAGATTTTGCTGCGCATAGCCGCATGGGAGGCATGAAAATCCCTTTGGCGTTGATGGTCCGACGAAATCGCGTAAGCTGACGGTCCGGGGGAAACGAATGTCCGACGATCTGAAATTCACGGTCCAGCGCCCGCCGGCCTATGGCGAATTGACCGACATGCTGCCCGGATTGTTCTGGGTGCGGCTGCCGATGCCGACGATTCCCAATCACGTCAATTGCTGGCTGCTCGACAACGGTCCGGGATGGACGCTGGTCGATTGCGGGCTGAACACCGACGACACGTTTGAAATCTGGGACAAGCTCTGGCGCGGGCTGTTGCGCGCCCGCCCGTTGCAGAACCTCACCTTCACGCACGCCCATCTCGATCATTTCGGCCTCGCCGGATATCTGGTGAAGGAAATGAAATGCACGGTGCGCATGCCGCTTGCCGAATGGCTCAGCGGCTGGAAGATGTGGCATGAGCGCGAAGAGGGTCCGGACGAGCATTTTGCCGGCTTCATGAAGCGGAACGGCGCCTCCGACGAGGACGCCACCGGGATCATCCAGGCGCAGCGCCCATCCAAATATCTTGGCCTGCGACCGCCGCGCGAATTCATTCGCATCCGGGACGGCGATGTGATCGCCATGGGGCAGCGCGAGTGGCGGACGATCACGGCGGGCGGACATTCACCCGAACATGCGATGTTCTATTGCGAGAGCGACAAGATCCTGATCGCCGGCGACCAGATCCTGTCGCACATGGCGCCGTCGGTGATCGTGCCGTCGGCGCAGCCGGAAGCCAACCCGATGAAGGAGTATCTGGAGGCGCTGACGCGGCTCGAGGCGCTGGCGCCGGATACCCTGGTGCTGCCGTCGCACGGCCTGCCGTTTCGCGGACTGCATGCCCGGCTCGCCCAGCTGCGCGAGCATCATCAGGCGCGGCTCGACGACGTGGCATCCGTCGTGTCAGGCAAGACGACTGCGTTCGCGATCGCGCAGGAAGTGTTTCCGCGGGTGCTGTACGCCAATCCGCGCCAGGCTTTTGGCGAGTCGCTTGCGCATCTGAACATGTTGGCTTCGATCGGCAGATTGACGCGCGATGTCGATGCTAATGGTGCGATCAGCTTCGCACCGGCGTAACACAACGTGCCTTCAGCAACCGAACCGAATCCTCCCAAAGCATCTGTAGGCCTTCTCCACTCCAAGGCGTGGCAGATTGCGATGATCGGGCTGGGCACGGCGACGGCGCAGCTCGACACGTCAGTCAATATCGCCTTCCCTGCCATCACCCGCGGCTTCGAACTTTCGATCGGCGACATCCAGTGGGTGGTGATCTGCTACGTTCTGACCTACGCCAGCCTGCTGTTGGCGCTCGGGCGCATCGGCGACACCATCGGTCACGCGGTCGTCTACCGGGCCGGCCTGATCTGCAGTGCGGTGGCGTTGCTACTGGTCAGCTGTGCGCCCAGCTACGGCGCGATGCTGGTGTTTCGCTGCCTGCAGGGGATCGGCGCGGCACTGGTGATGAGCTGCGGCGTAGCGCTGGTGACGTCGCTCTACGGCGAGGAGCGACGCAGCCGGGCGCTCGGCATCTACACGATGATGATGGCATTGGGCTGGATGCTCGGCCCCTTGCTCGGCGGCGCCTTGACGGCCACCTGGGATTGGCCGGCGGTGTTCTGGTTCCGAATTCCCATCGCGATAGCGGCACTGCTGCTGCTCCGCGGCCTGCCCGCGGCCCCGCCACGCCTGACAAGCGAACGCTTTGACATTCCAAGCGGCATCGCATTGGCGCTGGGCCTGGTGACCATGCTGATGGCGATCAATCGCGTCAGAGAGTTCTCCGCCGTCTGGCTCGGATTGCTGTCCGTCGTGGCGTTTGCAGGCTTTGCCTTCCGCCAATCCCGCACGGCGCGACCGATCATCGCGATGGACGTTCTCAAACGGCCGGGATTCACGCTGCTCAACTTTGTCAGCGTGCTGGCCAATCTCGCAGCCTTTTCGGTCTGGCTGCTGGTGCCTTATTATCTGGCGCGAATGCCCGGCTACACGCTGACAGAGGGCGGCGCCATCCTGGCCGCTGGAGCGGCCGGCGCTGCACTGGCAGCGCCGATCGGCGGCCGCCTCACCGGACGGCTCTTCTCATCGGAGCGGCTGGCCATCGCAGGTGCCGCCATCATTGGCGCCGGGCTTCTGCTGCTGGGCGCGTGGACCGAGCAGACCCCGACAGCGCTGCGGGTGACAGGGCTGATCGTGCAGGGTATCGGCCTCGGCCTGTTCCAGCTCGCCTATTCGGACATCGTGACTGCAACACTTCCGCTGACGGAGCGCGGCGTCGCGGGCAGCCTTGCGCTGCTCACGAGAACGCTGGGCACGGTGACCGCGGCGTCGGTTTTCTTTCTGGTGTTCGAAATCGTGCAGGCGGCGCATGGCTTCTTTGAAGCCTTCCAGCAGACATTTCAGCTGGCAGCGGTACTGGCGTTCGTCGCGGCGGGGTTGTTGATGCTTGCACCGCGCAAGATCGGCAAGGCGTAGCCACGCTCAATCCGGCGACACCAGCAGCCAGGCCAAATAGCCGTAATAGCCGGTCGCACCCAGCGCGATGGCGAGCGCAAGGCCGGCGATGATGTCGGTCGTGGCAGATTTCGATGCCTTCATCCACCAATAAGGCAAATGCCCCGGTGTTGGTTCCCCGGCACTACCGATGCATCGAGGAAGCTCGAACCAGCCCGCCGTCGCTTGCGCTCATCGCGGGCATGCCGCGCCGAAGCGCAAGCGAAGGCGGGTGACGGAGATCACCGTCCAGTCGCGGGAACTGACGGTGGCTCATCCGGGTTCCGGCCCGACCTGTCAACTCGGGCAAGTGGACCTTTCTCAAATGGGCCGCAAACCGGCTACGCCCCATTTGGTCGCGAAGGTGGCCAACGTGTTGAGACCAGACATTGGGTCGCGCACGTCATCGACAGCGCGAAACTCGAACAAGGCTTGGTCTCGCGTAAATGTACAACGCGTGTAACCGTGACGTTCAGCATCGACGAACCGGATATGCGGATTGTCCGGAAGCGACGCCATATAGCCACTGTGATCGCCCAGGCGGGAGCTGATGGCGCCGCAGACGATGTGGGCTGCGACAGTATCGGAGCGAATATCCTGTCGCCGGGATGGAACATTCGAGGCGACGAAGCCGTGAATATCGCCTCCGAGAACGATGGTGTCGCGGCGCGGACGTGCGGCGATCAGATCGATGACGCGCTGATGGGCTGCCGCGTAGCCATCCCAGCCGTCGGTGGAGAAGCCGGTGCCGGATTTCAGCTTTCGCTCGAATGGCGAGAACATGAGTTGCTGTCCGAGAAGCAGCCACCGTCCGCGAGCCGGCTCGGCAAGGCAGCTCGCAAGCCAGCTCTCCTGATTCAGTCCGAGCATCGTTCGCTCGGGGTTGAATGCGTCTGCGCATTCCGAAGCAGAAACCAGGCGGCTGCGATCAAGCGCCGGTGCTGGTGGTGGGCAAGGGAGCGGCGAGCGATACTGGCGTTCGTCCAGTATGATGAGGTCGATCAAGTCGCCGAACGCCAAGCGCCGATAGAGGATTGCGTCCGGTCCCAACGGCGCTGTGCGTTCCTCAGTGGCATGTGCTCCCAATAGGCTTGATAGGCCGCAGCCCGCTGCCGCAGGAACGCCGCCGTCGACGGCCGACCGGGAGCGTGGCTTCCCGCATAGTCGTTCTCGACGTCGTGATCATCCCAGATGGCAATCCAGGGAAAGGCAGCGTGCGCCATTTGGATCGCCGGATCGGTCTTGTACAATGAATGCATCCGCCGATAGTCGGCCAGCGTCTTTGGAACGTCGAAGGGAACGTCGCGGACCTTCTGCTTGACGGCGGCAGGGCTAGATGACGGAGCCTCGTAGATGTAGTCTCCGAGGTGCAACACGAAGTCGAGGTCTTCATCGGCCATCCGTTGATAGGCGGCCCAGTTCCCGTACATCCAATGCTGGCATGCGGCCGCAGCGAACCGCAGACGCGACACTTGCTGTCCCGGCGCAGGCGCGGTGCGAGTTCTACCGATTGGACTCTCGGTCTTCTCGGCCCGAAAGCGGTACCAATAGGAGCGCCCGGGCTCGAGGCCGCCGACCTCGATATGCACCGAATGCGCGACTTCCGGCATCGCCAGGGTGACGCCGGCCCGCACGACATCCTGCAAACGTTCGTCGCGCGCCACTTCCCAGGTAACCTCGACGGGAGGATCACCCATGCCTCCATCGGTTGCCAGAACGTCACGAACCAGCCGTGTCCACAGCACAACGCCATCGGGCCATGGGTCTCCGGAGGCGATCCCCAGTTTGAAGATGCTGCGGCCTGAGGACGCCCTGACCGGATGAGATGCAAGTGAAGTCGACAAGGCAATGCCGATGGCTCCGGCAAGCGTGTCGCGGCGCGTATACGACGTCATGGTCGGCTCCGATTGATCGTCAGCCCTGCCAGGGCATCGAATACGTCCGCACGTTGGTGAAGCCTTTCATGGCTTCCACAACTCCCTCCTTGTAGCCCTGCCCAGAGTCTTTGATGCCGCCAAACGGCGACATCTCGGTGCGATAGCCCGGCACCTCCCAAACGTTCACCGTGCCGACCTCGAGCTCATTGATGAAGCGCGTAATGTAATCGAAGCGGTTGGTGCAAACGCCGGAGGACAGCCCGTAGGCGGTCGAATTGGAAATGCGGATCACCTCTGCGATGTCGTTCGGACAACGGATGATCGGAATCACCGGACCGAACGTCTCCTCGTGCACCAGTTCGCAATCGTACGGCACGCGGTCGACGACAGTCGGGGAATAGAGCGCACCCTGGCGATCATTGCCGTGAAGCAGCTCGGCACCTTTCGTCACCGCGTCGTTGACACGGCTTTCGAACAGCACTGCGGATCGCTCATTGATGACCGTGCCGACGTCGGTTTCCGGATCGGCCGGGTTGCCGCATTTCAGCTTCCTGGCCTTTTCGAGCACGCATTTCGAGAATTCATCGGCAACCTTCTCGACGACGAGAATGCGCTTCACCGCCGTGCATCGCTGGCCCGAATTCTTCGTCGCACCCTGCACGGCGAGTTCGGCCGCCTTGTCGAGGTCAGCGTCTTCCATGACGATCAGCGGATCATTGCCGCCGAGTTCGAGCACTATACGCTTGTAGCCTGCTGTGCGGGCGATGTGCTTGCCGACGCGTACGGAGCCGGTGAAGGTAACCAGGTCTGCGTCCGGATCAGTGATCATCGCATCACCCATCGTGGATGGATTGCCCGTGACCACAGAGAGCATTTCGGGCGGCAGTCCCGCCTCATAGAGCACGTCCGCGAGTGCAAGCGCGGTCAGCGGAGTCAGCTCGGTCGGCTTGAGAACGATCCGGTTGTTGGTTGCGATCGCAGGCGCTAGCTTGTGGCTCACCATGTTGAGCGGATGATTGAATGGTGTGATCGCCGAGATGACGCCCAGCAACGGCGTTCGCAGCGTATGGATGCGGCGCGCCTTGCCGTTCGGCGAGATGTCGCAGGCATAGGACTCGCCATCGTCCTTGACGGCGAGTTGCGCGGCGAACGACCAGACGTCGTAGGCGCGCGTCGACTCATAAATCGCGTCCTTCCAGCACAGGCCGGACTCCGCGGAGATGATACGCGCGAAGGATGCGCGCCGCCCCCGCAGCAGTTCAGCGGTTTTCTGCAGAATCTGTTGACGCTCGAAACGCGATAGTTTCGGTTTGAATGCTTTCGCCCTGGCAAACGCTTCGCGCACGTGTTCGGGGCGCGCTGCCGGCACGGTACCGACAAGCGACCCGTCGTAGGGATTACGGACCTCAACGACGTCATCGGTCGTGATGTGTTTGCCGGCAATGCGCATAGCCTCCCGCTTTGCCGCATAACTAAAAGGCACGTTCATGGGACCGGTCCTCAGGACACGAGATTCAAGGCGACGTCGAAAACGTCGAAGTTGCGCAGCGTCCGCCCGGCGGGAATCTTGATCTTTCGATTGGCGATCATCGGCACGGTCTGCTCCGTGAGACCGCCATGCGAACGCAGCGGTTCCGTGAGTCCCGACAGATCGTGTTTGGCGGCGGAGGTGCCGAGCACCTTGTGTTTCGACGAAAGCACGACGACGTCGCCAATGCGGTCGGCCGGAAGCTCGAACCGCTTGCAAGCCTCCTCCGCCGGGATCGCAACTTCGACGCCCTCGATCGTCTTGATGTGATCGAGCACGGCTTGCCGCTTGTCAGCATCGACGTAGACAGTCGCGAATGAGCCGAGCGCGCCATGATGCGCGACATATGGGTCCGTGATCGGGAGAATCACCCGGGTCATCCCGGAACCGAATTTCTCATCAAGGATCTCCTGCAGGTAGATAACGTCCGGCTGGCCGTTTGGCAGATGCTTGTCGTTCATGCCGTGATCGGCGGTCATCACCAGCACACAGCCCAGCGCATCGAGCTCTCCGACGTAGCGGTCGAACATCTTGTAGAAGCTGTCGGCGATCGCCGAACCTGGCGCCGCCTTGTGCTGCACGTAGTCCGTGGTCGAAAGATACATCACGTCCGGCCGGAAGGTTTTGAGCAGTTTGACGCCGGCCGCGAAGACGAATTCCGACAGATCGGCCGAGTAAACTTCCGGCAGTTTCATGCCAACGAATTCGAGCACGTTGTCGATGCCGTTTTCGGCCATGTCGGCCTTGTCGGCCTTCTCCGATGAGAACGCGATAGCGGTACCCTTTTGAAAGTCGAGACCCTTGCCCAGCAGCGTGCGCAACTTGTCCTTCGCGGTCACCATAGCGACCTTGCTCCCGGCCTTCTGGAAGTCGGCGAGGATCGTGGGTGCGCGCAGGAAGCGGGCGTCGTTCATCATCACTTCCTGCTTGGTCTCGCGATCGTAGAAGAAGTTGCCTGCGATGCCGTGTACGGCCGGCGGCCGGCCGGTGATGATCGACAGGTTGTTCGGGTTGGTGAAACTCGGGATCACCGACAGCGCCAGCGTGTTCGTGCCGGTCTTAAGTATCCGGTCGAGATTGGGACAAAGCCCCTTCTCGATAGCGCGCTCGATATAGCCTGGCTCGGAGCCGTCGATGCAAATGACGACGGTCGGGGTATTGGGGAGGCGATAGCTGCGGCCATTCGTCGTCACGGAAGCGGGAGTGCGTGTGAGCATGGCTCATCCTTTCCAGTGTTGCGCCACGCGGTGGAGCGCTGAGAGGTTACCGTTTTCTCGGCAATGCCGGGAACGTTCATAAAGTGGCCGGGCAATGTTCGGACGGCCGAGTCGCGTCATCGGATCATCGAGCGGACGCGGGAGGAAAGGAGGTCGGTGACCAACACCATCGCAAGAATGACCAGGATGCAGGTCGCCGTGTCCTGGTACTGGAACAGCTTCATCGAGGACACGAGTTCGAAGCCGATGCCGCCCGCGCCGACCATGCCGAGTACGGTGGATTGCCGCACATTGGTCTCGAGACGGTAAAAGATGGTGCCGAGCCAGGCCGGCAGCACTTGCGGCAGCACGCCGAAGAAAAAGGTCTTGAACGGGCCGGCGCCAGCCGAGCGGAATGCCTCGAGCGGTCCTTCGTCGATGTCTTCCATGGCTTCGGCAAAGAACTTGCCGAGCATGCCGGCGCCGTGGATGGCGAGGGCGAGCACGCCGGCGAACGGGCCGAGGCCGATGGCGGCGACGAAGATCAGCGCCAGGATGATCTCGTTGATGCCGCGCATGCAGTTCAGCACCTGGCGGGTGAAGTGATAAATCGCTGGATGCGGCGAGAGGTTGCGGGCCGCGAAGAAGCTGATCGGCAGCGAGATCGCGACGCCGAGCAACGTGCCCCAGATCGCAACCTGCAAGCTTTCGAGCGCCGGTCGCCAGAGCTTCTCAATGAAGCCCGGGTTTGGCGGCATCATGCGGACCATAAAGTCCCACATATAAGGGATGCCGTTCCACAGATTTGTCGCGTTGATCTGCGATCCGACCGCCGCCCAGTAGAGGAATCCAAGGATCACCAGACCGACGGCGCCGGTGCCCCACCAGCCGAAGCGGCCCTGAGGCGGACGAAGGACGAGTTGATAGCTGGACATGGTCATTCTCCTGCTCAGGCGGATGCCGCGAGGGCGACGGGATCGAGCGAATTCGACACCAGGCGTGGGCCTGCGTTCGGCCGCAACACGCGGGCGACCCCCGGATCTTCGAGCCCTGGATAGATCTGGTGCACGACGTCGACGGTGAGGTGGTCCGGCGTATCGTCGAAAACCACCTTGCCGCCGGAGAGACCGACGATGCGCTCGCCAAATTCGACCGCGTAGTCGACCTGGTGCAGATTGCAGATGACGGCGATGCCTTCCTCCTTGCAGATCGCCTTGAGGTAGCCGAGCACGACACGCGAGGTTTTCGGGTCGAGGCTCGCCACCGGCTCGTCGCACAGAATGACAGCCGGGCGTTGTGCCAGTGCACGGGCAATGCCGATGCGCTGCTGCTCTCCGCCGGAGAGCTGATCGGCACGCGACATCGCCTTGTGGGTCAGCTCGACGCGCTGAAGACATTCCATCGCGATCTCGACGTCCTTCGTCGGGAAGATTTGAAGTGCAGAGAGGATCGACGACATCCCGGCCATCCGGCCGACCAGAATGTTCTTGAGCACGGTGAGTCGCTTCACCAGGTTGTGGTTCTGGAAGATCATCGCGACCGGGCGCAACCGTCCGCCGGCCGCACGTTTGGAGTCGAAGATCGCGCCGTCGATGACGATCTTGCCGGCGTCCGGCGGCGTGAGGCCGTTGATGCAACGGAGCATCGTTGATTTTCCGGCGCCGCTCGGACCCAAGACCACGAGGAATTCGCCGGACTTTACTTCGAGATCGATGCCCTGGAGCACCGGCCTCCCGCCGTATGATTTCTTCAAACCTTCGATCTTGATCATCTGAGCAGTCCTATGCCGGAGGGTTGGTTACGGCGTGTTAGCGCAGTGGGCTCATTTCATCTTCTTCAGATCGAGATTGAGCGCTTTTGCGGTATCCCGAATTACATCGTAGGCCGCGTCGTTGGTTTCGACGAAGCGGTTGAGCTTGCCCTGGTCGGCCCAGGTGATGTCCCTGATGTCCAGGAACGCGGTTTTGATCTTCGCCTTGAGCTCCGGCGTCAGATTCTTGCGCCACACCGTCGGTGATTCCGGGATCGGGCCGGAACTCCAGACGACGTGGATGTCCTCGCGCTTGACGAGATTCTTCTGCACGGCGGCATCCAAGATGCGGTCGGCGATGGTGGCCGCGTCAACGCGCTTGTTGGCAACCGCCAGCGCGTTGGCATCATGCGAACCGGTGAAGAGAACGCGGCCGAAGAATTTATCCGGGTCGATACCGAGCTTGAGCAGGCCGGCCTTGGGGAAAAGGTGACCCGATGTCGAAGACGGATCGACGAACGCGAAGGTTTTGCCCTTCAGATCGTTGATATCCTTGATACCGCTATCCTTCCGCGTGATGATCTGGCTGTGATAGAAGGTTCGGCCGGACTTCGAGGTCTCGGCAGTCGCGAAAGCTTCGATGTTCGCAACGCTTGTGCCGAGCACGTAGGAGAACGGCCCAAGGTAGGCCACTTCGACGTGGTTCGAGCGCATCGCCTCGATGACACCGTTGTAGTCGGCGGCGACAAAGCCCTGCACTTTCATGCCGAGATTCTTTTCGAGCGCATCGAGCAATTGCTGGCTCGACGCCAGCATCGCGCGGGAATCTTCCGACGGAATGAGGCCGACGCGAATCACACCCTGTGCACGCAATACATTCGGCATGGAGACTAAAGCGCCGGCAGCCGCAACGGACCCGACGAGCATTTTTCGACGCGTGATGGTCATGTCTTTCTCCCTTTACGCCGCCGGTCTTTGTGACCTTGTCGGTGATCTAATGATTGGTGCATTCGCCTCTAGCTTTGTTTCACTACGCTGCCTTGACGGTCTGCCTTCCTATGAAATTCCTGCCGCGCTCGCCTTCCAGCGCCTTCTCGACCAGGCGTGTCCACTCGGCGGGCGAGACCCCATACGCGGCTGGATCAGTCTTGACGCCCATGCCCTCGAGGAAGGACCGCAGCTTTCGGATGCCTTCGCTGAGGTCCGGGCCAAAAATCCGGCGCAGTGCAGCATCGCAGTCGGAGCTGTTGCCTATTGCCCACCCCATTACGATCGGAAGCGAGAACGAACAGGCGATGCCGTGGATCAATCCGGTCTTCAGCGTAATGTCGTAGGAGATGTTGTGCGCCAAAGCCGTCTTGGTCTGCGAGAACGCGAAGCCGGCGAGCAGACTGCCGCGCACCTGACGGGTGCGCAGATCGATATCGCCGAGATTGTCGAGCAGGCGCGGCAGCGTTTCGATGATCTCGCGCGCAGCCTCGACCGCGAAGCTCGCCGAGACCGGGTTGGCATTGACGTTCCAGATGCTCTCGAGCGCATGTGACAGGGAATCGAGGCCGGTCGCCAGAGTCAGCCCGCGCGGCGCCCCGAGAATGAGTTGCGGGTCCAACACGGCGGCTTCCGGATAGAGCAGTGGATGTGCGAGCGAATATTTGCTGCCGTTGGCCGAATCCCACACGGTTGCCCAATGGGTGACTTCGCTGCCGGTTCCGGAAGTGGTCGGTACCGCAATGATCGGCACGATCGCCGAGGTGTCGAGCGGCGCCTTCTCAGTAAGGTGGCGGCGGACATTCTCGAAGTCGCCCTTGCTGGCGGCCAGCACCTTGGCAGCATCCATCATCGAGCCGCCACCGAGGGCAACGATGACTTCGGGCGCTTGCGTTGCAGCGCCGAAGACTCGGCAGGAATTCACCAGATCGGCGCAATCCGGGTTGGTCTCGATATTGTCGATGACGGCGACCGGCTCACCCGCGACTTTTGCAAGGCGGGCCGCTAAGTCATTGAAGATTGGCTGGTTATAGGTGACGAGGGCATAGCGTCGCTTGCCGATCAAGCCCTCAACTTCATCGAACGTGCCGGCGCCGAAGCGAACTTTTACGGGATTCCAGTAGGCCCACCGCATGACGTTCCACCCTTGATCGCGCCTGGAGCGCTGCCACTTCCGCGCTTCTCAGGAGCGCTCGTTATGCCGAACCATCGCTGGAAGCTGATACATCGACAAATTGATTTTTTTGGAGAAATAGATAGATTTATTCTATGCGTTACAGCCAACTCCGCTCCTTCCATGCAGTGGCAACCGCCGGTGGCTTCAACGCCGCATCGGATGCCGTCCACATCACCCAGCCGACGCTGACAGCGCAGGTCGGCGCGCTGGAGGAGGAGTACGGTGTCGAACTCTTCATCAAGAAAGGGCGACGGCGCGAGTTGACCGATACGGGGCGGCAACTATTGGCGATTACGTCACGCCTGTTTGCCGAAGAGGAAGAGGCGGCGGCATTCCTCGAGCAGTCGCGCGAGCTCAAGACCGGTCGGCTTTCCGTCGGCGCGGTCGGTCCATATCATGTCACCGAGATGCTTGCGGCCTTCAATCGCGCCTATCCGGGGATCGAGCTTGCCGTGAAGCTCGGCAACTCGCACGACGTGCTCGCCGATCTCCTGGACTACAGGAGCGATATCGCGGTGCTCGCACACATCGACGAGGATGATCGTCTTCTCACCATTCCATATCGGCGTCATCCGGTTGGCGTCTTTGTGCGCACAGATCATCCGCTGGCAAAGCGGAAGAACGTAAAGATCGCCGCACTCGAAGGTGAGCCGCTAATCATCCGTGAGACTGGCTCTACGACGCGACGCGCGTTCGAACAGGCACTCGCCAAGGCGAAGATCAAACCGCGCATTGTCATGGAGATCGGAAGCCGCGAGGCGATCCGCGAAGCCGTCATTCGCGGATTGGGCATAAGCTATGTCTCTGAACCCGAGTTCGTTCCGGACCGTTCTCTTCGTCTCATTCCAATCGGCGATACGGAAATCTTCACTTATGCGCATGTCGTGATTCTGCAGAAGCGCGAAAACAGCCGGATCATTCGCGCATTTCTCGAAGTCGTGCGCAAGACAAAACTCTCCAGTGCAAGGTAGGTCATTCACGGCAATCGGGTTGATCGGGACGACTGGAGAATCGGCAGATCTCGTGGAACGAGATCACATGCGCATCTTCAACCGCGTCGGTATCCCCGGCCATTGCGGCGCGACTTTGTCGGGTAGCCGGCAGTATTCGGAACGCGGCGGCGTTTCCGTCTATCGCCCTTTACAGGCAATCCTGAAGGCGGGTGGCGGAGAGAGTGGGATTCGAACCCACGGTACGGTTTCCCGCACACACGCTTTCCAAGCGTGCGCCTTAAGCCACTCGGCCATCTCTCCGGAGGCCCTCTCTTGAAGGGGCAGGACAAATTTTGCAAGGGACCGCGGACACGCGCGCTGAAATTTCCCCAATTGTCTGAATTTATTGGATAATTTGTCCCTAATGTCGGCAGGGGCAACCGCGTGGCGCTGGGCCTTGAACCGGAATCAGGTTATCGCCGACGACCATGGGGCAACCATGGGCGGAGAACGGCATGATGATCACGCGGGCGTTTTCATTCGCCACCCTGATAGCGGCGCTGGTCGCGGGCGCTGCGGGCCCCGCCATGGGGCAATCCTGCACCCGTCAGGGCGTCGATGTGAGTTGCGACGACGGAAGGCGCGGCATCCTTTCGGGAGAAGCGATCATCTGGGCCGACGGCACGCGATCGAACCTGGCCTCGCCGCACCCGAGTGTCATCATCGGCAACAAATCGTCCGTCATCGTCGGAAAAGGCGTGTTCGTCGGCAAGGGCAACGGCGTGGTGCCGATGGAGAATCCGAGCGATCCGCGCCGGGCACGCTGCCCGGTGCTGGATGGCGTTTCCTATTGCTACTGAGAGCAGGCTTTGGATTTTTGACGCGGTTTCTTGACGCGAACCGGCGGCCACTTCGCTTGAAAACGCTTTAATGATGATACCGCGCGCCATTGTTGATGGAGCGTAGCGGCCAGCGGGTCGGCGCATCAGCCAAGACGGGTCCCAAAGGGCCTCTATCGAGCTGGCTTTCCTGCAGCGCGTCGATGAAATCGGCAAACCATTGCTGGATCGTGCCGCCGCGCAGCTTCTCCATCATCGCCTCCCAGCGCATCCGCCGCTCGGTCACCGGCATCGAGAGCGCCGTTGAGATGGTGCGGGCCATGCCGTCGATATCGTGCGGGTTCACCAGCAAGGCGGTGTCGAGTTGGTTGGCGGCGCCGGCGAATTTCGACAGCACCAGCACGCCGGGGTCGGCGGGATTCTGGGCGGCGACATATTCCTTGGCGACCAGATTCATGCCGTCCTGCAGCGGCGTCACCACGCCGACCTGCGCGGTGCGGTAAAGCCCCGCGAGCACAGCCTGGCCGAAGCCCTTGTTGAGATAGCGGATCGGCGTCCAGTCGACTTCGCCGTGGACGCCGTTGACGTCGCTGACGAGCTTGGCGACATCGCTCTGCAGATTGCCATAGGCTTCGATCGCGCCGCGCGACGGGGTGGCGATCTGCAGCAGCGAAACGGTGCGCAACAGCTGAGGATGCAGCGTCCACATCCGGTCGAACGCCTTGATGCGGTTGATCAGCCCCTTGGAATAATCCAGCCGGTCGACGCCGATCGCGAGCTTCTCGCCATTCAGGCTGCGCCGCAGCCGCGACACGTCGGGATGCGTCATCGCCTTGGCGGCCTGCTGGGCGAATTTCTGCGGATCGATGCCGATCGGAAATATCGCGGCGCGGGTCCGGCCATAGCGCGAGACGACAACGCCGTCACGCACGGCGAGCCCGAGATCTGACTGCGCGTAAGCCAGGAAATTCTCGCAATCCTCCTCGGTCTGGAAGCCGATCAGATCATAGGCCAGCATCGCCTCGATCAGATCGCGATGATGCGGCACGCCTGATATCACCGAGCGCGTCGGCCACGGTGTGTGCAGGAAGAAACCGATCGGCTGTGTCACGCCGAGATCGCGCAGCTCGGCGCCGAGCGCGAGAAAATGATAGTCCTGAACCCAGAACGCGGAGTCCGGCTTTTTGAAGCGCAGCAACGCGCGCGCCATGAAGGCGTTCACTTCGCGATAGCTGACGTAATCCTCCTGGGAGGCGCGAATCAAATCGGCGCGGGAATGCAACGCCGGCCACAGCGCCGAATTCGCAAAGCCTTCGTAATAGCCCCCGTAATGCGCCGCCGGCAGATCAAGCATGGCAAGCGCGCCCGCGCCCAATGCTTCAATTTCGGCGAAAGGTTCCTTCTGGTTCCCGTCACGGACGCGACCGCTGGAACCTACCCAAATCGCCCCGGATTTCTCGACAACGGGCAATAAAGCCGCCGCGAGGCCTCCGGTCATGGGTTCATTGGGTTTTCCGCGCGCAACGCGGTTCGAGACGACGACGAGGTTCACAGGTCCCCTCCTGTTGCTGCACCCGCGAATTAACAACCATTCATCAATATGGTTCCTGGCCAACGTTTCAACGAATTGAAACCAAATTCGGGCTGGCTCGGACGGAACTCACCTGAACTCACGAAAAAAGAAAACTTTCCGCGAGATGATGGTGATGCGTCAGGGAACTGTGTTCTAAAACCGGCGCGATTTGTAAAAATCGTGCGCCGATCATGGCCGCGCCGCGTCTCTTTCGTCATCGAGCAGATGCGCAAGAAACTCCCTCACATCACTCGGCGAATCGAAATGTCCCTGCACGCCTTTCGCGCGGCGGCCGACCGAGAATGCGAGACCATCGTAATCAGGCATAATGCCAAACACGGTTTCGTCGGTGACGTCATCGCCGATGAAGAGCGGACGTCGGCCCTTGAACGGTTCACGCGTCATCAGCTCGCGCACGCCGGTCGCCTTGGTGAAACCGGAATGCTTGATCTCGCAGACGCATTTGCCCGGCAGCACTTCGATCGGCGCGTTCGGCAAATCGGCCCTGATCAGCGACACCGCGGCATAGATCGCCTTCTCGGCATGCGGCGCCAGGCGATAATGCAGCGCCAGTGAATAACCCTTGTCCTCGAGCAAGATTCCCGGGCTGAGCTTGGCGATCGCCGCAAGCCGGCGCTTCAATTCCCTGTCCAACGGCGGCGCATGGGCGTCGACCGATTCGTTGTCGGGATCGATGCGCATTTCCGCGCCATGGCCGCCGACGGCCGGGAATTGCTCCGGCGCGAAGATCAGGTCGATATCGTTGAGCGAGCGGCCGCTGACGAGTGCCAGCGCGCCGTTGGTGCGGGCCAGCAGCCGGTTAAGCGTCTTCGACAGCCCCGGCGGGACCCAGACCTCGCGCGGCGTCGGCATCAACTCGAGCAGCGTGCCGTCGATGTCGAGCAGGATAGCGGTTTCGCTCAAATGCGGCACCAGCGAGCGCGGCACCGGAACGGTTTCCGGCGCACCTTCCTCCTCGCCAACGATCTCATCTTCCAATGGCATTTCCAACAGATCCTCGTTCATCTCATCTTACTCCACAAAGGCTAGCGGTCGTGCGACAGTTTCGAGCGACTTGCGCTCGGCGGCGACGGCGTAGCGCCACGCCACGGCTGCCGCCACGATCATCAGCGCCGACCCCAACAGGTAGCCGGCGAAAACACTCGTGCGCGACCCCGTATCGATCAACACACCAAACAAAGCGGGCCCAATTACGCCGCCAATTCCGGTGCCGATCGCATAAAACAGCGCGATCGCCAGCGCGCGCACCTCCAGCGGGAACGTCTCGCTGACGGTGAGATACGCCGCACTCGCCGCGGGCGAGGCAAAGAAGAAGATCACCATCCAGGCGATCGTCTGCGTCTGCGCGGTCAGGGCTCCGATCGAGAACAGATAGCCCGACAGCGCCAGCAGTACGCCCGACACGCCATAGGTCAGCGTGATCATCTTGCGGCGGCCCACCGTGTCGAACAGCCGGCCCAGCAGCAGCGGGCCGAGAAAATTACCCGCCGCGAACGGGAGAATGTACCAGCCGACGTGATTGGCCGGGATGTTGAAAAAATCGGTCAGGATCAGCGCGAAGGTGAAGAAGATCGCGTTGTAGAAGAACGCCTGCGCCGCCATCAGCACCAGGCCAACCAGCGAACGCTGGCGATAGACCGTCAGCAGCGTGTGCACGACTTCGCGCAGCGGCGTGTGGCTGCGCATCCGCAATCTGACCTTCGGCAGGACGCCCTTCGTCTCATCCCGCACGAGCCCCGCCGACTTCTCGATTGCGTCCACGATCGCGTGTGCCTCATCGGGACGGCCATGGATCATCAGCCAGCGCGGGCTTTCCGGAATCCACATCCGCATCACGAACACGACGAGGCCAAGGACAGCGCCGGTCATATAAGCGAGCCGCCAGCCAGAATCAGGCCCGAACCACGCCGGATCGAGCAGCACGATCGCGCAGACCGCGCCGAGCGCCGCCCCGAGCCAGAAGCTGCCGTTGATGACGAGATCGGTCCAGCCGCGATAGCGCGCCGGCACCAGTTCCTGGATCGTCGAGTTGATCGCGGTGTATTCGCCGCCGATACCCGCACCGGTCAGGAATCTAAAGAGCGCATAACTTCCCACGCTCCATGAGAACGCGGTTGCCGCGGTCGCCGTGAGATAGACCGCGAGCGTGATGAAGAACAGTTTCTTGCGGCCGATCCGGTCCGTCAGCCAGCCGAAACCAAGCGCACCGAGTACGGCGCCGGCGAGATAGGCGCTATTGGCCAGTCCGACATCGAAATTCGAGAACCGAAGCGTCGGGCTTTCCTTCAACGCACCGGACAAGGCGCCGGCGAGCGTGACTTCCAGCCCATCCAGAATCCAGGTGATCCCGAGCGCCAGCACGACGCGGGTATGAAATCCGCTCCAGCGCAAATCATCGAGCCGCGCCGGAATCGAAGTTTCGATGACGCGATCATTGTCCTGCCGCACGGCTGCGGAGGCGGAATCATTCGCTGCCGAACGTTTCCCTGTCAGCTGCACACCCATGGGAATTGAACCAATGAAAAAAACACCCGGAACGCCCCAGCCCCAAGCTTCTTTGGCCCGAATTAAGGCAGACATGATGTCCGCCATGGGACCACAACGTCCGCGCGGTATCATGGTTCCCGCATTGCGGCATAGGAACCGTGCGGATTTGGGCACCGCGTTTCCTTCGCGTCATTGCGAGCCAACGGGTCGGACGGAGGATAGTGCGCCTCCACTCGATCCTGTCGTCGTCATGCGCGGGCAGCCACCACCATATTGCGCATCTGAGCTCAAGGCCGGGACCACGGCGGTGTTTGTGGGTTGCACCTTCATCCAAACGCAGTTTCGCGATCTCGCGACGCATTGCGCCCGAGCTTTGCCAGAAATCCTTGCCCTCGAAATATGAGGGCGCAGGGAAGACCGGGTGCGCGCTGCACCCGCGGTCTCGCGTGCGGTTTGCACAAAACAAAATGCACACGAGCATACAGGGCAGCGGTGAACACCCGGCCTTCCCTGCGCAATGGCTTTACGGCTTATGCCGTGATCTCCCCGGAGACGAGTTCTTGGTTGACTCCGTCACCACCGGTTCAGCTTGCGCCGACCCGACAGCTTGACGCCAGCAACGGGCGCCAGGACCACACGGTTTTGCCGTACGCTTATCCACGCCGTCGTC